>NZ_JBIASS010000009.1:0-370683 GCF_042890955.1 Streptomyces sp. NPDC001933 | reverse complement strand
GTCTGCGCGGAGCTGGACCGGTATCTCGACCAGCCGGTCAAGGACATCGTGTTCGGTGGGTCGGAGCTGATCGACCAGACCGTCTACACCCAGGCGGGGCTGTTCGCTGTTGAGGTCGCTCTGTTCCGGCTGCTGGAGCACTGGGGAGTCACGCCCGACTACCTGCTCGGCCACTCGATCGGTGAGCTGGCCGCCGCCCACGTCGCGGGTGTCTGGTCCCTGGAGGACGCGGCAGCACTCGTTGCCGCCCGGGGCCGCCTGATGCAGGCGCTGCCGACCGGTGGCGCGATGGTTGCCGTCCAAGCGACGGAGAATCAGGTTCTGCCGTTGCTGGTCGACGGTGTCTCGATCGCCGCTCTGAACGGCCCGGACTCCGTCGTCATCTCCGGCGACGAGGACGCCGTACTCGCGATCGCGTCCGGTTTCGAGAAGACGAAGCGCCTCCGCGTCAGCCACGCCTTCCACTCGCCGCGCATGGAACCCATGCTCGCCGAGTTCAAGACGGTCGCGGAGGGCCTGACCTTCCAGGCACCGAAGTTCCCCGTAGTCTCCAACCTCACTGGGGAACTCGCCGGCGAGGAGCTGCTGAGCGCCGACTACTGGGTGGACCACGTCCGCCAGGCCGTCCGCTTCCTCGACGGGGTAAAGCAGTTGCAGACCCAGGGCGTGACCACCTACCTGGAACTCGGCCCCGGCGGCGTCCTCTCCGCCATGGGCCAGGACTGCGTCACCGACGACGAGGCCGACTTCGTACCCGCCCTGCGCAAGGACCGCGCCGAACCCGACGCCCTCACCACCGCCCTCGCCGAACTCCACGTCCGGGGCACCCGCATCGACTGGGCCGCGTATTACGCGAACACCGGCGCCCAGCGTGTCGACCTGCCCACCTACGCCTTCCAGCACAAGCACTACTGGCCCGAGGTGTCCTTCGGCAGCCCGGAAAGTCAGCAGAGCATCGGCAGCAGCACCGATGCCAATGCCGTCGATGCCGCCTTCTGGCAGGCCGTCGACCAGGCGGACCTGGCCGCGCTCACCGAGACGCTCGACCTCGGTGGCGACGACGCGCGGGTCTCCGCGCTCGGCGACGTACTGCCCCTGCTCTCCACCTGGCACCAGGAGAGCCGTGAGCGTTCGGCTGCCGACTCCTGGCGCTACAAGATCGTGTGGCGGCCGCTCACCGAGCTGACCGTGCCCACCCTCACCGGCACCTGGCTGCTCGTCGTCCCCGCTGCGGGCGCCGATGAGGAGCTGGTGCGGGCGTGTGCGGACGCGCTCACCGATCACGGAGCGGTGGTCGAGCTCCTCAGGCCCGCCGACGAGCCGGACCTCGCCGCTCGTCTTCGTACTGCGGCGGCGTCCGGGCAACCCCTCGGCGGTGTGCTTTCCCTGCTCGCCATGGACGAGCGCCCGCACACTGCGTACGAGGTGCTCCCGACGGGTCTCACGGAGGCCCATGCCCTGGTCAGGGCGATGGCCGAGGCGGAGTCGGTCGCGCCGCTGTGGTCCGTCACCCGGTCCGCCGTCGCGGTGACCGAGACCGATGGGCCCGCACGTCCCGTCCAGGCTCAGATGTGGGGCCTCGGCCGGGTCGTGGCCCTCGAACACGCCACGTTCTGGGGCGGACTCGTCGACCTGCCCGAGACGCCCGACGCGGGGGCCCTCGACCGGATGGCCTCCGTGCTGGCACAGCGCACGGCCGCCGCCGGTCCGCCGCGCGGCGGGGTCGAGGACCAGGTGGCCGTACGGGCCTCCGGGGTCTTCACCCGACGCCTGGTCCCCGCCTCCACCACAGGCGTGAAGGCGCGCCGTCAGTGGCGCCCCACCGACACCGTGATCGTCACCGGCGGCACCGGAGCCATCGGCGGGCACGTCGCCCGCTGGCTCGCGGCGAACGACGCCGAGCACATCGTCCTGACCAGCAGGAGCGGCGAACAGGCCACTGGTGCAAGGGAGTTGAAGGAGGAGCTGGAGGCCTCCGGTGGCAAGGTCACCGTTGCGGCCTGCGATGTGGCCGACCGGGATTCCGTCAAGGCGTTGCTGGACGGGCTGGCGGCGGACGGGTGCCACGTACGTACGGTCCTGCACGCCGCCGGTGTCGGCCTCCTGGCGCCGCTGACCGAATGCGGTCCGGAAGCGGCCGCCTACGTTGCGAACGGCAAGGTCTCCGGGGCCCGTCACTTCGACGAACTCCTCGACCCGGCCGGGCTCGACGCGGTGGTCTACTTCACCTCCGTCGCCGGTGTCTGGGGCGTGGGCGACCACGGAGTGTACGCCGCCGCCAACGCCTACCTCGACGCACTCGCCCAGCAGAGCCGGGCCCGCGGGATACCCGCCACGGCCGTGGCCTGGGGCCCCTGGGCCGAAGGCGGAATGGCCACGGGCGCCGACGAGAACAAGGGAGAGGGAGCGCTGACCCGGCACGGTGTGCTGGCGCTGCGGCCCGAACTCGCCATGATCGCCCTGCAGGAGGCCCTCGACCACGAGGATGCCGCGGTGGTCCTCGCGGACATGGACTGGGAGCGGTTCGCACCGGTCTTCACGATGAGCGGCGACCGCCCCCTCATCGGGGAGATCCCGCAGGTCAAGAGGGCCAACGAGCAGCAGGCAGCGGTGGTGTCCGAGGCATCGGGCTCGGTCCCCGCCCTGCGGGCGAAGCTCGCCGAGCTGCCCGAGGCCGAGCAGGACCAGCTGGTTCTGGACCTGGTACGGGAACACACCGCCGGGGTCCTGGGCCACGCGTCGGCCCAGGACATCGAGGCCCGCCGGGCCTTCCAGGACCTCGGGTTCGACTCGCTGACCGCCGTCGAACTGCGCAACCGGCTAGGCGCGGCCACCGGTCTCAAGCTTCCGGCGACCATGGTCTTCGACCACCCGACGCCGGTCGCGCTCGCGGCCCTCCTCAAGGCCGAGATCCTGCCGGCCGCCGCGGAACAGGTCCTTCCGGCGGTGGACGAACTCGACCGCCTGGAGCAGGCACTCGCCGCCCGCGACAGCGACGACATCGGCCGGGTCAGGGTCGTCATGCGGCTCGAAGCCCTGCTCTCGAAGCTCAGCCAGGACCGGCGTACGGACGAATCGGCGGCCGACCGGGACGGCGCTGTGGCGGGACTCGAATCTGCCACTAACGACGAGCTGTTCGATCTGATCGACAGGGACCTCGGGCTCTCCTGACCACACCGGACCACACCGGGCCGCGCCGGACCACACCGGACTGCTCCGGACCTCACCCTCCGACCCCGGCAGCACGCACTCATTTTTAGTTAGAACCCGACGGGAGCGACGTTTCGATGGCGGATGAAGAGAAGCTGCGGGAATACCTGACCCGTGTGGTTGCGGAGCTGCAGCAGACCCGCCAGCACCTGCGCAACGTCGAGTCCCAGGAAGCGGAGCCGATCGCGATCGTCTCCATGAGCTGCCGCTACCCGGGGGGCGTCGACACGCCCGAGGACCTGTGGGACCTCGTGTCCTCGGGCGGCGACGCCATCTCCGGCCTGCCGGCCGATCGCGGCTGGAACATCGAGGACCTGTACGACCCCGACCCCTCCGCCACGGGCAAGATCTACGCCCTCGAAGGCGGATTCCTGCACGACGCGGGCGAGTTCGACCCGGCCTTCTTCGGTATCTCGCCGCGCGAGGCCCTGGCGATGGACCCCCAGCAGCGGCTCCTGCTGGAGACCTCCTGGGAGGCGCTGGAGCGGGCCGGCATCGACCCGACGGCCGTCGGCGGCAGTGCCACCGGCGTGTTCGTCGGAGCGGCGGGCCAGGGCTACGGCGGCGACCTGAGCGGGGCCGCGGGCTCCGAGGGCTACATCCTCACCGGCACCGTCACGTCCGTGCTGTCCGGACGCATCTCGTACACCCTCGGCCTCGAAGGCCCGGCCGTCACGCTCGACACTGCGTGCTCCTCCTCCCTCGTCGCCCTGCACCTGGCCGCCCAGGCGCTGCGCAACGGCGAGTGCGCCATGGCACTGGCGGGCGGCGCCTCGATCATGCCGAGCCCCGCCGGACTCATGGAGTTCAGCCGTCAGCAGGGCCTCGCGCGCGACGGCCGCTGCAAGGCGTTCGCCGACTCCGCCGACGGCATGGGCATGGCCGAGGGTGTCGGCATGCTGCTGCTGGAGCGGCTCTCGGACGCCCGCCGCAACGGCCACGACGTCCTCGCCGTCATCCGTGGCTCCGCCATCAACCAGGACGGCGCCTCCAACGGCCTCACTGCCCCCAACGGACCGGCCCAGCAGCGCGTCATCCGTCAGGCCCTCGCCAACGCGAAGGTCTCGGCCGACCAGGTCGACGTCGTCGAGGCGCACGGCACCGGAACCTCGCTGGGCGACCCGATCGAGGCCCAGGCCCTGCTGGCCACCTATGGCCAGGAGCGGCCGACCGGACGGCCGCTGCTGCTCGGTTCGGTGAAGTCGAACATCGGTCACACGCAGGCCGCCGCCGGTGTCGCGGGCGTGATGAAGATGGTCCTGGCCATGCGGCACGGTGTGCTTCCCAAGAGCCTTCACATCGACGAGCCTTCCACGCACGTCGACTGGACCGCCGGCGCCGTCGAGCTCGTCACCGAGCACAGGGAGTGGCCCGAGACCGGCGCCCCGCGCATCGCAGGTGTCTCCTCCTTCGGAATCAGCGGTACCAACGCCCACGTGATCCTGGAGCAGGAGCCCTCTCCGGAGGCTTCGGAGGTCCCTGAGGCTTCGGATGCTGCGGGTCCGGTGGGGGTGGGGCTGTCGGCGGTTCCGTGGGTGTTGTCGGCGAAGTCGCCGCAGGCTCTGGCGGATCAGGCGGGGCGTTTGCTGGCTCGGGTTCGTGGTGATGCCGGGCTTTCGGTGGTTGATCTGGGGTATTCGTTGGCGTTGACCCGGTCTCGTTTTGAGTATCGGGCCGGTGTGGTGGCCGGTGAGCGTGGGGAGTTCGTTGCCGCGCTGGAGGCGATTGCTGCTGGTGGTCCGGCTCCTGGTGTGGTGCGGGGGGTTGCGGCGGACGCGGAGGTGCGTCCGGTGTTCGTGTTCCCGGGTCAGGGGGCTCAGTGGGCCGGTATGGCGGTGGGGCTGCTGGGGTCCTCGCCGGTGTTCGCGGCGCGGATGGCGGAGTGCGCTGCCGCGCTGGAGCCGTACGTGGAGTGGTCGCTGCTCGACGTCGTACGCGGCGCGGAGGGCGCGCCCGGTCTGGACCGGGTGGATGTGGTCCAGCCGGTGCTGTGGGCCGTGATGGTGTCGCTGGCGGAGGTGTGGCGGTCGTACGGTGTCGAGCCGGCGGCGGTGATCGGTCACTCGCAGGGTGAGATCGCGGCGGCCGCCGTCGCGGGCATCCTGTCGCTGGGTGATGCGGCGAAGGTGGTGGCGCTGCGCAGTCGGGCGATCATCGCGCTCGCGGGCCGTGGCGGCATGGTGTCGGTGGCCCAGCCCGCTGCCTGGGTGCGGGAGAAGATCGCGGCGTGGGACGGGCGGATCTCCATCGCCGCTGTCAACGGGCCTTCGTCCGTGGTGGTTTCGGGTGATCCGGAGGCTCTGGACGAGCTGGTCACCGACTGCCGGGCGAACGAGATCCGTGCCCGCAAGGTGGACGTGGACTACGCCTCCCACTCCGCCCACGTGGAAGAGATCGAGGCCGAGCTCGCGGAGCTCCTCGCGGGCATAGCACCGCAGACCGGTGGCACGACCCTCTACTCCTCCCTCACCGGGGGACTGCTCGACGGTACGGAGATGGGCGCCGGGTACTGGTACAACAACCTGCGCGAGACCGTCGAGTTCGAGCAGGCCACCCGCACCGCCCTCACCGACGGGCACACCGTCTTCATCGAGGTCAGCCCCCATCCCGTCCTCTCCCTCGGCCTCCAGGGCACCATCGGAGACGCCGACACGGACGCCGCCGTCCTCGGCACGCTCCGCCGCGACGAGGGTGGACTCGACCGGTTCCTGGCCTCGCTCACCGAGGCCCACGTCCACGGCACCACCGTCGACTGGACGGCCGTCTTCGCCGGCACCGGCGCCACCCGCACCACCCTCCCCACCTACCCCTTCCAGCGCACCCGCTACTGGCCCGAGTCCCCGGCCGTCGTGCTCGCCGAGACGGCTGCCCCGGATGATGCCGCCTTCTGGGAGGCTGTCGAGCAGGGCAACCTCGAAGCCCTCGTCGGCGCACTGGAGCCCGCCGACGCCGAGCCGCTGCGCGCAGCCCTTCCCGCGCTCGTCAGCTGGCGCCGCAGCCGCCAGGAGCGCTCGACCATCGACTCGTGGCGCTACCGCGTCACCTGGAAGCCCGTCGCCACACCTCTCGACGCCACCCTGTCGGGGCGCTGGCTGCTCGTCGTACCGGAGAACCCGGGCAACGCGGCGAACGCGGACGACGCCGCGACCGCCCTGGCCCAGACCCTCACCGCCGCCCTGACCCGGCACGGCGCCGAGGCCGTCCCCACCACCCTCGCGGAACTCGCCGACACCGAGGACCTCTCGGGCGCCGCGGGCTTCCTCTCCCTCCTTGCACTGGACACCGCGCAGCACCCGGGCCACCCGGGCGTGACCACCGGCCTGGCGGGCACGGTCGCACTCATCCGCGCCCTGGCCGACGCCGGGGCGACCGCACCGCTGTGGACCCTCACCCGGGGCGCGGTCTCCGTCGGTGCCTCCGACCGCAAGGTCGACCCCGCACAGAGCGCCGCGTGGGGCCTGGGCAGGGTCGCCGGACTCGAACTCCCCGAGGGCTGGGGCGGACTCGTCGACCTGCCCGCCGACCTGGACGACCGCGGCGCCTCCCGCCTCGCCGGCCTCATCGCGGGCGGTGACGAGGACCAACTCGCCCTCCGCGATTCCGGCGCGCACGCCTGCCGGCTGACCCGTGCCCCCCTCGGCAGCCGCCCCGGCACCCGCGACTGGACCCCGCACGGCACCGTACTGATCACGGGCGGCACCGGCGCCATCGCCTCGCACGTCGCCCGCCAACTGGCCGAGACCGGTGCCGAGCACCTCGTACTGACCAGCCGGCGCGGCCTCGACGCCCCCGGCGCGCCCGAACTGCGCGACGAACTCACCGCCCTGGGCGCCCGGGTGACCATCGCGGCCTGCGACGTCGCCAACCACGACAGCCTGCGACCCCTGATCGACGGGCTCCGTGCGGCGGGCGAGACGATCACCGCCGTCCTGCACGCCGCAGGCGTCGACCGCACCGGCGAACTCCTCACCCTCGACGCCGCCCAGCTCCACGAGGTCCTGGCCGCCAAGACCCTCGGTGCCGTCCACCTCGACGAGATCTTCGACGACGGATCGCTCGACGCCTTCGTCCTCTTCTCCTCCAACTCCGGCGTCTGGGGCAGCGGCGGCCACGCCGCCTACGCCGCCTCCAACGCCTACCTCGACGGCCTCGCCCTCAGCCGCCGCGCCCGCGGCCTGACCGCCACCTCCATCGCCTGGGGAGCCTGGGACGGCGGCGGCATGTCCGGCGGCGACGCCGGCGAGCAGCTCGCCCGCCGCGGTCTCGCCGCCATGCCCACCGGCCTCGCCATCGCGGCCCTGCGCCAGGCCGTCGAGCACGACGAAACCTGCGTGAGCATCGCCGACATGGACTGGGAGCGCTTCGCCCCCGTCTACGCCCTGTCCCGGCCGCGCCCGCTCATCGGCGACATCCCCGAGGCGGCACGCGCCCTCGCCGCGAAGGACGAGGCAGCAGACGGCACCGGCCAGGACGGCTCCGCGCTGCGCACCCAGCTCCGTGGACTCACCGCCGCCGAACAGGAGCAGCAGCTCCTCGACCTCGTACGCGGCGAGGCCGCGTCCGTACTCGGCCACCGGAGCACGGACGCCGTCCAGCCCGGCCGCGCCTTCAAGGAGCTCGGCTTCGACTCGCTGACCGCCGTCGAACTGCGCAACCGGCTCACCGAGGCCACCGGTCTCAAGCTGCCCACCACCCTCGTCTTCGACCACCCGAACGCTACCCGGGTCGCCGAGCTGCTGCGCACCGAACTCCTCGGCATCGACAGCGCCGCCCCGACCGTCGTGCGCGCGGCCTGGTCCGAGGACGACGAGCAGATCGCCATCGTCGGCATGAGCTGCCGCTTCCCCGGCGGTGTCGGCTCCCCCGAGGACCTGTGGCGGATCGTGTCCTCCGGCACCGACACCATGAGTCCCTTCCCCGCGAACCGCGGATGGGACATGGACGTCGTGTACGACCCCGACGGCCGCCCAGGCACCTCGTACATCAACGAGGGCGGATTCGTCGTCGACGCGGGCCACTTCGACCCGGGCTTCTTCGGGATCTCGCCGCGCGAGGCCCTCGCGATGGACCCGCAGCAGCGGCTGCTCCTCGAAGCCTCCTGGGAGGCCTTCGAACGGGCCGGCATCGACCCCGAAACGCTGCGCGGCAGCCTGACCGGTGTCTACGCCGGCACCAACGGCCAGGACTACGCACCGCTCCTGATGGCCTCCGCCGAGGCCGCCGACACCACCCTCACCAGCAACGCGGCCAGTGTGCTGTCCGGCCGCATCTCCTACACCCTGGGCCTGGAGGGCCCGGCGGCGACCATCGACACCGGCTGCTCCTCCTCGCTGGTGGCCCTCCACCTGGCGGCCCAGGCGCTGCGCAAGGGCGAATGCGACCTGGCGCTCGCGGGCGGCGTGACCGTCATGTCGACGCCGATGTCATTCACCGAGTTCAGCCGCCAGCAGGGCCTCGCCTCCGACGGCCGCTGCAAGTCCTTCGCGGACGCCGCCGACGGCACCGGCTGGGGCGAGGGCGTCGGCGTCCTGCTCGTCGAGCGGCTCTCTGACGCCCGCCGCAACGGCCACGAAGTCCTCGCGATCGTCCGTGGCTCGGCGATCAACCAGGACGGTGCGTCCAACGGCCTGACCGCCCCCAACGGCCCCTCCCAGCAGCGCGTCATCCGCCAGGCCCTCGCCGGCTCCGGCCTGAACGCCGCCGACATCGACGTCGTCGAGGCCCACGGCACCGGCACCCGGCTCGGCGACCCGATCGAGGCCCAGGCGCTGATCAACACGTACGGCCAGGAGCGCGCCGAGGACCAGCCGCTGTGGCTCGGCTCGGTCAAGTCGAACCTCGGCCACACGCAGGCCGCGGCGGGTGTCGCAGGCGTCATCAAGATGGTCATGGCCATGCGCCACGGTGTGCTCCCGAAGACCCTCCACGTGGACCGGCCGTCCACGAAGGTGGACTGGCAGGCGGGCGCGGTCGAGCTGCTGACCGAGCCCCGGGACTGGCCGGCCTCTGCCGAGCGACTGCGCCGTGCCGCCGTCTCGTCGTTCGGTGTGAGCGGCACCAACACCCACGTCATCCTGGAGGAGCCGCAGCCCGGACCCGAGTCGGCCGAAGCGGCGAATTCCCTTCTGCCGACGGTTCCTTGGATCCTGTCTGCCAAGTCGGAGAGCTCCCTCGCCGGCCAGGCCGAACGGCTGCTGGCGCTGGTACGGGAGAACGCCGCCCTGTCGCCGCTCGACATCGGCTACTCCCTCGCCCTGACCCGCACCGCTTTCGACCGCCGGGCGGCGGTCGTGGCCGGTGACACCGAGCACGTCCTGAGCCGGCTGGAGGCGATCGCCAACGGCACGGTGCGGGGTGTTGTGGGCGCGGCCGGTCGTTCGGCGTTCCTGTTCTCGGGGCAGGGTTCGCAGCGGTCGGGGATGGGCCGGGAGCTGTACGAGGCGTACCCGGTGTTCGCCGACGCCTTCGACGCGGTCTGCGCGGAGCTGGACCGGCATCTCGACCAGCCGGTCAAGGACATCGTGTTCGGCGGCTCGGAGCTGATCGACCAGACCGTCTACACCCAGGCGGGCCTGTTCGCGATCGAAGTCTCCCTCTTCCGGCTGCTGGAGCACTGGGGAATCACGCCCGACTACCTCCTCGGGCATTCCATCGGTGAGCTGGCCGCCGCCCACGTCGCGGGCGTCTGGTCCCTGGAGGACGCGGCAGCCCTCGTCGCCGCCCGGGGCCGCCTCATGCAGGCGCTCCCGACGGGCGGGGCGATGGTCGCCGTCCAGGCCACCGAGGCGGAAGTCCTGCCGCTGCTCACCGACGGCGTCTCCATCGCCGCCCTGAACGGCCCGGACTCCGTCGTCATCTCCGGCGACGAGGACGCCGTACTCGCCATCGCATCCGGCTTCGCGAAGACCAAGCGCCTCCGTGTCAGTCACGCCTTCCACTCGCCGCGCATGGAACCCATGCTCGCCGAGTTCAAGACGGTCGCCGAAGGCCTGACCTTCCACGCACCGAAGCTCCCCATCGTCTCCAACCTCACGGGCGAACTCGCCGGCGAGGAACTGCTGACCGCCGACTACTGGGTGGACCACGTCCGCCAGGCCGTCCGCTTCCTCGACGGCGTACGCCACCTCGAAGCCCAGGGCATCACGACCTACCTGGAACTCGGCCCCGGTGGCGTTCTCTCCGCGATGGGCCAGGACTGTGTCACCGAAGACGCCGTCTTCCTCCCCGCCCTGCGCAAGGACCGTACCGAGACGGAGGCGCTGACCACCGCCGTGGCGGAGGTGTACGCGCACGGCGCCTCCGTCGACTGGGCCGCGTACTACGCGAACACCGGCGCCCGGCGCGTCGACCTGCCCACCTATGCCTTCCAGAACGAGCACTACTGGCCCAAGAACTTCAACCGAACCGGTGACCTCACCAGTGTCGGTCTGAGCACGTCCGAGCACCCGCTGCTCGTGGGCTCGGTCGCGCTCGCGGGTGAGGACGTCTCCCTCTTCACCAGCCGGCTGTCACTGGACTCGCACCCGTGGCTCGCCGACCACGCAGTCCTGGGTTCGGTGCTGCTGCCCGGCACCGCCTTCGTCGAACTCGCGCTGCACGCGGGTGACCGGGTCGGCTGCGGAGTGCTGGAGGAACTGACCCTCCAGGCCCCGTTGGTGCTGGTCGAGCGCGGTGCCCGCATCCTGCAGATCGTCGTCGGCGCGGCCGAGGCCGACGGTCGCCGCACCGTCACCGTTCACTCGAGCGCCGTCGTCGCCGACGGCGACGACAACTGGATCCTGCACGCCTCCGGTGTCGTCGCCGAAGGCTCCGAGCGGGCCGGGGAGTCCGCAGCCGGACTCGTCGAATGGCCGCCGCGCGACGCGGAGGCCGTCTCCGTGGACGGCATGTACGAATTCCTCGGCGAGCTCGGCTACGGCTACGGTCCGGCGTTCCAGGGCCTGCGGGCCGTGTGGCGCCGTGACGGAGAGCTGTTCGCCGAGGTCGAGCTGGCGGGGGAGGCGGGGGAGCAGGCGGCCCGGTTCGGCCTGCACCCGGCGCTGCTGGATTCCGCCCTGCACGCGATCGGCCTCAGCGGCGGTCTCTCCGGCATGGAGGGGCCGGGTCTGCCGTTCGCCTGGACGGACGTCGAGCTGTTCGCCGTCGGATCGCCGGTCCTGCGCGTACGGATGACCGTGGGCGACGGCGGCAAGGTCTCGCTGGACCTCGCCGACGGCACGGGTGCGCCGGTGGGCCGGGTCGGCTCGCTGGTGCTCCGGCCGGTGTCCGCACAGCAGTTGGACGGTGCCGCGTCCGCGGAGGGCGCCGATTCCCTCTTCCGCCTCGAATGGGTCCAGACGACCGCTCCGGCCCAGGCGCCGGACGGTGCTGCCGAGCCGGCCGTTCTCGTCCTGGACGGTGCGGGCACGGACGTACGCGAGCACCTCACCCACGCACTGACCCGGTTGCAGGAGTGGCTGGCCGCGGAGCGTGACACGGATGCGCGTCTGGTCGTGGTGACCCGGGGCGCGGTGGCCGTGGGCGCCACGGACGGTGACCTCGATCGCGGGCCCGTGTGGGGTCTGGTCCGGTCGGCGCAGTCCGAGAACCCGGGGCGGATTGTCCTGGTGGACGTGGACGTGGACGTGGATATCGACGGTGATGGTGTCGATGTCGGTGGTGTGGCGGGGTTGGGTGAGCCGCAGGTTGTGGTGCGTGAGGGTCGGTTGTTCGTGCCTCGGTTGGTGCGGGCTGGTGCTGGTGGTGCTGGGGGTGGGTTGGTGGTTCCGTCGGGTGTGGCGGAGTGGTCGTTGCAGAGCACGGGCAAGGGCACGCTGGAGAATCTGGCGCTGTTGCCCGTCGAGGGGTCGGGGCTGGGGCTGGGCGAGGGTCAGGTGCGGGTGGATGTGCGGGCGGCGGGGGTCAATTTCCGTGATGTGCTGAACGCGCTGGGGATGTATCCGGGTCCTGAGGTGCCGATGGGTGCCGAGGGGGCGGGTGTGGTCGCGGAGGTCGGTCCGGGGGTGACGGATCTGCGTCCGGGTGACCGGGTGATGGGTCTGTTCTCCGGATCGTTCGGCCCGAGCGCGGTCACCGAACGCCGAATGCTCGCACCCATCCCCGACGACTGGTCCTACGCACAGGCCGCCGCCGTGCCGGCGGTGTTCCTGACCGCCTACTACGGGCTGGTCGAGTTGGCCGATGTGCGGCCGGGTGATTCGGTGCTGGTGCATGCGGCGTCCGGGGGTGTGGGGACGGCTGCGGTGCAGCTGGCCCGGCACCTGGGTGCCGAGGTGTACGGCACGGCGAGTGAGGCGAAGTGGCCGGTCCTGGCCGCGATGGGTATCCCAGCCGAGCGGATCGCCTCGTCCAGGACCCTCGACTTCGCCGAGGCCTTCGCCGCGGAGACGGGCGGGCGGGGCATGGACGTCGTGCTGAACTCCCTGGCCGGGGAGTTCGTCGACGCCTCGCTCGGTCTGCTGCCGCGCGGCGGCCGGTTCCTGGAGATGGGCAAGACCGACGTACGCCACCCCGAGCAGGTCGCCGAGACGCACCCCGGGGTCGACTACCGGTCCTTCGAGTTGCTGGATGCGGGTCCGGACCGGCTTCAGGGCATGCTGCTGGAGTTGCTGGGACTGTTCCGGGAGGGTGTGCTGAGCCTGCCTCCGGTGCGGGCGTGGGACATCCGTCAGGCCCCGGAAGCGCTGCGGTTCATGAGCCAGGCCCGGCACGTGGGCAAGGTCGTCGTGACGATGCCGCGCATCCCCGATCCCGAGGGTACGTACCTGGTCACGGGGGCCACCGGCACCCTGGGCGGCCTGGTCGCCCGCCACCTGGTCACCGCACGAGGCGTACGCAGCCTGCTCCTCCTCAGCCGCCGGGGCACCGCCGCCCCGGGCGCGGCCGAACTGGTCGCGGAGCTGGAAGCGGCCGGCGCCCGGGTCACGCTGGTGGCCTGCGACGCCGCCGACCGGGACGCACTGGCCGCCGCCCTGGCCACCGTCCCGGCCGAACACCCCCTCACCGGCATCGTCCACACCGCCGGAGTCGTGGATGACGGGGTGATCCCCGAACTCGACGCCGACCGCATCGACACGGTCCTGCGCCCCAAGGCCGACGCCGCCTGGAACCTCCACGAGCTGACCCGTCACCATCACGAACTCGCCGAGTTCGCCATGTTCTCGTCCACCGCAGGCATCTTCGGTGGTCCGGGGCAGGGCAATTACGCGGCGGCGAACGTGTTCCTCGATGTGCTGGCCCAGCACCGGCAGGCCCAGGGCCTGCCCGCCACGGCCGTGGCCTGGGGCATGTGGGAGGAGCGCAGCGGCATGACGGCGCACCTCGGCGACGCCGAGATCGCCCGCATGACCCGGGCCGGCATGCAGTCGCTGCCGAGCGCTCTCGGCCTCGCCCTGCTGGACGCGGCCACCGCAACCGGACAGGCCCTGCTGGTCGGCACCCGCCTGGACCTGACCGCCATCCGCAAGCAGGCGGACACCGAGGGCACGGGTGTGCTTCCGCTGCTGCAGGGCCTGGTCAAGGCCCCGGCCAGGAAGGCCCGGGGTGCGGCGAAGGCGGTCGAGGCGTCCTCGTTCGCCGAGCAACTCGTCGCCCTGCCCGCAGAACAGGCCGAACGCACCCTGCTCGACCTCGTCCGCAACCACGTTGCCGCCGTGCTCGGACACGCCTCCGCCGACACCATCGAAACCGGCAAGGCCTTCCGCGAACTCGGCTTCGACTCCCTGACCGCCGTAGAGATCCGCAACCGCCTCAACACCGCCACCGGCCTACGTCTCCCGTCCACTTTGGTTTTCGACTACCCGACACCCGAGGTGCTGGTCGACCATCTGCGCTCCGAACTGCTGGGGCTCGACGCGGGTGCGGCCACGGCCGGCGCTTCCGTCGCCGCGACCGCCGATGCGGACGACCCGATCGCCATCATCGGGATGAGCTGCCGGTTCCCGGGCGGGGTCCGTTCGCCGCAGGACCTGTGGCAGCTCCTCGCCGAGGGCCGCGACGCCATCGGCGGCGTACCGCTCGACCGCCAGTGGGACCTGATGGCCCCGCCCGTCTCCGACGACGAGCGGGCCGCGGCCCCCGTCCTCCAGGGCGGATTCGTCCAGGACGCCGGGGACTTCGATCCGGCCTTCTTCGGAATCTCGCCACGCGAGGCCATCGCCATGGACCCCCAGCAGCGGCTGCTGCTGGAAACCTCCTGGGAGACCTTCGAGAACGCGGGCATCAACCCGCGCAGCCTCAAGGGCACGCCCGCCGGAGTGTTCGTCGGCGTCAACACGCAGGACTACGTCACCCTGCTGGCCAAGGTCCCTGCGGGCGGCGAGGGCTACGTCGCGAGCGGCACCTCCGGCAGCGTCGCCTCCGGCCGTATCTCGTACACGTTCGGCCTCGAAGGCCCGGCCGTCACCGTCGACACCGCGTGCTCGTCCTCGCTGGTCGCCCTGCATCTGGCCGCCCACGCCCTGCGCAACGGCGAGTGCACGATGGCCCTGGCCGGTGGCGTCAACATCATGGCCACCCCCGGAACGTTCGCCGACTTCGACAAGCAGCAGGGTCTGGCGCCCGACGGCCGGTGCAAGGCCTTCGCGGACGCCGCCGACGGCACCGGCTGGGGAGAGGGAGCGGGCGTTCTGCTTCTGGAGCGGTTGTCGGAGGCGCGGCGTCTGGGGCATGAGGTGCTGGCCGTGGTGCGTGGTTCGGCGGTCAATCAGGACGGTGCGTCGAACGGTCTGACGGCTCCGAACGGTCCGTCGCAGCAGCGGGTGATCCGCCAGGCCCTGGCCAACGCGGGTCTGACCACCGCCGATGTCGACGTGGTCGAGGCGCACGGCACGGGCACGAAGCTCGGCGACCCGATCGAGGCCCAGGCCCTGCTGGCCACCTACGGCCGCGAACGTCCCCAGGACCAGCCCCTCCTCCTTGGCTCCATCAAGTCCAACATCGGCCACACCCAGGCCGCCGCCGGCGTCGCCGGCGTGATGAAGATGGTCCTGGCCATGCGCAACGGCCTCCTCCCACAGACCCTCCACATCGACACCCCCTCCACCCACGTCGACTGGACCGACGGCGACATCCAGCTCCTCACGGAGCACACACCGTGGCCCGAGACCGGCGCCCCGCACCGCGCGGGTGTCTCCTCCTTCGGGCTCAGCGGCACCAACGCCCACGTGATCATCGAGCAGGCCCCCGAGACCCCGGAGGCGAAGCAGCAGCCGAAGCCCGCCCCCTCCCGGGTCGCGGTGCCGTGGGTCCTGTCGGGCAAGTCGGAGACCGCGCTGCGCGCCCAGGCCGGGAAACTCCTTGACCGCATGCGCCAGGACACAAACACCTCCCTCACCGACATCGGCTACTCACTCGCCCTCACCCGAACCCACTTCGACCACCGCGCAGCCATCACAGCCACCCACCGGGACGACTACCTCACCGCCCTCGAAGCCCTCACCCACAACCACCCCACCACCAACACCACCACCGCCGAAACCCAGACCTCACCCCGCCCCGTATTCGTCTTCCCGGGGCAGGGAGCTCAGTGGGCCGGCATGGCCGTGGAACTCCTCGACACCTCACCCGCATTCGCAGCACGCATGGCCGAATGCGCCGCCGCGCTGCAGCCGTACGTGGAGTGGTCGCTGCTCGACGTCGTACGCGGCGCCGACGGCGCGCCCGGCCTCGACCGCGTCGACGTCGTCCAGCCCGTCCTCTGGGCCGTCATGGTCTCCCTCGCCGAACTATGGCGCTCCTACGGCGTCGAACCCGCAGCCGTCATCGGCCACTCCCAGGGCGAAATCGCCGCAGCCGCCGTCGCAGGCATCCTGTCGCTGAGCGACGCGGCCAGGGTGGTGGCGCTGCGCAGCCAGGCCATCACCGCCCTCGCCGGCCGCGGCGGCATGGTCTCCCTCGCCCAGCCCGCAACCTGGGTACGGGAGAAGATCACGGCCTGGGACGGCCGGATCTCCATCGCCGCCGTCAACGGACCCTCCTCCGTCGTCGTCTCCGGCGACCCCGAGGCCCTGGACGAGCTGGTCACCGACTGCCAGACCAACGAGATCCGCGCCCGCAAGGTGGACGTGGACTACGCCTCCCACTCCGCCCACGTCGAAGAGATCGAACCCGAGCTCGCGAAGCTCCTCGCAGGCATCGCACCGCAGACCGGCGGCACAACCCTCTACTCCTCCCTCACCGGCACCCTCCTCGACGGCACGGAAATGGGCGCCGGCTACTGGTACAACAACCTCCGCGAAACCGTCGAGTTCGAACAGGCCACCCGCACCGCCCTCACCGACGGCCACACCGTCTTCATCGAGGTCAGCCCCCACCCCGTCCTCTCCCTCGGCCTCCAGGGCACCACCGAGAACACCGGCACCGACGCCGCCGTCCTCGCCACCCTCCGCCGCGACGAAGGCGGACTCGACCGCTTCCTCACCTCCCTCGCCGAAGCCCACGTCCACGGCACCACCATCAACTGGACAACCGTCTTCGCCGACACCGACGCCACCCGCACCACCCTCCCCACCTACGCCTTCCAACGCACCCGCTACTGGCCCGAGCTGTCCGCCGAATCGGTCGGGTCGGGCACGGCCGCCATCGACGCCCGTTTCTGGGAGGCGGTCGAGCACGAGGACCTGGATGCGCTGTCGCAGGCGCTGGGTGGTGCCGACGCCGAGCCGTTGCGGGCGGCCCTGCCGACCCTGTTCAGCTGGCGGCGGCAGCAGCGTGAGCAGTCCGCGCTGGACAACTGGACCTACCGCACCACCTGGAAGCCGGCCGAGTCCGGCGGCTCCACTCCGCTGCTTCCGGGGCGCTGGCTGCTGGCCGTGCCGGAGAGCTTCTCCGTCGACGACAAGCTCGTCGACGCCCTTGCGACCGCGCTTGCCGAGCACGGTGCCGACGTCAGCCGGGTCGCGGTGGCCGAGCGTTCGGCACTCGCCGCCACCCTCGCCGGTCTGGAACTCGAGGGACCCGAGGGAATCGACGGAGTCGTCTCGCTGCTGGCGCTCGCGGAGACCGACGAGGCCGCTGCGGCCACGGAGCCGTTGGGTCTGCTGGGTACGGTCGTGCTCCTCCAGGCCCTGGGCGACGCGGGTGTCCAGGCGCCCCTGTGGTGCCTGACCCGGGGTGCCGTCTCGGTCGGTGCGGCCGATCGGCTCGTCAGCCCGGCGCAGGCGGCCGTCTGGGGCCTGGGCCGGGTCGCCGGGCTCGAACTGCCGCAGCGCTGGGGCGGTCTCGTCGACCTCCCGGCCGAGCTCGACGAGCGGGTCACGGCCCGCCTGTGCGGGATCCTGGCCGCGGGCGACAAGGCGGAGGACCAGCTCGCACTGCGCGAGCAGGGTGTGTTCGTACGACGACTTGTCCGCACCCGCCTGCAGACTGCCACCACCACTGCCACCGGCTCCGGCGGCTGGCAGCCCACCGGGACCGTGCTCGTCACCGGCGGCACCGGCGCCCTCGGCGGGCACGTCGCCCGCTGGCTGGCCGGTAACGGTGCCGAGCACCTCGTGCTGACCAGCCGGCGCGGTCTTGATGCTCCCGGCGCGGCCGAACTCCGCGACGAACTCACCGCCACCGGCGTACGGGTCACCATCGCGGCCTGTGATGTCGCCGACCGGGAAGCCCTGCGTGGCCTGTTCGACGGTCTCGACGTCGCCGGTACGCCCGTGACGGCGGTGCTGCACGCCGCCGATGCCACGGCCGACGGCCTCATTGACGGCCTGACCCCGGACGGGGTCGCGGAAGCGCTGAGGGCAAAGGTGACCGGCGCCGTTCACCTGCACGAGCTCACCGAGGACCGTGACCTGGACGCGTTCGTCCTGTTCTCCGCGTTCGCCGGCACCGTCGGCGGCATCGGCCAGGGCGGTTACGCCGCGGCCAACGCCCACCTCGACGCCCTGGCGGTCCACCGCCGGGCACTGGGCCTGGCGGGCACGTCGATCGCGTGGGGCCCCTGGGCCGAGGGCGGCACGGCGCACGGCGACCCCGGGTTCGCCGACCGCATGCGCGGTCGCGGGCTGCCGGTGCTGCCGACCGAGGCGGCCCTGACCGCACTCGGCCGCGTCGCGGCCGGCGCCGGGGCCCGCGACACGGCGGCCGTGCTGGTCGCGGACGTGGACTGGACCTCCTTCCTGAACGCTTTCCTCGCCGCCCGCCCGGCGGCCTGGCTGGGGGACATCCCGGAGGTACGGAAGTACGCCACGGAGTCCGCCGCCGGAGAGACGGAGGGCGGTTCCGCCGCCTTCACGGCCTCGCTCGCCGGGCTGTCGGACGCGGAGGCGGCACGGAAGCTGCTGGAACTGGTACGGACCGAGGCGGCCGTGGTGCTGGGCTACGAAACGGCGGAGCCGATCGGCGCCAAACGGCCGTTCCGGGACCTCGGATTCGAGTCGCTCACCGCCGTCAACCTGCGGAACCAGCTGAGCGCGAGGACGGGTCTAAGACTGCCCGTCACCCTGGTTTTCGACCACCCGACGCCCACCGCGCTGGCGGAATTCCTGCGCGGCGAGCTGGGGGGCGCGCAGGAGACGCCGGAAACGGCGGTGCTGTCGGAGCTGGACCGGCTGGAGTCGGGCCTGTCCGTTCTCGACGGCGACGAGGGAGCCCGCCAGCGGGTCACCTCGCGCCTGCGGGCCCTGGTGGCCCGGCTGGACGGGGCGCAGGCACCCGTCGAGGGGGGCGACAGCGTGGTGGACCAGCTGGATGCGGCGAGTGCCGAAGAAGTACTGGCCTTTATCGACAACGAGTTCGGAGAGGTCTGAAAAGCGTGTTCGTCGAGTGTGCGGAATTCTTGGAGGGGTTGGCGGGCCATGGCGGATGACAAGAAGGTCCTTGATTACCTGAAGCGGATGACCGCCGATCTCCACCAGACCCGGCAGCGCGTGCGCGAGCTGGAGGCGGGTGAGCACGAGCCGGTCGCCATCGTTTCGATGAGCTGCCGGTTCCCCGGGGGAGTGGGATCGCCGGAGGATCTGTGGCAGCTGGTGTCCGAGGGGAAGGACGCGATATCCGCGTTCCCCGAGGACCGGGGCTGGGACCTGGAGAAGCTGTACGACGCGGACCCCGACAAGCGCGGTTCGTCGTACGCGAGTTCAGGCGGCTTCCTCGGCGGGGTCGGTGACTTCGACCCGGCGCTGTTCGACATCAGCCCGCGTGAGGCGCTGGCGATGGACCCGCAGCAGCGGCTCCTGCTGGAGAGCACCTGGGAACTGTTCGAGCGCGCGGGCATGGCCCCGTCCTCGATGCGCGGCCGCCAGGTCGGTGTGTTCGCCGGTGCGTCCGGCGAGGACTACTCCACGATGCTCCAGTTCACCGAGGGCATCGAGGGCTACTACCTCACCGGCACCTCCGGCAGCGTGGTCTCCGGCCGCATCGCCTACACCTTCGGACTCGAAGGCCCGGCGGTCTCGGTCGACACCGCCTGCTCCTCGGCGCTCGTCTCCATCCACCTGGCGGCCCAGTCGCTGCGCCAGCGCGAGTGCACCCTCGCCGTCGCCGGTGGTGTGACGGTCATGTCCGCGCCCGGCATGTTCATCGAGTTCAGCCGCCAGCGCGGACTCGCCTCCGACGGCCGCTGCAAGGCGTTCGCCGATTCCGCCGACGGCACCGGCTGGTCCGAGGGCGTCGGCCTGGTCCTGCTGGAGCGGCTGTCCGACGCCCGCCGCAACGGCCACGAGGTCCTCGCCGTCATCCGTGGCTCCGCCGTCAACCAGGACGGCGCCTCCAACGGCCTGACCGCCCCGAACGGTCCGTCGCAGCAGCGCGTCATCCGCCAGGCCCTGGCAGGCGCCGGGCTGTCCGCCGCACAGGTCGACGCCGTCGAGGCGCACGGCACCGGCACGAAGCTGGGCGACCCGATCGAGGCCCAGGCGCTGATCAACACGTACGGCCAGGACCGACCGGAGGACCGGCCGCTCTGGCTCGGCTCGCTGAAGTCCAACCTCGGCCACACCCAGGCCGCCGCCGGTGTCGCCGGCATCATCAAGATGGTCATGGCCCTGCGCCACGGGGTCCTGCCGCGCACCCTGCACGTGGACGAGCCCTCCTCGCACGTCGACTGGACCGCGGGCAACGTCGAACTGCTCACCGAGGCCCGGGAGTGGCCCGGGACGGACGAGCCGCGCCGCTTCGGCGTCTCCTCGTTCGGCATCAGCGGCACCAACGCCCACACCATCATCGAGGAAGCGCCCGCCGTCGAGGAGGCGCCGGCTACGGAGCAGACGCCCGGCTCAGGTGAAGCGCCCGCCACCACGGCCCCCACCGGCCTCGCCTGGCTGCTCTCCGGCCGCACCGAGGCGGCCGTGGCCGCCCAGGCCGCCCGGCTCCTCGACCGGCTCGCCGCCGACCCCGCCGCCGGGGCGCTGGACATCGGCTGGTCGACCGCCGTCACCCGCTCCGCCCTCGACCACCGCGTCGCCGTACTCGGCAAGGACCGCGAGGAACTCATCGCCGGGCTGCGCTCCGTCGCCGACGGCACCGCCGCCCCCGGCGTACTCACCGGCACCGCCCTGGAAAACGGCCAACTGGCCTTCCTGTTCTCCGGCCAGGGCTCGCAGCGCGCCGCCATGGGCCGCGAACTGTACGCGGCCCAGCCGGTGTTCGCCGACGCCTTCGACGCCGTCTGCGCCGAACTCGACAAGCACCTCGACGAGCCCGTCAAGGACATCGTCTTCGGCGGCTCCGAGCTGCTGGACCAGACCGTGTACACCCAGGCCGGCCTCTTCGCCCTCGAAGTCGCGCTGTTCCGGCTGGTCGAGCACTGGGGCATCGCGCCCGACTACCTGCTCGGCCACTCCATCGGCGAACTGGCCGCCGCCCACGTGGCCGGTCTCTGGTCCCTGGAGGACGCCGCCGCCCTCGTCGCCGCCCGGGGCCGCCTCATGCAGGCCCTCCCCGCCGGCGGCGCGATGGTCGCCATCCAGGCCACCGAGGCCGACATCCTGCCGTTCCTCACCGACCGCACCGACCGCACCGACCGCACCGAGCGCACCGGTCGCGTCTCCCTCGCCTCCGTCAACGGCCCCGACTCCGTCGTCGTCTCCGGCGACGAGGACGCCGTGCTCGCCGTCGCCGCCCGCTTCGGGAAGACCAAGCGACTCCGCGTCAGCCACGCCTTCCACTCCCCGCACATGGACGGCATGCTCGACGACTTCGCCAAGGTCGCCGGAACCCTCACGTTCGACGAACCGAGGCTGCCGATCGTCTCCAACCTCACCGGCGACGTCGTCCCCGCCGACGAACTGCGCACCCCGGAGTACTGGGTCCGGCACGTCCGCGAGGCCGTCCGCTTCGCCGACGGGCTGCGCACCCTCGACGGCCTCGGCGTCACCACCTACCTCGAACTCGGCGCCGGCGGCACCCTCGCCGCCCTCGGCAGCGACACCGTCGAGACCGCCACCGCCGCCTTCGTACCAGCCCTGCGCAAGGACCGCCCGGAGACCGAAGCGCTGACCGGCGCCGTCGCCGAACTCCACGTACGCGGCGCCCACGTCGACTGGTCCGCCTTCTACGCCGGCAGCGGCGCCCGCACCGTCACCCTGCCCACGTACGCCTTCCAGCACGAGCGCTACTGGCCCAAGCTGCCCACCGGCTGGACCGGCGACATCTCCGCCATCGGCCAGCGCTCCGCCGGCCACCCGCTGCTCGGCGCCGCCGTCAGCCTCGCCGACGGCGACGGCATGCTCTTCACCGGCTGCCTCTCCCCGCAGACCCACCCGTGGCTCGCCGACCACGTCGTCCTCGGTACGACGCTGCTGCCCGGCACCGCCTTCGTCGAGCTCGCGATCACCGCGGGCGACGAGGTCGGCTGCGGCCAGGTCCGCGAACTCAACCTGGAAGCCCCCCTCGTCCTGCCCGAGCAGGGCGGCGTGGCCCTCCAGGTCTCCGTCGGCCCCGCCGACGACCAGGGCCTGCGCACCGTGACCATGCACTCCCGCCCGGCCACCGCCGACAGCGACGAGCCGTGGACCCGCCACGCCAGCGGCACCCTCGCCCCGACCGGCCCCGACGGGACGGCCGACGGCGACCTCACCGCCTGGCCGCCGCCCGGTGCCACCGCCCTGCCGCTCGACGGCTTCTACGAGAACCTCTCCGCGCAGAGCTACGACTACGGCCACGCCTTCCAGGGCCTGCACGCCGCCTGGCGCCGCGGCGAGGAACTCTTCGCCGAGGTCCGCCTCCCCGAGGACATCGCCGCCGAGGCCCGCTCCTTCGGCCTGCACCCGGCCCTGCTCGACATGGCCATGCACCTCAACGCCCTCAACGACTTCGACGGCGGCATGGGCGCGGGCCGCGGCAGGCTGCCGTTCTCCTGGAACGGCGTCACCCTGCACGCCGCCGGTGCCTCCTCGGTACGCGTCCGGCTCGCCCGCACCGCGGGCAGCGACGGCGTCACCGTCCGCCTCGCCGACGAGACCGGCGCACCCGTCGCCACCGTCGGGGAACTCATGTTCCGGCCCGTCTCCGCCGAACAGCTCGGCAACGGCCGGGGCAGCAGCGGCAACCAGTCCCTGTTCCGCGTCGACTGGACCGGGGTGCCCGCCACCGCCGCCCACGACACCGACGACTGGGTGCTGCTCGGCGACAACACCCTCAAGCTCCCCGCCGGCGCCCGCTTCGACAGCCTCGATGCCCTCGCCACGGCCGTCGACGAGGGGATGCCGCTGCCCGGCACCATCGTCGCGCCGCTGCACACCCGCCCCGGCACCCCACTCGCCACCGGCGCCCACGCCGCCGCGCACCGCGCACTGGAACTCGCCCAGGCACTCCTGGCCGACGAGCGGTTCGAACAGTCCCGGCTGGTCCTCGTGACCCGAGGGGCCGTCGCCGCCACCGACGACGAGGACCTCGACGACCTCGCCCAGTCCGCCGCCTGGGGCCTGATCCGCTCCGCGCAGAACGAGAACCCGGGACGCTTCGTCCTCGTCGACCTCGACGGGACCCAGCCCTCGCGCCGGGCACTGCCCCAGGCCCTCGCCGCCGGTGAGCCCCAACTCGCCGTCCGCGAGGGTGAGTTGTACGCCCCCCGCCTCGCCCGCGCCCCCCGCGCCGATGGCCCGGACGCCCCCCGCCCGCTGCTCGACCCCGAGGGCACCGTCCTGATCACCGGTGCCACCGGCGCCATCGGCACCCTCCTCGCCGAGCACCTCGTACGCACCCACGACGCCCGCCACCTGCTGCTGCTCAGCCGCCGCGGTGCCGACGCGCCGGGCGCCGCCGAGCTGACCGCCCGACTGGAGGAGCTGGGCGCCGACGTCACCTTCGCCGCCTGCGACGCCGGGGACCGCGACAGCCTGGCGCGGGCCCTCGGCACCGTACCGGCCGCGCATCCGCTCACGGCCGTCCTGCACGCCGCCGGCCTGTCCGACGACGGCATCCTCACCGCCCTGACACCCGAGCGCGTCGACGGCGTCCTCACCCCCAAGGCCGACGCCGCCGTCCACCTGCACGAACTCACCCAGGACCTGAACCTCACGTCCTTCGTGCTGTTCTCCTCCCTCGCCGCCACCTTCGGCGGCCCCGGCCAGGGCAACTACGCCGCCGCCAACCTCTTCCTCGACCAGCTCGCCCAGTGGCGCCGGCAGCGCGGACTGCCCGCCGTCTCCCTCGCCTGGGGCCTGTGGGCCGAACGCAGCGGACTCGCCGCCAACCTCGACGAGTCCCACCTCCAGCGCATCAACAGCTCCGGCGTCACCGCCATCGCCTCCGAGGACGGCCTCGCCCTCTTCGACGCGGCGACCGCCCGCCCCGAAGCGATGGTCATCCCCGCGCACATCAACCTGCCGTCGCGGGCCGAGAGCCCCGAGACGGTGCCGCCGATCCTGCGCGGCCTGATCAGGGCCACCGCCCGCCCGTCCGCCGCCACCGCCGGCACCACCGTGGTCTCCTCGCTCGTCCGGCAGCTCGTCGAACTGCCCGAGCCGGACCGTACGGCCTTCGTCCTGGACGTCGTACGCGACGCCGCGGCCGCCGTGCTCGGCTACCGCTCCGCGAACGACATCCAGGCCCAGCGGGCCTTCAGCGACCTCGGCTTCGACTCGCTCACCGCCGTCGAGATGCGCAACCGGCTGAGCCTGGCCACCGAACTGCGGCTGCCCGCCACCCTGGTCTTCGACTACCCGACCCCGGCCGTCCTCGCCGACCACCTCTGCGCCGAACTCCTCGGCAGCCCAGCCGCCGTCGCCGAGTTCGCCGCCGCCACCGCAGGGGACGACGACCCGATCGCCATCATCGGCATGAGCTGCCGCCTGCCCGGCGACGTCCGCTCGCCCGAGGACCTGTGGCAGCTGGTCCGCGACGGTGTCGACGCCATGGGCCCCGTACCGTCCGACCGCGGCTGGAGGATCAACGGCCTGCCCGGCGTCGAGACCGGCCCGGACGGCGGCCCCTTCGAACTGCGCGGCGGCTTCGTCGCCGACCCGGCGGGCTTCGACCCGGCCTTCTTCGGCATCTCGCCGCGCGAGGCCACCACCATGGACCCGCAGCAGCGACTGCTCCTGGAAACCTCCTGGGAGGCCTTCGAACGGGCCGGAATCGACCCGGCCACCGTCAAGGGCACCAGCGTCGGCGTCTTCGCCGGCTCCAGCGGCCAGGACTACTCCGCGCTGCTCAACGCCTCCGAGGGCAACGAGGGCTACCTCCTCACCGGCACCACCGCCAGCGTCGTCTCCGGCCGCGTCTCGTACGCCTTCGGCTTCGAAGGCCCCGCCGTCACCGTCGACACCGCCTGCTCCTCCTCCCTCGTCGCCCTGCACCTCGCCACCCAGGCACTGCGCCAGGGCGAATGCTCCATGGCCCTCGCCGGCGGCGTGATGGTGATGGCCACCCCGGCCGCATTCGCCGGCCTCAGCGGACAGGGCGGCTTCGCCTCCGACGGCCGCTGCAAGGCCTTCTCCGAGACGGCCGACGGCACCGGCTGGTCCGAAGGCGTCGGCGTCCTCCTCGTCGAACGGCTCTCCGACGCCCGCCGCAACGGACACGAAGTCCTCGCCGTCGTCCGCGGCTCCGCCATCAACCAGGACGGCGCCTCCAACGGCATCACCGCACCCAACGGCCCCTCCCAGCAGCGCGTCATCCGCCAGGCCCTCGCCAACGCCCGCCTGACCACCGCCGATGTCGACGCCGTCGAGGCCCACGGCACCGGCACCAAGCTGGGCGACCCGATCGAGGCACAGGCCCTGCTGGCCACCTACGGCCAGGACCGCACCGAAGGCCGCGCGCTGCGCCTCGGCTCCGTCAAGTCGAACATCGGCCACACCCAGGCCGCCGCCGGAGTCTCCGGCATCATCAAGATGGTCATGGCGATCCGGAACGGGATCCTGCCCAAGAGCCTCCACATCGACGAGCCGTCCACGCACGTCGACTGGACCGCCGGCGCCGTCGAGCTCCTCACCACGGAGCAGGACTGGCCGGAGACCGGGCAGCCGCGCCGAGGCGCCGTGTCCTCCTTCGGTGTCTCGGGCACCAACGCCCACATCATCCTGGAGCAGGCGCCCGAGCCCGAGCCGGCCGGCGACGACACCCCCGACCTCGCCGAGGGCCCGCTGCTCAACACCCCCGCCACCCCGTTCGTCCTCTCCGCGAAGAGCGAACAGGCCCTCCGGGCCCAGGCGGAGAGCCTGCTCCAGCACCTCACCGACCACCCCGAGCCCGCCCTCGCGGACATCGCCTGGTCGCTGGCCGCCACCCGCGCCCACTTCGACCACCGGGCCGCCCTCGTGACGCGCGACCGCGCCGAACTGCTGCGCGGCCTGGAATCCTTCGCGGCCGAGCTGGCCGCACCGGGCACGGTCTCCGCCCGGACCCGGCCGTCGGCCCGTCCGGTGTTCGTGTTCCCGGGGCAGGGTGCGCAGTGGTTCGGGATGGCGGTGGGGCTGTTGGAGTCCTCGCCGGTGTTCGCGGCGCGGATGGCGGAGTGTGCGGCGGCGTTGGAGCCGTACGTGGAGTGGTCGCTGCTGGACGTCGTGCGTGGCGTCGACGGCGCGCCGGGGCTCGACCGGGTGGATGTGGTCCAGCCCGTGCTGTGGGCCGTGATGGTGTCGCTCGCCGAGGTGTGGCGGTCGTTCGGGGTCCGTCCGGCGGCGGTCATCGGTCACTCCCAGGGCGAGATCGCGGCGGCCGCCGTCGCGGGCATCCTGTCGCTGGGTGATGCGGCGAAGGTCGTCGCCCTGCGCAGCCGGGCGATCATCGCGCTCGCGGGCCGTGGCGGCATGGTCTCCGTCGCCCAGCCTGCCGCCTGGGTGCGGGAGAAGATCGCGGCCTGGGACGGCCGGATCTCCATCGCCGCCGTCAACGGGCCTTCGTCCGTGGTGGTTTCGGGTGATCCGGAGGCTCTGAGGGAGCTGGTCACCGACTGCCAGGCCGATGACGTCCGCGCCCGCAAGATCGACGTGGACTACGCCTCGCACTCCGCCCATGTGGAGGAGATCGAGGCCGAGTTGGCCCGGCTCCTGGCCGGGATCGCTCCGCTGTCCGGTGACACTGCCCTGTATTCGTCGCTCACGGGCGGACTGCTCGACGGTACGGAGATGGGTGCCGGGTACTGGTACAACAACCTCCGCGAGACCGTGGAGTTCGAGCAGGCGACCCGTACCGCCCTCGCGGACGGTCACACGGTCTTCATCGAGGTCAGCCCCCACCCCGTCCTCACGATCGGCCTCCAGGGCACCATCGAGGACACCGAGACCGACGCCGCGACCCTCGGCACGCTGCGTCGTGACGAGGACGAGGCGCAGCGGCTGCTGACGTCCCTCTCCGAGGCGCACTGCCACGGTGTCGACGTCGACTGGACGACCGTCTTCGGGACCGGCGCCACCCGCGTCGCCCTCCCCACCTACGCCTTCCAGCACGAGCGGTACTGGCTGCCCATGCCGGGCGACGGTGCCGGGGACCTCGCCTCCGTCGGTCTCGGCGTCACCGAGCACCCCATGCTCGGCGCCGCCGTTCCGCTCGCCGACTCCGACGGGTACGTGTTCACGGGCCGCTTCTCCACCGGGAGCCACCCGTGGATGGCCGAGCACGTCGTGATGGGCACGGTCATCGTGCCGGGCACCGGATTCGTCGAGATGGCGACCCACGCCGCCCACCGGACCGGGTGCGACACCGTCGAGGAACTCACCATCGAGGCACCGCTGGTGCTGCCCGAGGGCGGCGCCCGCCAGCTCCAGGTCACCGTCGGCGCCCCGGACGAGACCGGCCGCCGCAGCCTCACCGTCCACTCCCGGCCCGCCGAAGCGGCCGCCGACACCGGATTCGAGACGCCCTGGCTCCGGCACGCCACCGGCGTACTGGCCACCGCCGAGGCCGGTGCCGCACCCGCGTACGACTTCGCGGCCTGGCCGCCCGCCGGTGCCACCGAACTGCCGATGGAGGGCTTCTACGAGCAGGCGCTCCTGACCGGCTTCGACTACGGCCCGATGTTCCAGGGCATCGTCCGCGCCTGGCAGCTCGGCGAGGACATCTACGCCGACCTCGCCCTCCCGCAGGACGGCCGCGCCGAGGCCGCCGACTACGGCCTGCACCCCGGCCTCCTCGACGCCGCCCTCCAGTCCATGGGCGTCGGCGACTTCAAGCCCGGCACCGGCCAGGGCGAGGACGCGGGCAAGCCGCGGCTGCCCTTCGCCTGGCGCGGGGTGACCGTGCACGCCACCGGCGCCTCGGTGCTGCGGGCCCGGCTGCTGCCCGTCGGCGCCAACGGCATCGGCTTCCAGATCGCCGACGCCACCGGGGCTCCGGTCATCACCATCGGCGAGCTCGCCATGCGGCCCGTCGAGCCCGAGCAGCTCAAGGCCGCTGGCCAGGACAGCGGCAACGACGCCCTGTTCACCCTCGACTGGACCCCCGTACCGGCCACCGTGCCCGCACCGGCCGGCACCTGGGCCTTCCTCGGCACCGGCCCGGCACCGTTCACCGTCGCGGGCAGCCGCCCCGGCGAGTACACCGGCCTGGCCGCGCTCGTCGACGCCGTGGACGCCGGTACCCCGGTGCCGGACTTCGTGGTCGCCGACATTCGCTCCGCCGCCGCCGCCTCGCTCGCCGAGGCGGCACACGCCACCGGACTCGGCGCCCTCGAACTGCTCCAGCAGTGGATCGGCGACGAACGCCTCGCGGACACCCGGCTCGTCCTCGCCACCACCGGGGCCCTGGCCACGGTGCCCGGCGAGGACGTCACCGATCTGGCCGCCGCCCCCGTGTGGGGTCTGGTCAGGTCCGCCCAGTCCGAGCACCCGGACCGCTTCACCCTCGTCGACACCGATGGCGGCGACGCCTCCTGGACCGCGCTGCCCGACGCGCTGTCCCTCGCCGAGACCCAACTCGCCCTGCGCCACGGCAATGTGCTCGCCCCGCGCCTGGACCGTGCCCCGGCCCCCGACGAGGACGCCGCCCTCGCCCTCGACCCCGAGGGCACCGTACTGATCACCGGCGGCAACGGAGTCCTCGGCGGCCACATCGCCCGCCACCTGGCGGCCGAGAAGGGCGTACGACGGCTCCTGCTGCTCAGCCGGCGCGGCGGCGACGCCCCCGGCGCTGCCGAACTCGTGTCGGAGCTGGCCGGCCTGGGCGCCGAGGCGACGGCCGTGGCCTGCGACGTCGCGGACCGCGACGCGCTCGCCCACGTACTCGACTCGATCCCTGCCGCACACCCGCTGACCGCGGTCGTCCACACGGCGGGCACCCTCGACGACGGTGTCATCACCTCCCTCACCCCCGAGCGGCTGGCCGCCGTGCAGCGGCCCAAGATCGACGCGGCCGTCCACCTCCACGAGCTCACCGGGGACAGGAACCTCGCCGCGTTCGTGCTCTTCTCCTCCGCCGCCGGAACCCTCGGCAGCTCCGGACAGGGCAACTACGCGGCGGGCAACGCCTTCCTCGACGCGCTCGCCCAGCACCGCCGCGCCCACGGCCTGCCCGCCACCGCGCTCGCCTGGGGCTTCTGGGCCCAGGCCAGCAGCATGACCGGGCACCTCGGCGACGCCGACGTACGCCGTATGAGCGGCGCCGGTGTCACCGGCCTCAGCAACGAGCAGGGCCTCGACCTCTTCGACCGGGCCACCGCGCAGACCGGCGCGCTGGTCCTGCCCATCCGGCTGGACTTCGCGGCCCTGCGGGCCCGCGCCGCCTCCGGCGGTCTCCCACCGATCATGCGCAAGCTCGTCCGGGCCCAGGTCAAGCGGGCGGGCGACACGGGCGGCGCCCCCGTCGTCCCGCTCGCGCAGCGGCTGGCGGGCCTCTCGGAGGAGGAGCGAGACCGGGTCGTCCTCGACCTGATCCGCACCCACGCCGCCGCCGTGCTCGGCCACGCCACACCGGACGCCATCGACCCGCAGGGGGCGTTCAAGAAGCTCGGCTTCGACTCCCTCATCGCCATCGACCTGCGCAACCGGCTCAACACCGTGACCGGGCTGCGGCTGCCCGCCACGCTCGTCTTCGACTACCCGACCCCCGTGGAACTCGCCGCCTACGTGCGTGGCGAGGTCGTCCCCGATGCCGCCGGCAACGCCGCCACCCCCGTCCTCGCCGAGGTCGACCGGCTCGCGGCAGTCCTGGCGGGCATCAGGGACGAGGACGCCCGTACCCAGATCACCGACCGGCTCAAGGGCCTGCTCGCCCAGTGGGCCCCCGCGCACACCACCGCGGGCGAGGACACCGCGGGCGGTCTCGACGAGGCCAGCGACGACGAGATCTTCGACCTCCTCGGCCGGGAGTTCGGCATCTCATGACCAGCCGCAGCCGCAGCCGCAGTCTTCGCCACTGCCGCTGCCGCAGCCTCCGCCGACACCGCCGGACCTCACCGACCCAGATCCGCTTCGAGGAGCGACCCCACCATGACTGACGAATCGAAGACCGACGAGCAGAAGCTTCGCTACTTCCTCAAGCGGGTTACGGCGGACCTCCAGGAGACCCGCGGCAAGCTCCAGGCCGCAGAGGCCAAGGAGCACGAGCCCATCGCCATCACGGCGATGAGCTGCCGCTTCCCGGGCAACGTCCGTTCCCCCGAGGACCTGTGGCAGGTCGTCCACTCGGGCACCGACGCCCTGTCCGCCTTCCCCGAGGACCGTGGCTGGGACTTCGAGGGCCTCTTCTTCAAGGACCCCAACGAGCCCGACCAGTCGTATTCGCTCGAAGGCGGATTCGTCTACGACGTCCCCAAGTTCGACGCCGAGTTCTTCGGGATCTCGCCCCGCGAGGCCCTCGCGATGGACCCGCAGCAGCGCATCGTCCTGGAGACCGCCTGGGAGGTCGTCGAGCGGGCCGGGATCGACATGGCGTCGCTCCGCTCCACCAAGACCGGTGTGTTCATCGGCACCAGCTTCCAGGGCTACGGCGCCTCCATCGAGAACCCGCCGGAGGGCACCGAGCTCTACCTGGGCATCGGCACCACCATCAGCGTGGCCTCGGGCCGGGTCGCGTACACCTTCGGACTCAACGGCCCCGCCGTCACCGTCGACACCGCCTGCTCGTCCTCGCTGGTCGCCCTGCACATGGCCGCCCAGTCGCTGCGGAAGAACGAGTGCTCCATGGCCCTCGTCGGCGGTGTGACGATCATGGCCAATGCCGGGGCGTTCACCGAGTTCAGCCGCCAGCGCGGCCTGTCCACCAGCGGCCGCTGCAAGGCGTTCTCCGCCGAGGCCGACGGCACCGGCTGGGGCGAGGGCATCGGCATGTTCCTCGTCGAGCGGCTCTCCGACGCCCAGGCCGCCGGACGCCAGGTGCTGGCCGTCATCCGGGGCTCCGGCATCAACCAGGACGGCGCCTCCAACGGCCTCACCGCCCCCAACGGCCCCGCCCAGGCCCGCGTCATCCGCGCCGCCCTCGACGACGCGGGCCTCTCGCCCGCCCAGATCGACCTCGTCGAGGCACACGGCACGGGTACGACGCTGGGTGACCCGATCGAGGCACAGGCGCTGCTCGCCGCGTACGGCAGGAGCCGCCCCGAGGGCCGGCCCCTGATGCTCGGCTCGGTCAAGTCGAACATCGGCCACACCCAGGCCGCCGCGGGCGCCGCCGGGCTGATCAAGACCGTCATGGCGATGCGCCACGGCGTGCTGCCGCCCACGCTCCACATCGACACGCCCTCGGAGCACGTCGACTGGAACGCGGGCGAGCTCGCCCTCGTCTCCGAGCCCACCCCGTGGCCCGAGACCGGTGCCCCGCGCCGCGCCGGTGTCTCCTCGTTCGGGGTCAGCGGCACCAACTCCCACGTCATCATCGAGCAGGCCCCGCCGGCCCCCGAGCAGGCGGCCGACCCGGTCCAGACCCCGCCCGGCCGCCTCCCGGCCGTCCCCTGGATCCTGTCCGCCAAGTCCCACACGGCACTGCGCGACCAGGCGGCGAACCTGCTGGCGCAGATCCGCGAGGACGAGGACACGGAGACGTACGCCACGGACATCGGCTACTCCCTCGCCCTGACCCGGTCCCGCTTCGAGCACCGGGCCGCGATCGTGGCCGGTACGCGGGAGGAGTTCGTCAACGCGCTGGAGACCGTCGCCGCGGGCGAACCCGGCTCCGACGTGGCCACCGGATCCGCCGCACGCGCCACAAAGCCTGTGTTCGTCTTCCCGGGTCAGGGTGCGCAGTGGGCGGGCATGGCGGTGGGGCTGCTGGAGTCCTCGCCGGTGTTCGCGGCACGGATGGCCGAGTGCGCCGCCGCGCTGGAGCCGCACGTCGACTGGTCGCTGCTGGACGTGGTGCGTGGCGTCTCGGGCGCGCCCGGCTTCGACCGGGTGGATGTGGTCCAGCCGGTGCTGTGGGCCGTGATGGTGTCCCTGGCGGAGGTGTGGCGGTCGTACGGTGTCGAGCCGGCGGCCGTCATCGGTCACTCCCAGGGTGAGATCGCCGCTGCGGCGGTCGCGGGCATCCTGTCGCTGGGTGATGCGGCGAAGGTGGTGGCGCTGCGCAGCCGGGCGATCATCGCGCTCGCGGGCCGTGGCGGCATGGTGTCGGTGGCCCAGCCCGCCGCATGGGTGCGGGAGAAGATCACGGCCTGGGACGGCCGTATCTCCATCGCCGCCGTCAACGGGCCTTCCTCCGTGGTCGTTTCCGGCGACCCCGAGGCCCTGGACGAGCTGCTGGCCGACTGCCGTACCGACAAGATCCGCGCCCGCAAGGTGGACGTGGACTACGCCTCCCACTCCGCCCACGTCGAGGAGATCGAGGCCGAGCTGGCGAAGCTGCTCGCGGGCATCGCCCCGCAGACCGGCGGCACGACCCTGTACTCCTCCCTCACGGGCGGACTGCTCGACGGTACGGAGATGGGTGCCGGGTACTGGTACAACAACCTGCGCGAGACGGTCGAGTTCGAGCAGGCCACCCGCGCCGCCCTGGCCGACGGACACTCCGTCTTCATCGAGGTCAGCCCCCACTCCGTCCTCGCGATCGGCCTCCAGGGAACCATCGACGACGCGGACGCCGAAGCGGCGACCCTCGGCACGCTCCGCCGCGACGAGGGCGGACTCGACCGGTTCCTGACCTCGCTCGCCGAGGCCCACGTCCACGGCGCGGCCGTCGACTGGGAGGCGGTCTTCGCGAACACCGGCGCCCGCCGCGTGGCCCTGCCCACCTACGCCTTCCAGGGCACCCGCTACTGGATCGCCGACGAGATCGCCCCGCTGCTCGCGGCAGCCGCCACGAACGAGGCCGACGCCACCGACAGCGCCTTCTGGGAAGCCGTCGAACGGGCCGACCTCCAGGGCCTCGCCGAGACGCTCCGGGTGGACGGCGACGACGCCGAGCAGACCCTCGGCACGATGGTTCCGCTGCTGTCCTCCTGGCGGAAGCGGCTGCGCGACAAGTCCGCCACGGACGACTGGCGCTACGAGGTCTCCTGGCGCGTCCACTCCCAGCCCTCGGCCGGCCGCCTCGCCGGCACCTGGCTGGTCCCCCTGCCCGCGAGCCTCGCCGACGACCCGTACACCGCCGACGTCCTGAACGCCCTCACGGCCCAGGGTGCCGAACCGGTCGTCCTCACCGTCGACGGGACCGCGACCACCGACCCCGAGCTGCTTGCCGACCGCATCGAAGCGGCCCTCGCGCCGGAACACCTCTCGCCCCCCACCGGCGTCCTGTCCCTGCTGGCCCTCGACGGCACCCCGCACCCCGACGGCCCAGCCGTCCCGCGCGGCTACGCCGCCTCCGTCACCCTGCTCCAGGCACTGGGCCGGGCAGGGGTACGCGCCCCGCTGTGGACCGCCACCCGAGGCGCCGTCTCGGTCAACATCGCCGACCCGCTCGACGCCCCGTACCAGGCCGCCGTCTGGGGCCTGGGCCGCGTCGCCGCACTCGAACACCCAGACCGCTGGGGCGGCCTGATCGACCTGCCGGCCACCTTCGACGAGCGCACCACCGCGCTCTTCGCCGGGGCCCTGGGCGACTCGGGCCCGGAGGACCAGCTCGCCGTCCGCCCGGCCGGCACCTTCGTCCGCCGGCTGCGCCGCCTCCCCCTCAAGGCGGCCACCGGCGACAGCTCCTGGCGCACCCAGGGCACCGTACTGATCACCGGCGGCACCGGAGCCCTCGGCGGCCAGGTCGCCCGCTGGCTGGCCGGCAGCGGCGCCGAGCACCTGCTGCTCGTCAGCCGCCGAGGCACCGACGCCCCCGGCGCCGACGCCCTGTACGCCGAACTCACGGACCTCGGCGCCCAGGTGACCATCGCCGCCTGCGACACCGGCGACCGCGACGCCCTGGCCGCCCTGCTCGGCTCCCTGCCCGCACACCAGCCGCTCACCGCGGTCGTGCACACTGCCGCGGTCCTCGACGACAGCGTCATCGACTCGCTGAGCCTGGACCAGATCGACCGGGCTCTGCACGCCAAGGCCCGAGCGGCGCTCAACCTCCACGAGCTGACCAGGGACCTGGACCTCAAGGCGTTCGTCCTGTTCTCCTCCTTCGGCGGCACCGTCGGAACCCCCGGCCAGGGCAACTACGCCCCCGGCAACGCCGTGCTCGACGCACTCGCCCTGCACCGGCGCGGCCAGGGGCTGCCCGCCACCTCCGTCGCCTGGGGCGCCTGGGGCGGCGGCGGCATGGCCGACGGCGACTTCGGCGACACGCTCAACCGCCACGGCCTGCGCGAGATGCAGCCCGACCTCGCCACCGGCGCCCTCCAGCAGGCGGTGGAGCAGAACGAGAGCAGCCTGCTCATCGCCGACATCGACTGGGAACGCTTCTACACCGCGTTCACCGCGATCCGCAGCAGCCCCCTGCTGGAGGACGTCCCCGAGGTCCGGGACATCGCCCGCGCCATGGCCGAGGCGGGCAGCGGCGCCGAGCCCTCCGAACTCGTCCAGCGCCTGGCCGGCCTGACCGAGCAGGAGCAGGAGAACGCCCTCGTCGAGCTGATCCGCGAGTGCGTGTCCGCGGTCCTCGGATTCTCCGGAAACGAGGCCGTGCCGGTCAAGAAGGCGTTCCGCGAGATGGGATTCGACTCCGTCACCGCCGTGGAACTGCGCAACAGGCTGTCCTTGCGCACCGGTCTGAAACTGCCGGTCACCACGGCATTCGACTACCCCACGTCCAAGACTCTGGCCGCGTTCATGCGCGAACAGCTACTCCAGGACGGTGAGGCCGCGGCGACCGCCGCCCTTGAGGAACTCGACCGGATCGAGGCCGCGATGGCGACAGTCGGTGCCGACAACGTCGGCCGTACCCGTGTCCTCCTGCGCATGCAGGCGCTCGTCGCCAGCTGGCAGGAGGAACCGCGCGGGGACGTGCCGGCCTCGGCAGCGGCGGAGATCGACTCCGCCTCGGACGACGAGATGTTCCAGCTGCTCGGCAAGAAGTTCGGCATTTCGTAACCGCTGCCCAGCGCGGCAAGGTCACGCCAAGGAAAGGACGTCAGGGTGGCGAACGAAGAGAAGCTCCGCTACTTCCTCAAGCGGGTCAGCACCGATCTCGACGCGGCGCAGGAGCGCCTGCGCGAGCGGGAGGCCCGTGACACGGAGCCGATCGCGATCGTCGGCATGAGCTGCCGGTTCCCCGGAGGTGTACGCACCCCCGCGGACCTGTGGCGGCTCGTGTTCGACGGCACCGACGCCATGGCGCCCTTCCCGACCGACCGGGGATGGGACCTCGGATCGATCATCGACACCGACTCCGACCAGACGGGAACCTCCTACGTCGCCGACGGAGGATTCCTCGACGGAGTCGCAGAGTTCGATCCGGGGTTCTTCGGGATCTCGCCCCGCGAGGCCCTCGCGATGGACCCGCAGCAGCGGCTCCTCCTGGAGACCTCCTGGGAGGCCTTCGAGCACGCGGGCATCGACCCCGAGACCGTACGGGGCAGCCAGGTCGGCGTGTTCGCCGGAACGAACGGCCAGGACTACCCGCTCCTCCTCGTCGGCAACCAGGCCGGCCTGGAGGGCTACCTCGGCACCGGCAGCGCGGCGGCCGTCGTCTCGGGCCGCATCTCGTACACGATGGGCCTGGAAGGTCCTGCGGTGACCGTCGACACGGCCTGCTCGTCGTCGCTGGTCGCCCTGCACCTGGCCGCCCAGGCACTGCGCAACGGCGAATGCTCCATGGCCCTGGCCGGCGGCGTGACCCTCATGGCGACCCCGGGCATGTTCATCGACTTCAGCCGCCAGCGCGGCCTCGCCACGAACGGCCGCTGCAAGGCCTTCGCGGACGCCGCCGACGGCACCGGCTTCTCCGAGGGCGTCGGCATGCTCCTCGTGGAGCGGCTCTCCGACGCCCAGCGCAACGGCCACCAGGTCCTCGCCGTCGTACGCGGCTCCGCGGTGAACCAGGACGGCGCCTCCAACGGCCTCACCGCCCCCAACGGGCCGTCGCAGAAGCGCGTCATCCTCAAGGCCCTCGACAACGCGAAGGTCTCCGCCGACCAGGTCGACGTCGTCGAGGCCCACGGCACCGGCACGACGCTGGGCGACCCCATCGAGGCCCAGGCCCTGCTGGCCACCTACGGCCAGGACCGGCCCGAGGACCGCCCGCTGTGGCTCGGCTCGCTGAAGTCGAACATCGGCCACACGCAGGCCGCCGCCGGTGTCGCCGGAGTCATGAAGATGGTCCTGGCCCTGCAGCACGGCGTCCTGCCGCAGACCCTGCACATCGACAAGCCGTCAACCCACGTGGACTGGTCCGAGGGCGACGTACGGCTCCTGGACGAACGCCGCGACTGGCCTGAGACCGGCGCCCCGCGCCGGGCCGGCGTCTCGGCGTTCGGCGTCAGCGGCACGAACGCCCACGTGATCCTGGAGCAGGCCCCCGAGGTCCCTGAGGCTTCGGATGCTGCGGGTCCGGTGGGGGTGGGGCTGTCGGCGGTTCCGTGGGTGTTGTCGGCGAAGTCGCCGCAGGCTCTGGCGGATCAGGCGGGGCGTTTGCTGGCGCGGGTTCGTGATGATGCCGGGCCTTCGGTGGTTGATCTGGGGTATTCGTTGGCGTTGACCCGGTCTCGTTTTGAGTATCGGGCCGGTGTGGTGGCCGGTGAGCGTGGGGAGTTCGCTGCCGCGCTGGAGGCGATTGCTGCGGGTGGTCCGGCTCCTGGTGTGGTGCGGGGGGCTGCGGCGGACGCGGAGGTGCGTCCGGTGTTCGTGTTCCCGGGTCAGGGGGCGCAGTGGGCAGGGATGGCGGTGGGGCTGCTGGAGTCCTCGCCGGTGTTCGCGGCGCGGATGGCGGAGTGCGCTGCCGCGCTGGAGCCGTACGTGGAGTGGTCGCTGCTCGACGTCGTACGCGGCGCGGAGGGCGCGCCCGGCCTCGACCGCGTCGATGTCGTCCAGCCTGTCCTGTGGGCCGTCATGGTCTCCCTCGCCGAGGTGTGGCGGTCGTACGGTGTCGAGCCGGCGGCGGTCGTCGGTCACTCGCAGGGCGAGATCGCCGCTGCGGCGGTCGCGGGCATCCTGTCGCTGGGTGATGCGGCGAAGGTCGTCGCCCTGCGCAGCCGGGCGATCATCGCGCTCGCGGGCCGTGGCGGCATGGTGTCGGTGGCCCAGCCCGCGGCCTGGGTGCGGGAGAAGATCGCGGCGTGGGACGGCCGGATCTCCATCGCCGCCGTCAACGGGCCTTCGTCCGTGGTGGTTTCGGGTGATCCGGAGGCTCTGGACGAGCTGGTCACCGACTGCCGGGCGAACGAGATCCGCGCCCGCAAGGTGGACGTGGACTACGCCTCCCACTCCGCCCACGTGGAAGAGATCGAGGCGGAGCTGGCGAAGCTGCTCGCGGGCATCGCACCGAGCGCAGGCGATGTGGCCCTGTACTCCTCCCTCACGGGCGGACTGCTCAATGGTACGGAGATGGGCGCGGGCTACTGGTACAACAACCTCCGCGAGACGGTCGAGTTCGAGCAGGCCACCCGCACCGCCCTCACCGACGGCCACACCGTCTTCATCGAGGTCAGCCCCCATCCCGTCCTCTCGCTCGGTCTCCAGGGCACCATCGAGGATGCCGAAGCCGACGCCGTGACCCTCGGTACGCTCCGTCGCGACGAGGGTGGACTCGACCGGTTCCTGGCCTCGCTCACCGAGGCCCACGTCCACGGCACGACCGTCGACTGGACGGCCGTCTTCGCCGGCACCGGCGCCACCGGCACCACCCTCCCCACCTATGCCTTCCAACGCGCCCACTACTGGCCGGAATCGCCCGCCGCGACACTGGTCGAGGCCATCGACCCGGACGATGCCGCCTTCTGGGAGGCCATCGAGCACCAGGACCTGGACGCGCTCGCCGAGACCCTCGGTCGTGTCGACGAGCCCACCGCGGCCTCGCTCGAAATCGTGCTGCCCGTCCTGGCCGCCTGGCGCCGCCACCGCCGTGAGCGCTCGGCCTCCGACTCCTGGCACTACCGGGTCACCTGGAAGCCCCTCCCGAGCGCACTCGAAGCCACCCTGACGGGCCGCTGGCTGCTCGCCGTACCCGCAAACCTCTCCGCCGACGACACCCTGCTCGTCGAGACCGTCGCCGAGGGCCTGGCCAGGCACGGTGCCCGGACCGCTCGTATCACCGTCTCCGGCGACGCTCCCGACCGCGAGGAGCTCGCCGGACTGCTCGCGGGCGACTGGAACCTGTCCGGTGTGCTTTCCCTGCTCTCCCTGGCCGACGGCACACACGGTGACCACCCGGCCGTTCCCGCCGGGCTGGCCGCCGAGCTCACCCTCGTCCAGGCGCTGAACGACGCCGGAGTCGACGCCCCCCTGTGGTGCGCCACCCACGGTGCGGTGGCCGTCAACGGCGCGGACACCCTGCTCGACCCCGCCCGCGCCGCCGTCTGGGGGCTCGGCCAGGTCGTGGCCATCGAGCAGCCCGCCACCTGGGGCGGTCTGGTCGACCTGCCCGTCGTCGTGGACGAGCGTGCCGCGGACCGGCTGGTGGGGCTCCTCGCCGGAAGCGACGGCACCGAGGACGAGTTCGCCGTACGCACCGCAGGCGTGCTGGCCCGCCGCCTGACCCGCGCACCGCTCGCCGCCGAGGCGGACGAGTGGTCGCCGCGCGGCACCGTCCTGATCACCGGCGGAACCGGCGCCCTCGGCGGGCACGTCGCCCGCTGGCTGGCCCGCAACGGCGCCCAGCGTCTCGTACTGACCAGCCGGCGCGGCCTCGAAGCCCCCGGCGCACCCGAACTGCGCGACGAACTCACTGAGTTGGGCGCCTCGGTCACCGTCGCGACCTGCGATGTCGCCGACCGCGACGCGCTGGCCTCCGTACTCGCGCAGGTCCCCGTCGAGTACCCGCTGACCGCCGTCGTCCACACGGCGGGCGTGCTCGACGACGGCGTGCTGCCCTCGATGAGCCCCGAACGCTTCGCGCAGGTCCTCGACGCCAAGGCGACCGCCGCGGCCCATCTGCACGAGCTGACCCAGGATCTCGACCTCGACGCGTTCGTCCTGTTCTCCTCGCTGGCCGGGACGTTCGGCAACGCGGGCCAGGCCAACTACGCCTCCGCCAACGCGCTGCTCGACGCCCTGGCCCACCACCGCGTCTCCCTAGGCCTCCCGGCCACCTCCATCGCCTGGGGCGCCTGGGGCGGCGGTGGCCTCGCCACAGACCCGCTCATCGCCCAGCGCATGGAGCGCGGCGGCATGCCCGCCATGGATCCCGAGGTCGCGGTTGCCGTCATGGCCAAGTCCGTCGCGGCCGGCGGTGCGTGTGCCGCCATCGCCGACGTCGACTGGGCCGTGCTCGCGCCGGGCCGGCTGGCCACCGGCCGGGCCGCGCTCATCGGCGACATCGACGACGTACGCCGGGCCGCCGCCACGTTCACCGCCCAGACCGCCTCCGCCGCCTCCGCCGACACCGGCAGCACCGGAGTCCTCGCCGCCCGGCTGGCCGAACTCTCGCCCGCCGACGGCACCCGGATGCTGCTGGACCTGGTGCGCGGCCAGGCCGCCGCGGTGCTCGGCCACAAGTCCGACGACAACGTGCAGCCCGGCAAGGCGTTCCGGGAGCTCGGCTTCGACTCCCTGACCGCCGTCGAGCTCCGCAACCTGCTCGCCGCCACCACCGGGCTCCGCCTGCCCGCCACCCTGGTCTTCGACTACCCGACCCCCAACGATCTGGCCGCCTTCCTGCACACGGAGCTGGCCCCCACGGCGAGCACCTCGGCCGCCGGGGCCGTCGCGGCCCCGGCCCTCCCGGCCGATGCCGATGATCCCGTGGTGATCGTGGGCATGGGCTGCCGCTTCCCGGCCGGAGTCAGCTCGCCCGAGCAACTGTGGGAGCTGCTCGCCGCGGGCACCGACGCGATCTCGCCGCTCCCGGGCGACCGCGGCTGGAGCCTGGAGCAGTACTACGACGCCGACCCGAACAAGCCCGGTGCCTCGCACGTCCGCGAAGGCGGATTCATCGACGCCATCAGCGAGTTCGACCCCGCCTTCTTCGGGATCTCGCCGCGCGAGGCCCTCGCCATGGACCCCCAGCAACGGCTCCTGCTGGAGACCGCCTGGGACGCCTTCGAACGGGCCGGCATCGACCCGACCTCGCTCAAGGGCAGCCGCACCGGCGTGTTCGTCGGCACCAACGGCCAGGACTACGCCAACCTGCTGATCGGCTCCACCGAGGGCGTCCAGGGCTACGTGGCCACCGGCAGCTCCGCGAGCGTGCTCTCCGGACGCATCGCCTACACCCTCGGCTTCGAGGGCCCCGCGGTCTCCGTCGACACCGCCTGTTCCTCCTCGCTCGTCGCGCTCCACTGGGCCGTCCAGGCGCTGCGGACCGGCGAATGCGAACTCGCCGTCGCGGGCGGCGTCACCGTCATGTCCACCCCGGGCGTGTTCCTGGAGTTCAGCCAGCAGGGCGTACTCGCCGCCGACGGACGGGTGAAGGCCTTCGCGGACTCCGCCGACGGCACCGGCTGGGGCGAGGGCGTCGGCGTCCTGCTCGTCGAACGGCTCTCCACCGCCCGCCGCAACGGCCACCAGGTCCTCGCCGTCGTGGCCGGCTCCGCCGTCAACCAGGACGGTGCCTCCAACGGCCTGACCGCACCCAACGGCCCCTCCCAGCAGCGCGTCATCCGCCAGGCCCTCGCCAACGCCGGCCTGTCCGGCAGCGAGGTCGACGCGGTCGAGGCACACGGTACGGGGACGACACTGGGCGACCCCATCGAGGCGCAGGCCCTGCTCGCCACGTACGGCCGTGAGCGCACCGAGGGCGGACAGCCCCTGCTGCTCGGCTCGATCAAGTCGAACATCGGCCACACCCAGGCCGCGGCGGGTGTCGCGGGCGTCATCAAGATGGTCCTGGCCATGCGCCACGGCGTACTCCCGAAGACCCTGCACGTCGACCGGCCCTCCACCCAGGTGGACTGGGAGGCCGGCGCGGTCGAGCTGCTCACCGGCAACCGGGACTGGCCGGAGACGGGCGATCGTCCGCGCCGTTCCGCCGTCTCCTCCTTCGGCATCAGCGGCACCAACGCGCACGTGATCCTCGCGCAGGCACCGGCCGAGCAGGAGCAGGCCGCCGAGCAGGAGCCGTCCGCCGATGCGGGCCCGACGCCCCTGACGCTGCCGCCGCTGGTTCCGCTGGTGCTGTCGGCCAGGTCGGACCAGGCCCTGGCCGGCCAGGCCGAGCGGCTCCTCGCCCGTATCCGTGAGGACGGCGGCTCCTCGCTCGTCGACATCGGCTACTCGCTGGTCACGCACCGGGCCCAACTGGAGCGCCGGGCCGCCGTGGTGGCGGCCGACCGCGCCGAACTCCTGCGCGGCCTGGAGGTCCTGGCCGCCGGAGCGACGGCCGCGGGTGTGGTGAAGGGCCAGGCGGCCACCGGCCGTTCGGCGTTCCTGTTCTCGGGTCAGGGTTCGCAGCGGGCCGGGATGGGGCGTGAGTTGTACGAGGCGTACCCGGTGTTCGCGGATGCCTTCGACGCGGTCTGTGCCGAACTCGACCGGCATCTCGACCAGCCGGTCAAGGACGTCGTGTTCGGTAGCTCGGAGCTGATCGACCAGACCGTCTACACCCAGGCCGGCCTGTTCGCGGTCGAGGTCTCCCTCTTCCGGATGCTGGAGCACTGGGGCATCACGCCCGATTACCTGCTCGGCCACTCGATCGGTGAGCTGGCCGCCGCGCACGTCGCGGGTGTCTGGTCCCTGGAGGACGCTGCAGCGCTTGTTGCCGCCCGGGGCCGTCTGATGCAGGCACTGCCCACCGGCGGAGCCATGGTCGCCATACAGGCAACCGAGGCGGAGATCCTGCCGCTCCTCACCGATGATGTCTCGATCGCCGCGATCAACGGCCCGAAGGCCGTGGTCATTTCGGGCGGCGAGGACGCCGTACTCGCGATCGCGTCCGGTTTCGCGAAGACGAAGCGCCTCCGCGTCAGCCACGCCTTCCACTCGCCGCGCATGGAACCCATGCTCGCCGAGTTCAGGGTGGTCGCGGAGAACCTGACCTTCCACGCTCCGCAGATCCCGATCGTCTCCAACCTGACCGGTGAGCTCGCGGGTGAGGAGCTGCTGAGCGCCGGCTACTGGGTGGACCACGTCCGCCAGGCCGTCCGCTTCCTCGACGGCATCCGCCACCTCGAAACCCAGGGCGTCACCACCTACCTGGAACTCGGCCCCGGCGGCGCGCTCGCCGCGATCGGCCAGGACTGCCTCGTCGACCCCCGCAAGAAGACGCTGATCCCCGCGCTGCGCAAGGCGCTGGACGAGCCACGCAGTGTCCTCGGCGCGATCGCCGCCGCCCATGTGCACGGGGCGCCCCTGGACTGGAGCCGCTTCTACGCCGGAACCGGTGCCCGGCGCGTGGACCTGCCCACGTACGCCTTCGACCGCCGGCGATACTGGCCGCAGGCCCCCGAGCAGCCGGTGCTCCCCGCCCCGGCCGCCGCCGCACCCGCCGAGCACGCGGTCGACACGGCGCTGTGGGAAGCCATCGACTCGGGCGACCTCTCGGCCCTCCTGGCCGGAATCGGCCTGACCGGTGACGTACCGCTCAAGGACGCCCTGCCCGCCCTGTCCACCTGGCGCCAACGACGGCGCCGGCAGGACATCGTGGACAACTGGCGTTACGAGGCGACCTGGCACCCCTTCGCCGCACCCGCCCCCACTCCCGCCTCCGGCACCGCGCTCTCCGGCCGCTGGCTGCTGGCCGTCCCCGCGTCGCTCGCCACCGACGAGCTCGCCGAGTGGGCGGAACAGGGCCTGAAGTCGGCCGGCGCCGAGGTGGTCCGGCTGGAGCCCGGCGCCGCGGACCTCTCCGCGTACACCGACGCCGTCGGCGTCCTCTCCCTGCTGGGACTCGACGGCACGACTCTCCACGACACGGCCCCCGATGGCACGGCCCACGACGACACGGCCCTCGTCCGGGGCGTGGCCTCCGGCCTGGCCGGAACGCTCGCCCTCGTTCAGAGGCTCGGCGAGGCGGGTGTCCAGGCGCCGCTGTGGGCCCTCACCCGGGGCGCCGTCTCCACGGGGCCGGCCGACCCGCTGCGCAGCCCCGCCCAGACCCAGGTCTGGGGCCTGGGCCGGGTGGTCGCCCTGGAGCACCCGAAGAGCTGGGGCGGTCTGATCGACCTGCCCGAGACCCTCGACACCACGGCCTGGGACCGGGCCGCCGCCCTCCTCGCAGGCTCCGACGGCGAGGACCAGGCCGCGATCCGCGCCGAAGGGACCTTCGTACGCCGCGTCGTGCGCGGCCGGACCGGGCCGGACGCCGGCTGGACCGTACGCGGCACCGTACTCATCACCGGCGGTACCGGCGGACTCGGCGCCAGGGTGGCCCGCTGGGCCGCCGCCGGTGGCGCCGACCGCGTCGTCCTCACCAGCCGCCGCGGCACGGATGCCCCCGGTGCCGCCGAACTGCGCGCACAGATAGAGGAGTTGGGCGCCCGTGCCACGGTCGTCGCCTGCGACGCGACCGACCGGACCGCACTCACCGAACTGGCCCGCTCGCTGGAGGCCGAAGGCACACCGGTCCGCTCCGTGGTCCACACCGCGGGAGTCGGACAGGCCACCGCCCTTGCCGCCATCACCCCTGAGGAGCTGGCCGGCGTACTGGACGCCAAGGTGACCGGCGCGGCCAACCTCGATGCCGTCTTCGCGGACGCCGACCTGGACGCGTTCGTCCTCTTCTCCTCCATCTCGGCCACCTGGGGCAGCGGCTGGCAGGGCGGCTACGCCGCGGCCAATGCCTACCTGGACGGCCTCGCCGAGGAACGCCGCGCCCGTGGCCTGGCCGCCACCTCCCTCGCCTGGGGCCCCTGGGCCGGGGGTGGTCTCGCCCAGGGCGAGGCCGTGGAACAGCTGGAGCGCCGGGGCCTGACCCTGATGGATCCGGACACCGCCATCGCGGCCATGGACCGGGCACTCGCCCTGGGCGAGGCATGCGTCACCGTGGCCGATGTGGCCTGGGAGAAGTTCGCCCCCTCGTTCACCGCCCTGCGCGCCAGCCGGCTGCTGAGCGAGCTGTACGACCCGCGGCCCGGCGGCCGGACCGCGGCGGACACCGACCAGGCTCCGGAAAGGTCCCAGGAAGCCTCCGCGGCCCTGCACGCACGACTGGTCTCCGCACCCGCCGACGAACAGCGGCGGATCCTTCAGGAGTTGGTGCGGGCCGAGGCCGCGCAGGTGCTCGGCTACGCGTCCGCCCACGCGATCGAACCGGACCGGGCCTTCCGAGACCTCGGATTCGACTCCGTGATGGGCATCGAACTGCGCAACCGCCTCAACGAGGCGACCGGGCTGGACCTCGAATCGACGATCGTCTTCGACGAGCCGTCGCCCGAGACGCTCGCCGAGCGCATCCGCCACGAACTGCTGCCGGAGACGGCCGCCGGGGCGGACGACGAGGACGGCGTCCCGGTCGCCGGGCAGCAGGCCGGTGACGACCGCGTGGACGGTGACCGCACCGACCGCAGCGACGAGATCAAGGCCATGGACGTCCAGGAGCTGATCCGCATGGCAATGGAGACGAAGAGCGCATGAGGGCTCGAACGTACAGGGGGAACAGCTGATGGATTCCGGTGCCGACCAGATCGTCGAGGCGCTCCGCTCCGCCCTCGTGGACAACGAGCGGTTGAAACTGCAGAACCAGCGGTTGGCCGACGCGTCGACCGAGCCCATCGCCATCGTCGGGATGAGCTGCCGGCTGCCCGGCGGTGCCGACTCCCCGGAGGCGCTGTGGCAGCTCGTGCTCGACGGCCGGGACGCCGTCTCGGCCGTCCCCACCGACCGGGGCTGGGATCCGGCGTGGCTGCGCGGCCCCGACGAACCGGCCGATGCACCGGTTTCGTTGGAGGGCGGCTTCGTCCACGACGCCCCGTGCTTCGACCCGGCCCCGTTCGGGATCAGCCCGCGCGAGGCCCTGGCCATGGACCCGCAGCAGCGCCTGCTGCTGGAGGCCACCTGGGAGGCCCTCGAACGCGGCGGATTCGACCCGACCGCGCTGAAGGGGACACCCACCGGCGTCTTCGTCGGCTGCTCGGCCTCCGGGTACAGCGCGACCATGTACGGAGACGCGCAGGGCAGCGAGTCGTACCTGCTCACCGGCACCGCCGGTGGTGTGCTCTCCGGCCGCATCTCCTACGCCTTCGGCCTGGAGGGCCCTGCCGTCACCGTGGACACGGCGTGCTCGTCGTCGTCCGTGGCGCTCCACCTGGCCGTCCAGTCGCTGCGCAAGGGCGAATGCACGCTCGCCGTCGCGGGCGGCGCCGCCGTCATCGCCACCCCCGGTGTCTTCTCCGAGTTCAGCAAGCAGGGCGGGCTGGCCGCCGACGGCCGCTGCAAGGCCTTCGCCGACTCCGCCGACGGCACCGGCTGGGCCGAGGGCACCGGCATGGTGCTCCTGGAGCGGCTCTCGGAAGCCCGCCGCAACGGCCACGAGGTACTGGCCGTCATCCGTGGCTCCGCCGTCAACCAGGACGGCGCGAGCAACGGCCTCACGGCCCCCAGCGGCCCGGCCCAGCGCCGCGTCATCCGGCAGGCCCTCGCCGACGCCCGCCTGACCACGGCCGATGTCGACGTCGTCGAGGCACATGGCACCGGCACCACCCTGGGCGACCCGATCGAGGCCCAGGCCCTGCTCGCCACGTACGGCCAGAACCGCCCCGAGGACCGCCCGCTGTGGCTGGGCTCCCTGAAGTCGAACATGGGCCACCCGCAGGCCACCGCCGGTGTCGCGGGCGTCATCAAGATGGTCATGGCCATCCGCAACGGCATCCTGCCGCGCACCCTGCACGCCGAGGAGCCCTCGACCCATGTCAAGTGGTCGGCGGGCGCGGTCCGGCTGCTCGACGAGCAGCAACCCTGGCCCGAGACCGGCCGGGCACGCCGGGCGGGCGTCTCCTCGTTCGGCATGAGCGGTACGAACGTCCACCTCATCGTGGAGGAGGCGCCGGAGGAGGAGCAGCCCGCGACGCCGGAGCGGGAGCCGGGGAAGGCAGCCTCCGTGGCCGGGCCCACCGTCGTCCCCTGGGTGCTGTCGGCCAAGACGGAGAAGGCCCTGCGCGCCCAGGCCGGGCGCCTGCTCGACCGCGTACGCGAGGACACGAACACGTCCCTCACGGACATCGGCTACTCCCTCGCCCTGACCCGGACGGCGTTCAACCACCGGGCGGCCGTGGTGGCCGGTGAACGCGCGGACTTCCTCGCCGCCCTGGAGTCCCTCGCCGAGGGCGCACCTGCGGCCACGGCCATGTCCGGCGTGGCCGGCCGGGGCTCCCGCCCCGTGTTCGTGTTCCCGGGGCAGGGCGCCCAGTGGACCGGCATGGCAGTGGAACTGCTCGACTCCTCCCCGGTGTTCGCGGCGCGGATGGCGGAGTGCGCGACGGCGCTGGAGCCGTACACCGACTGGTCGCTGACCGATGTCGTACGCGGCGCGGACGGCGCACCGGGCCTCGACCGGGTCGATGTGGTGCAGCCGGTGCTGTGGGCCGTGATGGTGTCGCTGGCGGAGGTGTGGCGGTCGTACGGTGTCGAGCCGGCCGCCGTGATCGGTCACTCCCAGGGTGAGATCGCGGCGGCCGCCGTCGCCGGCATCCTGTCCCTGAGCGACGCGGCGAAGGTCGTCGCCCTGCGCAGCCGGGCCATCATCGCGCTCGCCGGCCGTGGCGGCATGGTGTCGGTGGCCCAGCCCGCAACCTGGGTGCGCGAGAAGATCACGGCCTGGCACGGCCGGATCTCCATCGCCGCCGTCAACGGCCCTTCCTCCGTGGTCGTTTCGGGCGATCCGGAGGCCCTGGACGAGCTGGTTGTGGACTGCCGGTCCAACGACATCCGCGCCCGCAAGATCGATGTCGACTACGCCTCGCACTCCGCGCACGTCGAGGGGATCGAGGCCGAACTAGCCCGACTCCTGGCCGGCATCACCCCGCAGACCGGCGGTACGCCCCTCTACTCCTCCCTCACCGGCCGGCTGCTCGACGGTACGGAGATGGGCGCGGGCTACTGGTACAACAACCTCCGCGAAACCGTCGAGTTCGAACAGGCCACCCGCGCCGCCCTCGCCGACGGCCACAGCATCTTCATCGAGGTCAGCCCCCATCCCGTCCTCGCGATCGGCCTCCAGGGCACCGTCGAGAACGTCGGCGCCGATGCCGCGGTCCTCGGCACCCTGCGCCGCCAGGAAGGCGGTCAGGACCGGTTCCTGACTTCCCTGGCCGAGGCCCACTGCCACGGCACCACCGTCGACTGGCAGACCGTCTTCGCCGACACCGGCGCCACCCGCACCCACCTCCCCACCTACGCCTTCCAGCGCACCCACTACTGGCCGGCCCCGCCCGCACCCGGCACCTTCTTCCCGGCCCCCGCGCCCTCGGGCGAGTCGGCCGGGACGATCGACGAGGAAGAGGCGGCCCAGGCGAGCGAGGAGTTCGCCGCGCGCCTGCGGGACACGCCCGCCGCGGAGCGGCACTGGCTGCTCGTCGGCCTCGTGACGCAGCACGCCGCCGCCGTCCTCGGCCACGACTCGGCCGAGGCCATCGAGAAGGACACCAACTTCCTCGAGCAGGGCTTCGACTCCCTGACCGCGCTCAGGATGCGCAACAACCTTCAGCAGGTCCTCGGCGTCACCCTGTCGCCCACCCTGCTGTTCGACCACTCCACCCCGGTCCGGCTCGCCCGCCACCTCGCCGAACGTCTGCTCGGCACCGAGGCCGGCACCGAGGACGACGAGACCGCGGACGAGACCCCGCAGCCCGGCGCCAACGGCCTGCTCGGGCAGCTCTTCCGGCACAGCCGTGACATCGGCAGGCCCGTGGAGTACACGGAACTGCTGATCAACCTGGCCTCCTTCCGCCCGACGTACGAGGACCACACGAGCCTGGAGACACCGCACCGCGCGGTCCCGCTGGGCCGGACCGGCGGGGAGGAGGCACGCCCCGCGCTGATCAGCTGCTGCACCATGTCGATGCTGTCCGGCGCCCACGAGTACGCACGCCTGGCGGCGGGCTTCCGCGGGGTGCGGGACGTCTACGCCCTCCCGCACCCCGGGTTCGGAGCCGGCCAGGACCTGCCCGCGAGCCGCGACACACTGCTGCGCACCCACGCGGACACGGTCCTGCGGACCGTCGGCGACCGCCCGTTCGTCCTCACCGGCCACTCCGGCGGCGCCATGGTCGCCAACGTCCTCTCACTGGAACTGGCCCGCCAGGGCCGCGCCCCCGACGCCGTGGTCCTCATGGACAGCTACCCCGTCGACAGCGAGGTGCTCGTCAACTGGATCCCGCAGATGCTCGACGGAATGGTCGAACGGGACAGTGCGTACACACCGATGGACGACTACCGCACCACGGCCTGGGCGGCGTACCTCCAGTTCTTCTTCGACTGGAAGGCCCAGCCGCTCGACGTACCCACCCTCCTGGTCCGCGCGGCCGACCCGCTCGGCACCATCCCCGAGGACGCCGACTGGCGCGCCCAGTGGCCGTACGAACACGACGTGGTCGACGTACCCGGTGACCACTTCACGATGCTGGGCGACCACTCGGAGGACGTCGCCAAGCGCATCCAGGAGTGGCTGAACGACCAGGGTCTGTAGACGGTCCCCGACAATCCCGCCGCTCGGAGGCGTCCGTCCCACGACGGACGCCTCCGTGTCGGTGCCGCGTACGCGGCCCTGGCGGCTACGCCTGCCAGGGGGGCTGGGCAGGCGTGGGTGCCCCACCCGGGGCGGGATGGGTTACCCCGGTGCCGGTGGTTCGTGGCTCGGTCCGGCCACCCCTCTTGGACACCACGGCGCAGACCGCGAAGGTCACCCCGAGCAGGCCGAAGATGATGGCCAAGTTGCCCTTCGCCTGGATGTCCGCCTGCCGCGCTGCAATCTGCCTCTCCCAGAGCGCCGCATCCTTCTGCATGGTCGACTGGTGCTCGAAGAAGCACTTGAAGAAGAGCTGATCGGGCGGGGTATCTGCCTCGGTCTCGCAATCGGCATCCTCGAAAAGCTCTAGCGTGCTGCCGAATTCGCCCACCGGCTCATCGGGCACCCGAGAGCTCGCGTCCAGTGCGACCGCCGACAAGATCATCGCCGTGATCATGCTGAGCATCGCCAAGACGATACAAAAGACGGTTCCGGCACTGCGCTCTTGGGATGACATGACAGGGAGATTAACGGCATGCGTGAACCACTGTCAGCCCGGCTGTACTTCCTGACCAGTTCGCCGGGTGCGTCCGAATTCTCGGGGATGGGCCGGTGGTTTTCACATCGAGACCCAGATGGTTGTACGACCACGGCACGTACCGCGCCGACCGCTGGAAAGTGCTTTTGGCCTTTGCGTAACGAACTGCAGCCCCGCAGTGCCTGCGGGGCTGCAGACGGCGCCGAGCCGTTGCGGGTCGTGCTCCTCCACGCCGGGGGCGTACGTCAGCGCAGGCTCTCCGCGACCTCCGTGACGTGTCGGAGGGTCGGGCGGGCGATGAAGCGTGCCAGGTGGGACATGAACTCCTTCTCCCGGGCCGGGGGCACCAGTTGCGAGGCCACCCGGGCCAGCATCGTCAGCAGGGTCACCGAGTCGCCGCCCAGGGCGTGGAAGTCCGGTTCCTGGCCCAGCCGGGTCGCGGGCAGGCCCAGGGTGTCGGACCAGATCTCCGCCACCGCCGCCTCGATGCCCGAGCGTTCCCCGGCCGGCTCCGGTGCCTCCGACGGCTCCCCGGACGTCTCGAACGGGGTCGGCAGGGCGGAGACGTCGACCTTGCCGTTCGGGGTCAGCGGCAGCTCCGGGATCACCAGGGTCGTGCCGGGGACCATGTAGCGCGGCAGCCGCTCGGCGACGTACGCGGCGAGTGCGTCGGTCGGCACCTCCGCGTCGTCGAGCACGACCCACGCGTACAGCGCCTTGTCGGTCGTCCCCGGACGCGTCAGGCCCGCGACGAAGGCACTGGCCACCGCCGGGTGCTCCTCCAGGGTGTGGGCGATCTCGGCCGGCTCCACCCGGTGGCCGTGCACCTTGACCTGCTCGTCGGTGCGGCCCGCCGACTCCAGCTCACCGGACGGCAGCAGCCGGGCCAGGTCACCGCTGCGGTAGACCCGGGTGCCGTCGGCGAGGCGCAGGAAGCGCTCCGCGTTCAGATCGGGGCGGCCCCGGTAGCCGCGGGCGAGCTGGTCCCCGGCCAGGAACATCTCGCCGACCTCGCCCGGCTCGACGAAGCAGCCGCGCGCGTCCAGCAGATGGATGTGGGTGCCGGGGGTCGGCAGGCCGATCGGGACCGACGGCAGCTCGGCATCGCGCGCCGGGTCGAACTCCCGGGACATGCAGCCGATCGTCGTCTCCGTCGGACCGTACTCGTTGAAGATGTGGCACTGCGGGCCGAAGATCTCCTGCGCCCGCGCGGCGACCGAGCCGCGCAGCAGCTCGCCCCCCGCGACGACCGTACGGAAGCCCGTGGGCCGCAGCCCCAGCCGGCTGATCAGGTCCAGGTGGGTCGGCGTGAGCTTGAGCGCGTTGGCTCCCGAGGAGGTCAGCATCTCCCGCAGCACCACATGGTCGAGGTCGTCCGGGACCAGGGTGATGGAACCGCCGACCAGCAGCGGCAGGAACAGCGCCGTGTTGGACAGGTCGAACGCCAGCGAGGTGAACAGCGGGTAGCAGGTGGTGTCGTTCACGCCGTAGGTACGGATCGCCCAGTCGGCGAACACCGTCAGCTGGGCGTGCTCGATCTCCACACCCTTGGGGCGGCCCGTCGAGCCGGACGTGTAGATGATGTACGCGAGATCGCCTGGCCGTACGTTGTCATCGCCGCCGCCTGCGGCCGGGTGGCCCCCGCGGTCGGCGAGGTCCTCCAGGACCGCTGCCTCGCAGCCCACCGGCACCAGCTCGCGCTTGGCGAGCACCCGGTCGACCAGGCACACGCTCGCGCGGGCGTCCCTAAGCAGCCCGGACAGGCGCTGGTCGGGATGGGCCGGGTCCAGCGGCAGATATGCCGCCCCGGCCTTGAGCACGCCCCAGATGCCCGCCATCGCCGCGACGGTCCGACCCGCTGCCAGACCCACGACCGAACCGCGGCCCAGCCCCCGGTCCCGCAGCTCCGCCGCGATCGCGTCCGCCTTGCGGCTCAGCTCCGCGTAACTGACCGGCCCCTCCGGCCCGTTCAGCGCGATCGCGTCCGGTGTACGGGCCGCCTGCGCCTCGAACTGCTCCACCACCGTGCCGGTCCGGGCCGGCGGCAGGGCCGGGGCGTTGCCCGCCCACTCCCTGCGATGGGCGGGCGACAGCTCCTCCTCGATCGCGTCGAGAAGCGCCTCCGCCCGCTGGGCGGTCCCCGGGCCGTCGTGCCAGCCGATGGTGATCTCCGTACGGCCGTCGAACTCCAGCAGGTCCACCTCCGGAGGACCGACCGGACCGGAGTTCGGCAGCGCGAAGACGTCGGTGGCCCGGAAGGCCGGGGTGCTCAGCGCGTCCGGGGTGATCCTCCCCATGCTGGAGAGCGTCGCGAGAGCGGAGTACTTGTTCTGCGCGGCCGAGTACGCGTCGAGCTCGGAGATCTGACGGCGCAGGATGTCCAGCGGCACGGACGTCATGACGGTGTCGGCGCGGGCCGCCAGGTCGTGCCCCTCGGCCAGCAGCGTCAGCATCCGCTCATGAGCGTCCTCCCACCCCGCGTCGGCATCCACCTCGAACAGCGGATTGTGGGTGAGGTTGCCCGTCGAGCGCAGCTCGGGCGCGTAACGGCGCAGGTCCACCGGAACCATGAAACGCCCGGTCCGCACACCGCGGGCCCGGGCGATGGCGAGCGCGACCTTGGCGACCGCACCGGGGTGCGATCCGTCGATGGTGCGGCGGCGCCAGAAGAAGCCCCGGTTCTCTCCGCCGGCGGCCCGGGGGCCCAGCGCGGACGGCCAGTCCAGATCCGCCTGGATACCGGGGGAGGACTTCACGCCCGCCGCGTCGAGCCGGTCGAGCAGCTGCGCCTCGCTCACCGCGTCCGGCGCCCCGAGCAGCGGCTCACCGCGCAGCGCCCGGAACACCTCCTCGGCCCAGAACATCAGGCCCTTGCCGTCGAGCGCGCCGTGGAAGGCACGGAAGACGATGTGCGTACCACCGGAGTGCCCCGACAGCAGTACTTCGCAGGTGGGCCCGCCGTCGCCCATCAGCGGGCGGTGCAGGTCCGGTGCGTCGGCGGCAGGGTCCAGGCTGCCTTCGGGCAGCTCCCGTACGGCCGGTGCCTCACCGCTGTCCGTCCAGGTCATGCCCGTGCGGGTGAGCCGGGTACCGGGGCAGGAGCGCGCCGCCCGCCCGACGGCGGCGGCCAGCTCGGGCCGGCCGACGAGCCCGGTGCCCTGCACGAACAGATGCATGACACCGGGCACCGAGTCCGGATAGACCAGGAACCAGGCCTCCATGGGGGAGACCGGCCGACTGTAGATGGTGGGGTCCGCCCCGATGGGCATGGTCTGCTACCTCTCCTTGGTGTTCAGCGGTCCCGGAGTGTTCAGCGGGCCGGGGGTGCCGGTGCCGAGCTCTGCAGCACCTGGCCGCCGTCCGGCCGCGACGCGCGCGACCTCCGGTGGTCGATGTGTACGAAAATCCGCTGGAGCCAGCGGTCAGCGCCGTCATAGCGCGGCTGGAACGCGTTCCGGCCGTGCAACGCCATCCGGTTGTCGACCAGCGCGAGGTCGCCCGGAGCCAGCAGGAGTTCCTGGTAGCTGTGGTCGACCGCCTTCTCCAGCAGGATCAGAGCGTCGGCCGCGGTGTCGTCCAGCGCCGTCGTGCTGCTGAAATCGACCGTCAGATCCGGGTCGTCGACGCTGCCGGTCAGGACACCGCGCGGCTCCTCGCTGCCCGGCGGCATGGCGAACGACGCCGGTGCGGCGATCGTGAAACGCGGCTCGTGCAGGATCGCCCGGACCGGCTCCGGGAGCAGCGGCACGATGCGGCGGACCGACGCAATGCGCAGCTTCGCCACGTTCGCGTGGTCGTTGCGCACACACATCAGGCCGACGAAGTCCGGGCGCAGCGGGTGGAAGGCGTTCTCCGTGTGCATGTTGAGCTTGGTGGAGCCCGCGTTGCCCTGGAAGCTCTCCATGCCGGGCACCGGGACCACGTCCTGCACCAGGGCGCCGGACTTCTCCTTGTCGAAGGCGACCACCTCGCCCAGTGCCATGCCGATGAGGGCGAGAGCCGCGGCCGGCACCGTGGCGGTGCGCTGCACCGAGCCGGCGACGGACGGCGTGGCCGGTGTCCCGCCGGGCGCGTGCTGCGGCAGGTTGCGCAGCAGCAGCATCGCGTCGGTCCCCGGATCCCAGGTGAACTCCCGCAGCCGGGCCCGCAGCCTGGACGGCAGCTCGCTCGACAGCGAGCGCGCGGCGGCGATCCAGCGGGGGGCGTCGATCAGACGGGGAGCCGTACCGGACAGCTCTTCGGCCAGGGCGGTGAGTTCGGCTTTCTCCGCATCGTCCAGGTGCAAGACCGGATCGACGATGCTTGCCACCTCCGTATGGGAAGACATAAGTCTCCATTCGTTGTCGAGATGTCGTGAGCGAATGCCAAGTGCTTTTCGAGCAGGCTACGAGCGCCCAGAAACGTGGGCAACCCTTATCGGTAGGGGTGTCACCCCTACCGTTGAAGGACACTTGCTGCAAGGACACTTGGTGCCACTCCGGAAAGCGGAGTTCGCTCTCAGGGGCGCGCTACGGTGGCTGCTCTCACAGCTCTTTGGCGGCGGCCGATAAATGCATCAAAAACAAGTTCCGGCAGCCTGTCGGCCACGGTCAGGGATTCAGAATTCGAGCAATCGGAAGCGTTGATAACCTTGAGCGCACAGACGACGGAAATAGAACCTTCGCAGCTCTCCGGATCGCTGGAGTGCGCGGACCAGGAATTCGCCGGAATGGGGTTCGGTGAGTTCGGTGAATTCGGGCGGGCCGCGACGTTCAAGCGGAACCGCCCCCGTGTCGGCCACATCTCGTTCCTGAACTGCCTGCCCCTGTACTGGGGTCTGGCGAAGACCGGCAGCCTGCTCGACCTCGACGTCACCAGGGCGAGCCCCGAAATCCTCAATGCCGCCCTGGCCGAGGGCCGGCTGGACATCGGCCCGATCAGCGTCCTCGAGTACCTCAAGCACGCCGAGGACCTGGTCGTCCTGCCTGACATCGCGATCGGCAGCGACGGCGACGTGCAGTCCTGCCTGATCTTCAGCAAGGTGCCGCTCGATGAACTCGACGGCGCGAAGGTCGCCCTCGGTTCCGCCAGCCGCACCTCCGTCCGCCTCGCCCAGCTGCTGCTCGGCGAGCAGATCGGGGTGAACCCCCGGTACGAGGTCACCGAACCCGATCTCGACGTGATGATGCGCGATGCCCAGGCCGGTGTGCTCATCGGCGATGTCGCGCTGCGCGCCGCCCTGTACGAGGCCCCGGGGCTCGGCCTGCGGGTGCACGACCTCGGCGGAATGTGGCGGGACTGGACGGGACTGCCCTTCGTCTTCGCGGTCATGGCCGTCCGGCGGGAATTCCTGGCCCGTGAGCCCGGAATCGTCCACCGCGTCCACGAGGACCTCAGGATCGCGCGGGACCTCTCCCTCCAGGAGATCGACCTGATCTGCGAACAGGCCGCGGAATGGGAGACGTTCACTTCGGAGACGCTGAAGGACTATTACCTCAACGGCCTCGATTTTGATTTCGGGCCACGGCAGCTCGCTGCCCTCACCGAGTTCGCGCGCAGGGTCGGTGGGCCGGACGCCGGATTCCCCGCGGATCTGCGGATCGACGTCCTCGGACTGCATCCGCAGGGGCAAAACAGGGGGTGACAGGGGTTCAGCCCCGTATCCCGGCGGATCAAACTGTCCGCAACACTCCGGACCGGAGTCCGCCGCTCGGTGTGCGAGGCCAAGAGGGCGCAAGAGGGCCGAGCGGGCCGAGCGGGCCGAGCGGGCCCAGGCCAAGAGGGGCCGAATCGAGAGACGGATATGGTGACATGCTGCGTGCCGAGCTGATCCGCCCATTCCCTGAAATTCTGCGGGGGCACGCCGAACGGTCCGCCGGGAAAACGGCATTCCGCGACGCGCGCAGGGCCGTCACGTACGCAGACCTGGAGCAGCGCACCGGTCGGCTCGCCGGACATCTGGCGGCCCTCGGGCTGCAACCCGGGGACCGTGTCGTGATCCTGCTCGGCAACCGTGTCGAGACCGTCGAGAGCTACCTCGCGGCGATCCGCGCCGCAGCCGTGGGCGTCCCCGTCAACCCGCACTCCGCCGACACCGAGCTCGCCCACATCCTCGCCGACAGCGGCGCCCGCGCCGTCATCACCGACTCGGCGCATGTCGACCAGGTCCGGCGCGCGGGGAGGGGCGGGGGTGCCGGGGGTGCCGGTGGGGTCATCGGTGCTGGAGGTGCTGGAGGTGCTGGAGGTGCTGGAGGTGCTGGAGGTGCTGCGGGTGCCGGGGGCGCTGGGGGCCGGGCGCCGGTTCTGGTCGTCGTTCCGGACACCGGCTTCGCGGGATCCGCCGTCGGCCCCGGCACCGTCTGCTACGAGACGCTCGCCACCACCGAACCCGTCACCCCCGCCCGGGACTCCCTCGGCCTGGACGACATCACCTGGCAGCTGTACACCTCCGGAACCACCGGCAAACCCAAGGGCGTGCTCTCCACCCAGCGGAGCGCCCTGTGGTCGGTCGCCGCCTCGTACGCGCCGATCGCGGGGCTGTCCGCCGACGCCCGGGTCGTCTGGCCGCTCCCGCTCTTCCACAGCTTCTCCCACATCGCGTGCGTCGTCGGCGTGACCGCCGTCGGTGCCACCGCCCGTATCCTCGACGGCTTCTCGGCCGAGGACGTCTCGGCCGCCGTGCGCGAGGAGTCCGCCACCTTCCTAGCCGGCGTCCCCGCCCTCTACCAGCATCTGGTCGACGCCGCCGACGGACAGTCGCTGCGGGGCACCGGACTGCGCACCTGCATGGTCGCCGGAGCCATCACGACCGCCGCGCTCCAGACGGCCTTCGAATCGGCCTACGGCGTACCGCTGCTCAACCTCTACGGCAGTACCGAGGCCTGCGGCGCCATCACCATGAACACCGCCACCGGTCCCCGGGTCGAGGGCTCCTGCGGCCTGCCCGTCCCCGGCCTCGACGTACGACTCGTCGATCCCGACTCCGGACGGGACAGCGCACCGGGCGCCGAGGGCGAGATCTGGGTCAAGGGCCCCAACGTGATGGCCGGCTACCACAACCGGCCCGAGGCCACCGCCGAAGTCCTCACCGACGGCTGGTACCGGACCGGCGACCTCGCCCGCCGCGCCCCGTCGGGCCACATCACCATCAGTGGCCGACTGAAGGAACTCATCATCCGTGGTGGGGAGAACATCCACCCGACGGAGGTCGAGGACGTCCTGCGCGCCCTGCCCGGCGTCGCCGACGTCGCCGTCACCGGGAAGCCGGACACCGTCCTCGGCGAAGTTCCGGTCGCCTTCCTCGTGCCCGGCCCCGGAGGACTGCCCGCCCCCGCCGAACTCCTCGCCGCCTGCCGGACCCACCTCTCGTACTTCAAGGCCCCGCACGAGTTCCACGCCGTCGCCCGGATCCCCCGTACCGCCTCGGGCAAGATCACCCGCCACGCCCTGCTCGACCACCCCGCCCGCCTGTTGGCCGCGTCCACCGCCGACAACGTCCTCCACCGCCCTCGGTGGTCCCCCCGCCCGGCCACGTCCGGGGGCGGCCGGACCTCAGCGCAGGGAAGCTGGGCGGTGCTCGGAGGAGGTCGGGCCGGGCCCGCATCCGTGCCCGGGCCTGCATCCGTACCCGGGCTGGTGTCCGCGTTGCGGAACGCGGGGGCCACCGTACGGACCCATCCCGATGCGGCCTCACTCATCGCCGATCTGGCCGCCGGTGCCGCGCCGCCCGACCGGGTCCTGCTCCTGCCCGTCGCGCACAGCGATCCGGTCGCCGTCGTGGACGAGTCGACCGGAGCGGTCGACGAACTCCTCGCGTGCGGCGCCCTCCAGGCCGCCCGACTCGTCGTGGTCACCCACGGCGCGGTGTCCACCGGCCCCGGCGACCCGCTCCGCGACCCGGCCCAGGCAGCGGCACGCGGCGCCCTGCGCACCCTCGACGACAGCCACCCCGGCCGCTGCACCCGCATCGACCTGGAAGCGCCCGCCCCCGAGGACCAGGACCTGCTCGCTCTCCTCGACGCCGTCGACAGCGGCGTCGGAGAGGGAGCCGTCCGGCACGGCCGGGTTCTTGTTCCCGGACTGCGCGACATTCCCCACATCGGGTCCGGGGCATCCTCCGACAGCCCACTCGACCCCCGGGGAACGGTCCTGGTCACCGGCGCCGAGGACCCGGCCACGACCGACCTCGTCCGTCACCTCGTCAATGCCCACGAAGTACGACGCGTCCTGCTGCCGTACACCACCGAGGAGCACACGGCGACGGCCCTGAGCGCCGAACTGGCGGACACGGAAGCCGAGATCACCGCCATCGCCGTCGACCCCGCCGCCGTCGACCCCGCAGACCCGGCCGCTCTCGCCACCCTGATCCCGCACCCACTCTCCCTCGTGGTGCACACCCTTCCCGCCGGGCTGCGCGCGGCCGTCGACACCACCCTGCCCCTCCAGCACATCGCCGGGCCCGCCCGCCTGCTGCTGATCGCCCCGCCGGGCACGGATCCCGCCGCCGAGGCCTTCGCCCACGCCCTCGCAGCCCAGCGCCACGCACGCGGCCTGCCCGCTCTCGCCCTTACGACCGGAGCCGGCCTCACGGGCCGCGCACGCACGGCCGCGCTCGACGCCGCACTGCTGCTCGACGACGAACACTGCCTCGTCGCGGACCCCGACACCACTGCGACGGCCGAGCCCGCGCCGCAGTCCGCCGCACCCGAACCCGCAACCGTCCGGCGACTGCGCGACGAGCTCGCGGGCCAGAGCGAGGAAGAACAGCTGCGAAGCCTCCTCGAACTCGTCCGCACCGAAGCCGCCGAGGTCGCCCAACTGCCCACGGCACACGAGATCGAGCCGGACCGGGCGTTCAAGGACCTCGGCTTCACCTCCCAGGCGGCCGTCCGGCTCCGCAGCCGCCTCACAGCCGCCACCGGCCTCGTCCTCCCGGCCACCCTGGCCTTCGACCACCCCACACCGGAAGCCGTCGCCCGCCACCTCCACACACTCCTGACCAGCACGGGTACGGGTATTGGTACGGGACTCGCGGGCACTTCGACGGAGCACACCACCAAGACCGGTGCTACTTCCGACGAGCCGATCGCGATCGTCGCGATGGCCTGCCGGCTCCCCGGCGGCATCGCATCACCGGACGACCTCTGGAAGATGGTCACCGACGGCGGCCACGGCATTACGCCCTTCCCCGAGGACCGGGGCTGGGACCTGACCGCCCTCTACCACCCCGACCCGGAACACCCGGGCACGATGTACGTCCGCGACAGCGGATTCCTGCACGACGCCGCCGAGTTCGACGCCCACTTCTTCGGCATCAAGCCGCGCGAGGCCCTCGCGATGGACCCGCAGCAGCGCCTTGTCCTGGAGACCTCCTGGGAGACCCTGGAGCGCGCGGGCATCACCCCGCGCTCCCTGCGCGGTACCCGGACCGGCGTGTACGTCGGCCTCATGAACCACGACTACGCCGGCGACACCGGTGCCGCCCTCGGCGCGGCCGAGGGATACGTGTGCACCGGCACCGCAGGCAGCGTCGCCTCCGGCCGCGTCTCCTACGTCCTGGGCCTGGAGGGGCCGGCGGTGACGGTGGACACGGCCTGCTCGTCGTCGCTGGTCGCCCTGCACCTGGCGGCCCAGGCGCTGCGGGCGGGGGAGTGCGACCTGGCACTTGCGGGCGGTGTGACCGTCATGGCGGGGCCCGGCTCGTTCATAGAGTTCAGCCGCCAGGGCGGCCTGGCCGCCGACGGCCGGTGCAAGCCGTTCTCGGACGACGCGGACGGCACCGGCTGGTCCGAGGGCGTCGGCATGCTCCTCGTCGAGCGTCTCTCCGACGCCCGGCGCAACGGCCATCAGGTGCTGGCGGTCGTCGCCGGATCCGCGGTCAACCAGGACGGTGCGTCGAACGGCCTGACGGCTCCGAACGGCCCGTCGCAGCAGCGCGTCATCCGCCAGGCCCTCGCCAACGCTCAGCTCTCGGGCGTTCAGGTCGATGCGGTCGAGGCGCACGGTACGGGTACGAAGCTGGGGGACCCGATCGAGGCCCAGGCGTTGTTGGCCACGTATGGGCAGGATCGCCCGGAGGGCCGGCCGTTGTGGTTGGGGTCGTTGAAGTCGAATATCGGTCATACGCAGGCTGCGGCGGGTGTCGCGGGTGTGATCAAGATGGTTCTGGCGATGCGTCATGGTGTGCTGCCACAGACTCTGAATGTCGGTGTGCCTTCGTCGAAGGTGGACTGGTCGGTGGGTGCGGTGGAGTTGCTGGCGGAGGCGCGGGAGTGGCCGGAGGTGGGTGGTCGTCCGCGTCGGGCTGGTGTGTCGTCGTTCGGGATCAGTGGGACGAACGCGCACGTGATTCTGGAGCAGGCGCAGGAGGAGCCGGAGGCGGTCGAGTCTTCGGCTGTCGGGTCGGTGTTGCCGGTGGTGCCGTGGGTGCTGTCGGCGAAGTCGGAGGAGGCGTTGGCGGGTCAGGCGGAGCGGTTGCTCGGCCTGGTGGGTGCTGCTTCGGCGCTGGATGTGGGTTACTCGCTGGCTGTGACGCGTACGGCGTTCGAGCACCGTGCGGTGGTGGTCGGTGAGGACCGTGAGGCGTTGCTGCGGGCGGTGTCCGAGGGCCGGTCGGTGCCGGGTGTTGTCCGTGGCACTGTGCGGAGTGGTCGTTCGGCGTTCCTGTTCTCGGGGCAGGGGTCGCAGCGGGCCGGGATGGGCCGGGAGCTGTACGAGGCGTACCCGGTGTTCGCAGATGCGTTCGACGCGGTCTGCGCGGAGCTGGACCGGTATCTCGACCAGCCGGTCAGGGACATCGTGTTCGGTGGGTCGGAGCTGATCGACCAGACCGTCTACACGCAGGCGGGGCTGTTCGCTGTTGAGGTTGCGCTGTTCCGGCTGCTGGAGCACTGGGCTGTCACGCCCGACTACCTGCTCGGCCACTCGATCGGTGAGCTGGCCGCCGCCCACGTGGCGGGTGTGTGGTCGTTGGAGGACGCGGCGGCGCTGGTCGCCGCGCGGGGTCGTCTGATGCAGGCGCTGCCGATGGGCGGGGCGATGGTCGCCGTCCAGGCCACGGAGGCGGAGGTCCTGCCGTTGCTGGTGGAGGGCGTGTCGATCGCGGCTCTGAACGGTCCGGACTCCGTCGTCATCTCGGGTGACGAGGACGCGGTGCTGGCCATCGCGTCGGGCTTCGCGAAGACCAAGCGCCTCCGCGTCAGCCACGCCTTCCACTCGCCGCGCATGGAGCCCATGCTCGCCGAGTTCAAGACGGTCGCGGAGAACCTGACCTTCCATGCACCGCGGATCCCCATCGTCTCCAACCTCACTGGGGAACTGGCCGGTGAGGAGCTGCTGAGCGCCGATTACTGGGTGGACCACGTCCGCCAGGCGGTCCGTTTCCTCGATGGCGTACGTCAGTTGGAGGCTCAGGGCGTCACGACGTACCTGGAGCTCGGCCCCGGCGGTGTCCTCTCCGCGATGGGCCAGTCCTGCGTCACCGACGACGAGGCCGGCTTCGTACCGGCCCTGCGGAAGAACCGCGCCGAACCCGACGCCCTCACCACCGCCCTCGCCGAACTCCACGTCCGAGGCAAGGCCGCCGACTGGACGGCGTACTACGCCAACACCGGCGCCCAGCGCACCGACCTGCCCACCTACGCCTTCGACCACCAGCACTACTGGCTGGTGTCCTCAGGCGGTTCCGCGGGGGATCCTGGCAATCTCGGCCTCGAATCGGCCGGGCACCCGCTGCTCGGTGCAATGACCGAGATGGCCGGTGCCGGCTCGGCCCTCTTCACCGGGCGCCTTGCTGCCACCTCGCACCCCTGGCTCGCCGATCACGTCGTCATGGGCACGCGGATCGTCCCGGGCACCGCCCTGGTCGAGTGGGCCCTTCATGCGGGTCAGCGTGTGGGGGCCGCAGTGCTGGAGGAGCTGACCCTGCAGGCTCCGCTGGTCCTGCCCGAACAGGGCGCCGTAGTCGTGCAGATCGCCGTGGAGGCCCCGGCGGAGGATGGGCGGCGTGTCGTCCGCATCCACTCGCGTGTTGCCGCCGACATCGGTGGCACCTGGGTTTCGCATGCCTCGGGTGTGCTGGCTGACGCCCCGGCGGCGGGCGCCGAGTCGCTCGCGGACTGGCCGCCCACCGGGGCTGTCGAGGTCGAGGCCGACGCGGTCTACGAGGAGCTCGCCGGACTCGGCCTGGAGTACGGGCCGGCCTTCCGCGGCCTGCGCGCCGTCTGGCGGCGTGGCGACGAGATCTTTGCCGAGGCGGCCCTGCCGGAGGCGCTGCGCGGCGCCGCTGACGGCTTCGGGCTCCATCCCGCGCTCATGGACGCCGCCCTGCATCCCATGGGCCTGGGCACCAGTGCCGGGCTGCCCTTCGCCTGGAGCGACGTACGGCTGCACGCGGTGGGTGCCGAGCGGCTGCGTGTGCGGATCACCCGGACCGATGAGCCGGCCGACCCGGAGAGTCCGGGCGCCTCGGTCCTGCTCGCGGACGGTACGGGTGCTCCCGTGGCCTCCATCGGCTCGTTGGCGCTGCGGCCCGTGACGCGGGAGCAGCTGGCGGAACGGACCCACGGTTCCGGCGGGGGTGCCCGGTCCCTGTACCGGATCGGCTGGAGCGAGCTGGACGCGGCTCGGCCGGCCGCCGGCGCGGCCGCGGAGGTCGACGTCATCGAGGTGCCGGGCCCGGCCGACGGAGTGGACGCTGTGGCCGACGTTCACCACCGGGTGACGCGGGCCTTGGAACGGTTGCAGGTGTGGCTGTCCGAGGAGCGCCCCGAGGGCGAGCGGGTGGTCGTGGCCACTCGTGGTGCCGTTGCGATCGAGGGCGAGGAGGTGCGGGACCTCGGTGCAGCCGCTGTGTGGGGCCTCGTACGTTCCGCCCAGTCCGAACACCCCGGCCGCATCGTTCTCATAGATACGCACCCGGACCATGACCACGAACATGACCAGGAACATGATCACGACCATGACCACGAACATGATCACGACCATGACCGCGAACATGATCATGACCATCATCGCGACCGTCACGACCGCAGTCACGTTCAGGAACCGGAGCCCGATCCGGGCGCGCTCGTCGCCGTCGGAGAGCCGCAGCTCGCCGTGCGTGGCCGACAGCTCCACGCCGCCCGTCTGATCCGGACGACCCCCACCGGGACCGATGACGCCATCGACGGGCGCCCGGATGTCGAGGGCACGGTCCTGGTCACCGGTGCCTCCGGCACGCTCGGCGGCCTGATGGCCCGGCACCTCGCCGGAGCCTGGGGTGCGCGGGATCTCGTCCTGGTGAGCCGGCGCGGCGCGCAGGCACCGGGTGCGGCCGAACTCGTCGCCGAACTGGAAGCCCTCGGCGCCTCGGCCCGTTTCGAGGCGTGCGATGTGGCGGACGGGCAGGCCCTCGCCGCGCTCGTCGGCGGAATACGCGCCACGGGCCGGCTCGCCGGTGTCGTGCACACCGCGGGCGTCCTCGACGACGGGGTGTTCGGCTCGCTGACCGGGGAGCGCCTCTCGGGTGTGTTCCGCCCGAAGGCCGACGCGGCCTGGCAGTTGCACGAGCTGACCGCGGACCTGGACCTCTCCTTCTTCGTCCTGTTCTCCTCCGTCTCCGGCGTGGTCGGGCAGCCTGGCCAGGCCAACTACGCGGCGGCGAACACCTATCTGGACGCGCTGGCGCAGTACCGCAGGGCCCGAGGGCTGCCTGCCACCTCCCTCGCCTGGGGGCCGTGGGCCGAGGGCGGCATGTTCGGGAGGATGAGCGAGGCCGACGTACGACGGCTCAAGCGGTCCGGAATGGTGCCGATGTCGTCGGCCGAAGGGCTGGAACTGTTCGACAGCGCTGTTGCGTCCGGTGAGCCCGCCGTCGTCCCTGTCCTGCTCGACCTGCCCGAATGGCGCCGTGCGGCCTCGGACAGTGGCGTCGTCCCGCATCTGATGCGGTCGCTCGTACGTGTCACACCGCGACGGGCCGCGAACGACTCGGGCGTGTCTGCGCCGGAGGAGTCGCTGCGGACCCGCCTGGAGGCGCTCGCCCCGGAGGAACGCCGGGGCGCCATGCTGGAGGTCGTCACCACGGAGGCCGCCGCGGTGCTCGGACACGCGCCCGGGTACCGGATCAAACCGCAGCAGACCTTCAGCGAACTGGGCTTCGACTCCCTGACGGCCGTCGAGTTCAGGAACCGGCTCGGTGCCGCGACGGGCCTGCGGCTGCCCCCGACGCTGATCTTCAACTACCCGACGGCCGAAGCCCTGGCCGCTCACATCCTCGGCCTGGCGGCTCCGGCCGGTACCGGCACTGGTGCCAGTACCACCCCGGCACCGGCCGATCCCGGTGCGGAACTGCACCGGCTGGAGGCGGCGTTCGCCGCGCTCACCCCGGAACGGGTGCGGGAGCTGGCCCCCGACAGCGAGGCGATGGACGAGGTGGCGGACCGTCTGAAGGCCCTGGCATCGCAATGGCGCGAGGCCCGGGAGACGCTCGCCGCCATGGCGGAGAACCCCGACGCACCCGATGGGCCCCATGGAGCCGACGGGGCCGGCCCGGAAGACATGCGTGAGGAGCTGGACTCCGCGACGGACGACGAGCTGTTCGCCTTCATCGACCAGCGCTTCAGTGCCTCCTGAAAGACGGAACGGCAGGAGAGAACGACAAAGGGCCTGCCCCGCCGTCCGCGGCGGGGCAGGCCCGAAGGGGGCCGACGTGCGTGGTGGGCTACTCGGCGATCTTGGTGCGGCCGACCCACTGGAAGGTCTTGGGGCCCGGCCCGATCCCGGAGCCGGCTTCGACTGCGGCGTCGAGGGGCGTGTAGTGCTCGTACCCGTTGCCATAGCGGATCTTGATCTTCTCGTCGGAGAAGATCACCTCGTTGTTGTAGTCGGCCAGATTTACGGTCCCGGAAAGGTCGACAGGCCCTCCTTCGAGTCGGACGGGGTCCTTCGCCGTATCGGCGGAGATAGCGATGATATTTGGCATGGGAACACCTCTCGTCTCGATTTCGATTCTTCTTCGGGCACCCCGTTCCGGGCACCCCTGATTCCCCCCTATAGGGGGCCAGGGATTTGAGTAGGGGGCACCCTCTCCTGATCTCATGAGGGTAACTGTCGTTAATTCGTATGCCGTTCGGATCGGAATCCCGGACGCCGGAAAAGGCTGGAAGGGGATCTTCTGGTGGAAACCTTGGGGATAGACGCCCGAATGCAGCCCGTGTACCGCGCGCTCCTGGAACGGAACGGCCGGCGGGCGGCCGAACTCGCCGCCTGCCTCGGCCAGGAGGAGGACAGCGTCGACGAGGCGCTCGGCCGCCTCGCCGAACTCTCCCTGGTCCGCCGCCTGCCCGGCAGCCCCGCCGTTTGGACCGTCGTCGCACCCGAGCTCGGACTGGGCGCCCTCCTCGCCCGCCAGGAGGCCGACCTGGCCCGCCGCGCCCACGAGGCGCACGAGAGCCGTGCCGCCGTCATGTCGCTGCTGGCGGCCAACGAACCCCGCCGCACCGGGACAACCGACGCCGGAGTCACCCGCCTCCGAGGCCCCGAGGAGATACGGCTCGGTCTCGACCGGCTGTTCCGCCAGGCCGCCGGGGAGATCGCCTGCGCCCTGCCCGGCACCTCCGGACTCCAGCACGTCCTGCAGGGCGAACCCGACACCGCCGAACGAGCCCTGGCCCGTGGCGTCCGTATCCGCGCCCTGCACCTCACCGGCGCCCGCAACAGCGCGACCCGCAGCGCGTACGGCCGTCGGCTCGCCGACTCCGGCGCCGAGATCCGGACCGCCGCGACCGTGCCCGTACCCCTGACCGTCGTGGACCGTTCCGTCGCCGTCGTGCAGAGTGCCCCCGACGACGAGACGGGCACGTCCGGCGCCGCCGACCTCGTGACTTCCCCGGTCCTGGTGACCGCTCTGTACGCCTTGTTCGAACGCGAATGGGCTGCGGCGCTGCCCGGCGGCGCACAGCCGCAACGGCGCGAGAGCGGGCTCAACGACCAGGAACACGCGCTGCTCGAACTGCTCTGCGAAGGACTCACCGACGAGATGGCCGCCCGCAGGCTCGGCGTATCCCTTCGGACCGTCCGCCGCACCATGTCCGACCTGCTCACCCGCACCGGCGTCAGGAGCCGGTTCCAGATCGGCGTGGTCACCGGCGCCCGCGGCTGGACCGACGCCCCGTGCAGCGGCCTGCGCGCCGTACCGGGCCCCCGCGCGGCTCCGGACGGAATCCCGGACGGAATCCCGGACGGGGCCTCACCAAAGCGCCGGACCGCCTGACCTCCCGAACCCCCAGCACCTCCGGCCCCCCCAGCACCCCCGCACCCCGTACAGGAACCACCACCACCACCGACCGATTCAGAGGGCAGGGACATGGCAGAGAAGTACGACGTGATCGTGGCCGGCGGCGGGTCCGCCGGTGTCGCGGCGGCGGTCGCCGCCGCCAGGGCGGGTGCCCGCACCCTGCTCGTGGAGCGCGGACCGTGCCTGGGCGGCGCGGCCACCCTGCGCAACGTCCTCACGTACTGCGGGATCTACACCCGTGAGGACCCGCCCCGCCAAGTGGTCTTCGGCATCGCCGAGGAGGTCCTGGCGGCGCTGCGCTCCGAAGGCGCTGTCACAGCCCCCCAGCGCTTCAACGGCGTGTGCGTGGTCTTCGACCCCGAGGCCGTCAAACGCGCCCTCGACAGACTGTGCGCCGAGGCCGGTGTCGATGTGCGTCTGTACAGCCATGTCGCCGAGGCCCGCCGCGAGGGCCGTCGCGTCACATCCGTCCGTATCGCCGACCACCACGGCATCACGGAGGTCACCGCCGAGGCCTTCGTCGATGCCACCGGCGAGGCCGATCTCGCCGCCTTCGCCGGCTCCGCCGTCCGCTACGGCAATGACGGCATGGTTCAGAACGGCTCCCTGGGCGTCCGCTTCGGCGGGATCCCGCCGCACGCGGACGTCTCCCGCGCCCGCGTCTCCGCCGCAGTCCACGCGGCCCGCGAACGCGGCATCGGCCCGCTGGTCTCCGCCAACGGACTGGTGGCCCGGCTGCCGTTGTCCGGCGATGTCATCGCGTACATCGTCGACGAGGGCTACGACGCCCGGGACTCCGCCGAAGTCAGCCGCGCCGAGGCCAGCGCCCGGGTCCAGGCCCGCGCCTACCTCGACGTCATACGTACGCTCCCTGACTGCGAGAACGCCTACATCGTCAGCACCGGGCCCGAGATCGGCACCCGCGAGTCCCGCCACATCGCCGGCCGCTACCGGCTGAGCGTCGACGAAGTCCTCGGCGGCGCCCACTTCGACGACGCCATCGCCGTCGGTGCCTGGCCCATCGAGTACCACCCGGCCCCCGGCGTCCCCTCCCAGTGGCTCTTCATCGACGACGACGGATACTTCGAGATCCCTCTCCGCGCCCTGTGGAGCGCCGACACCGACAATCTGTTCGCGGCGGGCCGGAACGTGGACGGGGACCGCATGGCGGGCGGATCCCTGCGGGTCATGGGAACGGCCTTCGCCACCGGACAGGCCGCCGGCATCGCCGCCGCGCTCGTCGCCCGTGACGGCATCGCGCTGAGCACCGAAGACGTGCGCGGCGAGCTGTTCCGCCAGGGCGCCCGCCTTCCCGAGCCCGCTCTCACCTGACGACTGCCACCACTGAGCGGCCCCGACCCCTACCGGAATCCCGAATATAGGGGGAATAGCAAGGACCGGAGGGGTTGGGGGAGCGGCCTCCGCCTCCTACCGTCGTCATCAAGTGGCGGGAAAAGCGGAAAGGACCGATCTCTCATATGGCTGTCCCGGAGATAGACCGCGGACTGTGGATCCGCAATTTCCACGAAATGCCCGGCCGGAAGACCAGACTCGTTTGCCTGCCGCACGCCGGCGGTTCGGCTTCTTTCTTCTTCCCGGTTTCGCGAGCCCTTTCTTCCGAACTGGACGTCGTGTCGATCCAGTATCCGGGACGGCAGGACCGCCGCCAGGAGAAGTGCGTGGAGACCATCGGTGAGCTCGCCCGCCAGATCGTCGAGGTTCTCGACCCGCGGCCCGGCGGACAGCCGATCGCCCTCTTCGGCCACAGCCTCGGCGCCACCCTCGGCTTCGAGATGGCCCGCCTGATGGAGGAGCGCGACGCCGCCCCCGTCCACCTCTTCGCCTCCGGCCGCCGCGCCCCGTCGCGCTCCCGCGACGAGTCCGTGCACCTGCGCGACGACGAGGGAATCCTCACCGAACTGCGTGAACTCAGCGGCACGGACGACCGCGTCCTGGGCAGCGAGGAGGTCCTGCGCATGGCCCTGCCGGCCATCCGCAACGACTACCGGGCCGCCGAGACGTACGTGTACGAGCCGGGGCCCGCCCTGTCCTGCCCCATCACCGTCTTCACCGGCGACAACGACCCCAAGGTCACCCTGGACGAGGCACGCGCCTGGTCCACCCACACCTCCGCCGACTTCCAGATGCACACCTACACCGGCGGGCACTTCTTCCTCACCGACCACCAGCCGGCGATGCTCAGGACGATCTCCGGCCGACTGGCCCCCGTCGCGGTCGGCGCGACGTAGCAGCACAGCGACGTAGCAGCACAGCGACGAATCAGCACAGCGACGAAGTAGCGCAGCAACGAGGCAGCGCAGCGACGCACGCCGTGAGAAGCGCAACGACACACGCCACGACGGAAGCTGCGTCACACGCAACGACACAAGGCACCGGGACGGGCGGGCGGCGTGGCCGGACAGGCCGCTCTCCGCCCGCTTTCGCCGTCCCCGCCCAAGACCCTCAACACCCGTCGGCCCCACGGGTGTTGATCCATGAACTCCCAGCTCGTCGGTACCCGGACAGGTGACGCTCTGATGGCGAACGAAGACAAGCTCCGCTCATACTTGAAGCGAGTCACGGCTGACCTGCACGAGACCGGCGAGCGGCTGCGCCGGGCCGAGGCGAAGGACCGCGAGCCCATTGCGATCGTCGGCATGAGCTGCCGGTACCCGGGCGGCGTTGCCGACCCCGACGACCTGTGGCAGCTCGTCGCCACCGGCACCGACGCGGTCGGAGGTTTCCCCACCGACCGTGGCTGGGACACCGAGAACCTGTACGACCCCCAGGGCGCCCAGCCCGTCGTCCCCGGGATGAGCGCGGGCGGATTCCTCTACGACGCGGGCGACTTCGACCCGGACCCGTTCAGGATCTCGCCGCGCGAGGCGCTGGCCATGAACCCCCAGCAGCGCCTCCTGCTGGAAACCTCCTGGGAGGCCATCGAGCGTGCGGGCATCGACCCGGCCTCCCTGCGCGGCAGCCGGACCGGTGTCTTCGCCGGCCTCATGTACCACGACTACGCCGCCCAGCTCGCCGACACCGACATCCCCGACGGCGTGGCCGGCCTGCTCGGTATCGGGAACATCGGCAGCGTCGCCTCCGGCCGCGTCGCCTACACCTTCGGCCTCGAAGGCCCCGCCGTCACCGTCGACACGGCCTGCTCCTCCTCCCTGGTCGCCCTCCACTTCGCCGTCCAGTCCCTGCGCTCCGGCGAGTGCACGCTCGCCCTGGCGGGCGGCGCCACCGTCATGGCCACCCCCAGTGCCTTCGTCGACTTCCAGCGTCAGGGCGGCCTGTCGTCCGACGGCCGCTGCAAGTCCTTCTCGGACGGCGCGGACGGCACCGGCTGGTCCGAGGGTGTGGGCATGCTCCTGGTCGAGCGGCTCTCCGACGCCCGCCGCAACGGCCACCGCGTACTCGGCGTGATCCGAGGCTCCGCCGTCAACCAGGACGGCGCGTCCAATGGCCTCACCGCACCCAACGGCCCCGCGCAGGAACGCGTCATCCGCCAGGCCCTCGCCAACGCCCGTGTTCCCGCGGCCGAAGTCGACGCCGTCGAGGCCCACGGCACCGGCACGACCCTCGGCGACCCCATCGAGGCACAGGCCGTCATCGACACGTACGGCCAGGACCGTCCTGCGGACCGGCCTCTGCTGCTGGGCTCCCTCAAGTCCAACATCGGCCACGCACAGGCAGCGGCAGGCGTCGGCGGAATCATCAAGATGGTTCTGGCGATGCGCCACGGTGTGCTGCCGCGCACCCTGCACGCCGAAACGCCGTCCACCCGAGTGGACTGGTCGGCGGGCGCGGTGGAACTGCTGACCGAGGCCCGCGACTGGCCGGACACCGGAGATCGCCCGCGCCGCGCGGGTGTTTCCTCCTTCGGGGTCAGCGGTACGAACGCCCACGTCATCCTGGAACAGCCCGAGCCGGCAGCGGCTCCGGAGCCGGTCACCCCGCAACGCACCCTCCCGGCCGTCCCGTGGATCCTGTCGGCCAGGACCCCGCAGGCCCTGACCGGCCAGGCAAGCCGCCTTCTCGACCTGGTACGCGACAACCCCGCGCTCACCCCCACCGACCTGGGCCGGTCCCTGGCACTCACCCGAACCCGCTTCGACCACGGCGCCGCCGTCGTCGCGGGCGACCGCGAGAGCTTCCTGCACACCCTGGAAGCGCTGGCCGAGGGCCGCTCGGCACCGGGCGTGGTGCGCGGCTCGGTCACGGGCGGGGACACGGCGTTCCTGTTCTCGGGTCAGGGTTCGCAACGGGCCGGGATGGGGCGTGAGCTGTACGAGGGGTACCCGGCGTTCGCGGATGCGTTCGACGCGGTGTGCGCGGAGCTCGACAAGCACTTGGACGAGCCGGTCAGGGATGTGGTGTTCGGTGGGTCGGAGCTGATCGACCAGACCGTGTACACCCAGGCGGGGTTGTTCGCTGTTGAGGTTGCGCTGTTCCGGCTGCTGGAGCACTGGGCTGTCACGCCCGACTACCTGCTCGGCCACTCCATCGGTGAGCTGGCCGCCGCGCACGTTGCGGGTGTCTGGTCCCTGGAGGACGCGGCGGCGCTCGTTGCCGCGCGTGGTCGTCTGATGCAGGCGCTGCCGACCGGTGGAGCGATGGTTGCCGTCCAGGCCACGGAGGCGGAGGTCCTGCCGCTGCTGGTGGAGGGCGTGTCGATCGCGGCTCTGAACGGCCCGGATTCTGTCGTCATCTCGGGTGACGAGGATGCGGTGCTGGCCATCGCGTCGGGCTTCGGGAAGACGAAGCGCCTCCGCGTCAGCCATGCCTTCCACTCGCCGCGCATGGAGCCCATGCTCGCCGAGTTCAGGACGGTCGCCGAGGGCCTGGCCTTCCACGCCCCGAAGTTCCCCATCGTCTCCAACCTCACGGGTGAGGTCGCGGGCGAGGAACTGCTGAGCGCCGACTACTGGGTGGACCATGTCCGCCAGGCTGTCCGTTTCCTCGACGGAATGCGTCAGTTGGAGTCCCAGGGCGTCACGACGTACCTGGAGCTCGGGCCCGGCGGCGTCCTCTCCGCGATGGGCCAGTCGTGCGTGACGGAGGACGCCGGCTTCGTACCGGCCCTGCGCAAGGACCGTACCGAGACCGAGGCACTGACCACCGCCGTTGCCGAGCTCCACGTCCGAGGCGCCTTCGTCGACTGGACGACGTACTACGCGAACACCGGTGCCCAGCGCGTCGACCTGCCCACCTACGCCTTCCAGCGGCAGCGCTTCTGGCTCAACGCCGCGTCCCGTCCCCGCACGACCACCGACGGTCCCGCCATGGACTCCGTGTTCTGGGACGCCGTGGCCCAAGGCGACGTGGAAGCACTCGCGCAGGCCCTGGCCGTCGGCCCGGACGCGCCCTTCAGCGAGGTCCTTCCCGCACTCTCCGACTGGCGCCGCCGCCACCACGCGTCCGACACCGTGGACTCATGGCGGTACCGCACGACCTGGCAGCGCATCCCGGGCTCCGCATCCGCCGTACCGGCGCTGCCCGGCGTCTCGCTGCTCGTCGTACCGGAACAGGTGGCGAGCGGTCCGCTCGCCGAGGCATGCCTGCTCGCCCTCGGAGCCGACCGGACCGTGACCCTCCGGCTGTCGGCCGGACAGGCCCGCGAGGAAATCGCGCAGCAAGTCCGCGACGTACTCGCCGACCCCGACCAGCCGTCCGGGATCGACCGCGTACTCTCCCTGCTCCCGCTCGACGAGAGCGACCACCCCCGGGCCCCGGGGGTCCCCGCAGGAATCGCCGCTTCCGTCGCCCTCGTCCAGGCACTCGACGACACGGGCCTCGACGCACCCCTGTGGACCGCCACCTGCGGTGCCGTGGCGGCCCGGCCCTCCGAACCCGTCGTCAGTGCCGTACAGGCCATGGCCTGGGGCTTCGGCGGAGTCTTCGGTACCGAGTACCCGCAGCGCTGGGGCGGAATCGTCGACCTGCCCGAGGAACTCGACCGACGCGGCCGCGCGCAGCTGCGCCGGGTCCTGGCCCGTACCGAGGACGAGGACCAGATCGCGATCCGGGCCACCGGCGCCTTCGCCCGCCGTCTCGTCCGCGCCCCGCTCGACGACTCAGCCGCCGAGCGGCAGTGGATTCCGGGCGGGACCGTCCTGGTCACCGGCGGCACCGGAGCCCTCGGCGGACACGTCGCGCGCCGGCTGGCCCGCAGCGGTGCCGAGCAACTCATCCTCACCAGCCGCCGAGGAGCGGACGCGCCGGGCGCCGATGCCCTGCTCGCCGAACTCGAAGCCACGGGCTGCCGGGTGCGCATCGTCGCCTGCGAGGCCGACGACCGCGACGCCGTCGCCGAACTCCTCGCGTCCATTCCGGCCGACACTCCGCTCACCGCCGTCGTGCACGCGGCGGCGGCGCTCGACGACGGCCTCATCGACTCGCTGACCACGGACCGGATCGCGTACGCGCTGCGGGCCAAGGTCCAAGGCGCCCGCAACCTGCACGAGCTCACCCGCGACCTGGACCTGTCCGCGTTCGTACTCTTCTCCTCCCTCAGCGGCACGGTCGGCGCTCCCGGCCAGGGCAATTACGCCCCGGGCAACGCCTTCCTCGACGCACTCGCCCAGCAACGCCGTTCCCTCGGCCTGCCCGCCACGTCCATCGCCTGGGGGCGTTGGGCCGGCGCCGGCCTCGGTGAAGGGGACGCGGAAGAGCGCTTCGAGCGCATCGGTGCCGGGGCCATGGACCCCGAGACCGCCCTGACCGCGCTGGAGCAGGCGCTGGAACACGACGAGACCTGCGTCGTCGTCGCGGACATCCGCTGGGAGCGCATGGTCGCGCACACCGCGACCCGACGCCCGAGCCCGCTGCTCCGCGACCTCCCGGACTTCTCCGGCGGCTCCGACGCCACCGGCCGGTTCACGGCAGGCGCGGCCGACCGCGCACCCGGCGGCTCCGCCGCCCCCTCGCAGATCGCTCACTTGTTGTCCCTCTCCGCACCCGAGCGGGCCCGTGCCGTCCTCGACCTCGTACGCGGCGAAACCGCGACCGTCCTCGGCCACACCGACGCGGACAAGGTCCCGAGCGACCGCAGCTTCCAGGACCTCGGCTTCAACTCCATGAGCGCCGTGGACCTCCGCAACAACCTGGGCGTCGTCACCGGGATGACGCTGCCCACGACCCTGGTCTTCGACTACCCCACCCCGGCTGCCCTCGCATCCCATCTCCTCGCTGAGCTGAGCGGTTCCGACGACACCGCAACCCGTCCCTCCGGGACCCCGGCCGACGACGGCACGGGGGCCGACGACCCGATCGCGATCGTCGGCATGAGTTGCCGCTTCCCCGGCGGCGTCGACTCCCCGGAGGACCTGTGGCGCATGCTCGCCGAAGGCGCCGACGGCATCACCACCTTCCCCGCCGACCGTGGCTGGGACATCGATGCGCTCTACGACCCGGAGCGGCGAAGGCCGCATACCTCGTACGTCGACCGGGGTGCGTTCCTTCTCGACGCCGCCGGCTTCGACCCGGCCCTGTTCGGGATCAGCCCGCGCGAGGCCCTGGCGATGGACCCGCAGCAGCGGCTGATGCTGGAGACCGCCTGGGAGGTCTTCGAACGCTCGGGCATCGACCCGACCTCGCTCAGGGGCAGTCGCACCGGCGTGTTCGTCGGCACCAACGGCCAGGACTACGGCGACCTCGTCCAGAACGCCGACGATGCGCTCGCCGGACACGGAGTCACCGGAAGCCTCGCCAGTGTTCTGTCGGGCCGCGTCTCCTACGCCTTCGGCCTGGAGGGCCCGGCGGTGACGGTGGACACCGCCTGCTCGTCGTCGCTGGTCGCCCTGCACTGGGCGATCCAGGCGCTGAGGGCGGGGGAGTGCGACATGGCGCTCGCGGGCGGTGTGACCGTGATGTCCACCCCGGCCGGCTTCGTCGAGTTCAGCCGCCAGAACGGCCTGGCCACCGATGGCCGGGTGAAGGCATTCTCGGACGATGCGGACGGTACGGGCTGGGGTGAGGGTGTCGGGGTTCTGCTGGTCGAGCGGCTCTCCGAGGCCCGGCGCAGGGGCCACCAGGTGCTGGCGGTCGTCGCCGGTTCCGCCGTCAACCAGGACGGTGCGTCGAACGGTCTGACGGCTCCGAACGGCCCGTCGCAGCAGCGCGTCATCCGCCAGGCCCTCGCCAACGCTCAGCTCTCGGGCGATCAGGTCGATGCGGTCGAGGCGCACGGTACGGGTACGAAGCTGGGCGACCCGATCGAGGCCCAGGCCCTGCTGGCCACGTACGGGCAGGACCGCCCGGAGGACCGGCCGCTCTGGCTCGGCTCGATCAAGTCGAACATCGGCCACACGCAGGCCGCGGCGGGTGTCGCGAGCATCATCAAGATGATTCTGGCGATGCGCCACGGCGTACTGCCGCAGACCCTGCACGTCGATGCGCCTTCGTCGAAGGTGGACTGGTCGGCGGGTGCAGTGGAGCTGCTGGCGGAGGCGCGGGAGTGGCCGGAGGTGGGTGGTCGTCCGCGTCGGGCGGGTGTGTCGTCGTTCGGGATCAGTGGGACGAACGCGCACGTGATTTTGGAGGAGGCGCAGGAACAGACTGTTGAGGCGCCGTTTGTCGGGCCGGTGTTGCCGGTGGTGCCGTGGGTGCTGTCGGCTCGGTCGGAGGAGGCGTTGGTGGGTCAGGCGGAGCGGTTGCTCGGCCTGGGTGAAGCTTCTCCGTTGGATGTCGGCTGGTCGTTGGTGTCTTCGCGCAGTGTCTTCGAGCACCGTGCGGTGGTGGTTGGTGAGGACCGTGAGGCGTTGCTGCGGGCGGTGTCCGAGGGCCGGTCGGTGCCGGGTGTGGTGCGCGGATCGGTCCAGGGTGGCCGTTCGGCGTTCCTGTTCTCGGGTCAGGGTTCGCAGCGGGCCGGGATGGGCCGGGAGCTGTACGAGGCGTACCCGGTGTTCGCAGATGCGTTCGACGCGGTCTGCGCGGAGCTGGACCGGTATCTCGACCAGCCGGTCAAGGACATCGTGTTCGGTGGGTCGGAGCTGATCGACCAGACCGTCTACACCCAGGCCGGGCTGTTCGCGATCGAGGTCGCTCTGTTCCGGCTGCTGGAGCACTGGGACGTCACCCCCGACTACCTGCTCGGCCACTCGATCGGTGAGCTGGCCGCCGCGCACGTCGCGGGTGTCTGGTCCCTGGAGGACGCGGCGGCGCTGGTCGCCGCGCGGGGCCGTCTGATGCAGGCGCTGCCGACCGGTGGCGCGATGGTCGCCGTCCAAGCGACGGAGAATCAGGTTCTGCCGTTGCTGGTCGACGGTGTCTCGATCGCCGCTCTGAACGGCCCGGATTCTGTCGTCGTCTCCGGTGACGAGGACGCCGTACTCGCCATCGCATCCGGCTTCGCGAAGACGAAGCGCCTCCGCGTCAGCCATGCCTTCCACTCGCCGCGCATGGAGCCCATGCTCGCCGAGTTCAGGACGGTCGCGGAGAACCTGACCTTCCACGCCCCGAAGCTCCCGATCGTCTCCAACCTCACGGGTGAGGTCGCGGGCGAGGAACTGCTGAGCGTCGATTACTGGGTGGACCATGTCCGCCAGGCGGTCCGTTTCCTCGATGGCGTAAGGCAGCTGGAGTCCCAGGGCGTCACGACGTACCTGGAGATCGGGCCCGGCGGTGTCCTCTCCGCGATGGGCCAGTCGTGTGTGACGGAGGACGCCGGTTTCGTACCGGCCCTGCGCAAGAACCGTACCGAGACCGATGCGCTCGTGGCGGCTGTGGCCGAGCTTCACGTGCGGGGCACGGCTGTCGACTGGGCCGCGTACTACGCGAACACCGGCGCCCGGCGCACCGACCTGCCCACCTACGCCTTCCAGCACGAGCGGTACTGGCCGGCACCGCCCAAGGCGGCCCCCGAAACCGCCGCCGCCGACCCGGTCGACGCGGAGTTCTGGGAGGCTGTCGAGCGGGCGGATCTGTCCGGGCTGGCCGGTGATCTGGAACTGTCGGCCGATGCTCCGCTGGGCGAGGTTCTGCCCGCGCTGTCGTCCTGGCGGCGCCGGCAGCAGCAGCGTTCCGAGGTCGACGGATGGCGATACCGCGTCACCTGGAAACCCACACAGCCCGCGCAGCCCAAGACGGCCGCGTTGTCGGGCCGGTGGCTGCTCGTCGCACCGCAATCGGGTCCTGCGGATGTCACGGGTGTCGCGGAGTGGTGCGAGTCCGGTCTGCGTGCGGCCGGTGCGGAGGTCGTCCGCACGGACGGCACCGACCTGCCCTCCGACCTCGACCTTGCCGGTGTCGTCTCCCTGCTGGGCATCGACGACAGCGTTCTCGACCGGGGTGTTTCCCCGGGTCTGTCCTCCACGCTGCATCTGGTGCAGCACCTGGCTTCGGCCGGGGTGGAGGCGCCGTTGTGGTGCCTGACCCGGGGCGCCGTCTCGACCGGTCCCGCCGACCCGCTGCGCAGCCCCGCTCAGGCCCAGGTCTGGGGTCTGGGCCGGGTCGTGGCGCTGGAGCACCCGAAGAGCTGGGGCGGTCTGATCGACCTGCCCGAGACCCTGGACGCCCGTGCGTTCGACCGCACCGCCACCATCCTGGCCACCCACATCGACGGGAACGAGGACCAGGTCGCCGTCCGGTCCTCGGGCGTCTTCGTGCGGCGTGTCGTGCGGGCCGCCGCAGGCCCGCACAGCGACTGGAAGGTACGGGGCACGGTCCTGATCACCGGCGGTACCGGAGGTCTCGGTGCCCGGGTCGCCCGCTGGGCCGCCGTCAACGGAGCCCAGCACCTCGTCCTCACCAGCCGCAGAGGACCCGACACCCCCGGCACAGCAGAACTCCGCGACGAACTCACTGCCCTGGGCGTACGGGTGACCATCGCGGCCTGCGACGTAGCCGACCGCGCAGCTCTGGCGCGCCTCGCCATCGGTCTTCAAGCCGACGGAACCCCGGTCCGTACCGTCGTCCATGCCGCAGGTGTCGGTCAGCTCACTCCGCTTTCCGAGATCGGGAGCGCTGAGCTGGTCGACGTACTGCATGCGAAGGTCACCGGCGCGGCCAACCTGGACTCCGTCTTCGCGGACACGGAACTGGACGCGTTCGTGCTCTTCTCCTCGATCGCCGCGGTGTGGGGCAGTGGCGGGCAGGCGGGTTACGCCGCGGCCAACGCCTACCTCGACGCCCTGGCCCAGGAGCGCCGGACCCGTGGCCTGGCCGCCACCTCGATCGCCTGGGGCCCCTGGGGCGGCGGCGGCCTCGTGACCGCGGAGGGCGAGGAACAACTCGGCCGCCGTGGCCTGCCCGCCATGGAACCGGACAACGCCCTGATCGCGCTCGCGCAGGCGCTGACCGGCGACGAGACCTGCCTGGCTGTCGCCGATGTGGCCTGGGACCGCTTCGCACCCGCCTTCACCGCGCTGAGGCCCAGTGCGTTGCTCGGCGACATCCCCGAAGTCGCCCGCCTGTACGCGACGGACACCGCCGACCAGGGCGACGCGTTGACGCGTACGACGGGGAACGGTCGGCCGGAGCTGGTCGACCGGCTGCGGGACCTCGATGCAGCGGAAGCTCACACCGTCCTCCTCGACGTGGTCCGCACGCACGCGGCGGCAGTGCTCAACCATGGTGACCCGTCCGCCATCCCCGCCACGACGGCCTTCCGCGATCTGGGCTTCGACTCCCTCACGGCGGTCGAACTGCGCAACCGCCTGGTCCAGGAGACCGGACTCCAGCTCCCCGCCACCCTGGTGTTCGACTACCCGGACGCCCACGGCCTGGCCGACCACCTCGTCGACGGGATCCTGGAGCGGGAGACCTCCCACGGAGCCCCCCGGTCCCAGCAGACCGGGTCCGACGACGAGCCGATCGCGATCGTGGGAATGAGCTGCCGCCTGCCGGGCGACGTCCGGTCCCCGGATCAGCTGTGGCAACTCGTGAGCGCGGGCGCCGACGGCATCACCGGCTTCCCGTCCGATCGCGGATGGGAGGACGCACCCTCCGGAGGCCGCGATACGGACCTCGGGTTCGCCCGCGCCGGCGGCTTCCTGCACGACGCCGGAGACTTCGACCCGGAGTTCTTCGGGATCTCGCCGCGCGAGGCCCTCGCGATGGACCCGCAGCAGCGACTGCTGCTGGAGACCTCGTGGGAGGTGTTCGAGCGGGCAGGGATCGACCCCATGTCCGTACGCGGCACCCGTACCGGTGTCTTCGCCGGTGGCTGCAGTCAGGGCTACGGTGCCGGAGCTCTCGCCCAGGGTGAGGAAGGTGTCAGCGGACAGCTGTTGACCGGTACGGCCACCAGTGTCCTGTCGGGCCGCGTCTCCTACGCCTTCGGCCTGGAGGGTCCGGCGGTGACGGTGGACACGGCCTGTTCGTCGTCGTTGGTCGCCCTGCACCTGGCGGCCCAGTCGCTGCGCTCGGGCGAGTGCGAGATGGCCCTCGTCGGCGGTGTGACCGTGATGGCCGGGCCCAGCGGTTTCGTGGAGTTCAGCAAGCAGGGCGGCCTGGCCGCCGACGGTCGGTGCAAGTCGTTCTCGGACGATGCGGACGGTACGGGCTGGGGTGAGGGTGTCGGGGTTCTGCTGGTCGAGCGGCTCTCCGAGGCCCGGCGCAGGGGCCACCAGGTCCTGGCGGTCGTCGCCGGTTCCGCGGTCAACCAGGACGGTGCGTCGAACGGCCTGACCGCCCCGAACGGCCCGTCGCAGCAGCGCGTCATCCGCCAGGCCCTCGCCAACGCTCAGCTCTCGGGCGATCAGGTCGATGCGGTCGAGGCGCACGGTACGGGTACGAAGCTGGGTGACCCGATCGAGGCCCAGGCGTTGTTGGCCACGTATGGGCAGGATCGCCCGGAGGGTCGGCCGTTGTGGCTGGGTTCGTTGAAGTCGAATATCGGTCATACGCAGGCTGCGGCGGGTGTCGCGGGTGTGATCAAGATGGTTCTGGCGATGCGTCATGGTGTGCTGCCGCAGACTCTGAATGTCGGTGTGCCTTCGTCGAAGGTGGACTGGTCGGTGGGTGCGGTGGAGTTGCTGGCGGAGGCGCGGGAGTGGCCGGAGGTGGGTGGTCGTCCGCGTCGGGCGGGTGTGTCGTCGTTCGGGATCAGTGGGACGAACGCGCACGTGATTTTGGAGGAGGCGCAGGAACAGCCTGTTGAGGCGCCGACTGGTGAGTCGGTGTTGCCGGTGGTGCCGTGGGTGCTGTCGGCTCGGTCGGAGGAGGCGTTGGCGGGTCAGGCGGAGCGGTTGCTCGGTCTGGGTGAAGCTTCTCCGTTGGATGTCGGCTGGTCGCTGGTGTCTTCTCGCAGTGTCTTCGAGCACCGTGCGGTGGTGGTCGGTGAGGACCGTGAGGCGTTGCTGCGGGCGGTGTCCGAGGGCCGGTCGGTGCCGGGTGTGGTGCGCGGGTCGGTTCAGGGTGGTCGTTCGGCTTTCCTGTTCTCGGGTCAGGGTTCGCAGCGGGCCGGGATGGGCCGTGAGTTGTACGAGGCGTACCCGGTGTTCGCAGATGCGTTCGACGCGGTGTGCGCCGATCTCGACCGGCATCTCGACCAGCCGGTCAAGGATGTGGTGTTCGGCGGGTCGGAGCTGATCGACCAGACCGTGTACACGCAGGCCGGCCTGTTCGCGATCGAGGTTGCGCTGTTCCGGCTGCTGGAGCACTGGGGGGTCACCCCCGACTACCTCCTCGGCCACTCCATTGGCGAGCTGGCCGCCGCGCATGTGGCGGGCGTCTGGTCCCTGGAGGACGCGGCAGCCCTCGTTGCCGCTCGGGGCCGCCTGATGCAGGCACTGCCCACCGGCGGAGCGATGGTTGCCATCCAGGCCACCGAGGCAAAGGTCCTGCCGCTGCTGGTCGACGGTGTCTCGATCGCCGCTCTGAACGGCCCGGACTCCGTCGTCATCTCGGGTGACGAGGACGCCGTACTCGCCATCGCGTCCGGCTTCGGAAAGACGAAGCGCCTCCGTGTCAGCCATGCCTTCCACTCGCCGCGCATGGAGCCCATGCTCGCCGAGTTCAAGACCATCGCCGAGAACCTGACCTTCCACACACCGAAGTTCCCCATCGTCTCCAACCTGACCGGTGAGGTCGCAGGCGAGGAACTGTTGACCGCTGGCTACTGGGTGGACCATGTCCGCCAGGCGGTCCGTTTCCTCGACGGAATGAGTCAGTTGGAGTCCCAGGGCGTCACGACGTACCTGGAGCTCGGGCCCGGCGGAGTCCTCTCCGCCATGGGCCAGTCCTGTGTCACCGACGACGAGGCCGACTTCGTAACGGCCCTGCGCAAGAACCGCGCCGAGACCGAAGCGCTCGTCGCAGCCGTGGCCGAACTCCACGTCCGAGGCACCCGCATCGACTGGATGACGTACTACGCGAACACCGGCGCCCAGCGCACCGACCTGCCCACCTACGCCTTCGACCACCAGCACTACTGGCTGAAGGAGACCTCGGCACCCCGCACCGCAGACAAGAACTCGACTGTCGACGCGGAGTTCTGGGAGGCTGTCGAGCGGGCGGATCTGTCCGGGCTGGCCGGTGATCTGGAACTGTCGGCCGATGCTCCGCTGGGCGAGGTTCTGCCCGCGCTGTCGTCCTGGCGGCGCCGGCAGCAGCAGCGTTCCGAGGTCGACGGATGGCGATACCGCGTCACCTGGAAGCCCACACAGCCCGCGCAGCCCAAGGCGGGCATGCTGTCGGGCCGGTGGCTGCTCGTCGCACCGCAATCAGGTCCTGCGGACGTCACGGAGTGGTGCGAGTCCGGTCTGCGTGCGGCCGGTGCGGAGGTCGTCCGCACGGGCGGCACCGGCCTGCCCTCCGACCTTGACGTGTCGGGGGTCGTTTCCCTGCTGGGTATCGACGGCAGCGTTCTCGACCGGGGTGTTTCCCCGGGTCTGTCCTCCACGCTGCATCTGGTGCAGAACCTGGCTTCGGCCGGGGTGGAGGCGCCGTTGTGGTGCCTGACCCGGGGCGCCGTCTCGACCGGTCCCACCGACCCGCTGCGCAGCCCCGCCCAGGCCCAGGTCTGGGGTCTGGGCCGGGTGGTGGCGCTGGAGCACCCGAAGAGCTGGGGCGGTCTGATCGACCTGCCCGAGACCCTGGACGCCCGTGCGTTCGACCGCACCGCCACCATCCTGGCCACCCACATCGACGGGAACGAGGACCAGGTCGCCGTCCGGTCCTCGGGCGTCTTCGTGCGGCGTGTCGTGCGGGCCGCCGCAGGCCCGCACAGCGACTGGAAGGTACGGGGCACGGTCCTGATCACCGGCGGCACCGGAGGTCTCGGTGCCCGGGTCGCCCGCTGGGCCGCCACCAACGGAGCCCAGCACCTCGTCCTCACCAGCCGCAGAGGACCCGACACCCCCGGCACAGCAGAACTCGTCGCAGAAATACAGGAGCTGGGGGCCGGAGCAACCGTCGTCGCCTGCGACGCGACCGACCTGACCGCCCTCACCGCCCTCGCCCGTTCCCTCGAAACCGACGGAAGCCCGGTCCGTACCGTCGTCCATGCCGCAGGTGTCGGTCAGCTCACTCCGCTTTCCGAGATCGGGAGCGCTGAGCTGGTCGACGTACTGCATGCGAAGGTCACCGGCGCGGCCAACCTGGACTCCGTCTTCGCGGACACGGAACTGGACGCGTTCGTGCTCTTCTCCTCGATCGCCGCGGTGTGGGGCAGTGGCGGGCAGGCGGGTTACGCCGCGGCCAACGCCTACCTCGACGCCCTGGCCCAGGAGCGCCGGACCCGTGGCCTGGCCGCCACCTCGATCGCCTGGGGACCCTGGGGCGGCGGCGGCCTCGTGGACGTCGAGGAGGAGGAGATGCTGCGCCGCCGTGGCCTGCCGGTCATGGAACCGGACAGCGCCCTGGCCGCGCTCGCGCAGGCGCTGACCGGCGACGAGACCTGCCTGGCTGTCGCCGATGTGATCTGGGACCGCTTCACACCGGCATTCACGGCCATGCGGCCGAGCCCGCTGCTCGGCGATCTGCCCGAGAACCAGCGACTTGCCGAGACGGCCGCCCTGCAGGAACAGGCCCCGGCGGCCGGCACCGGCGATGCTGCCGCTGCCCTGCGGGAGCGTCTCGACGCTGCCGGGGACGAGGCGGCCCGTGACGAAATTCTGTTCGAACTCGTACGTGGTGAGACCGCCCGGGTGCTCGGAATCACGACGCCCGCGCAGATAAAGCCGCGGCGTGGGTTCGTCGAGATGGGCTTCGACTCCCTCATGGCGGTCGAACTGCGCAACGGGCTCACGAAGCAGACCGGATTCCGGCTTCCCGCAACTCTGATTTTCGATTTCCCGACATCCGTCGATCTCGTCCGTCATCTCGGTGAGCAATTCGCTCAGCAGAACACGGGCCGGGCCGGCGGACCCGTGAACGAATCCGAAGCCGTTGCGGAGATCGAGAGGCTTGAGCGCGTTCTCACGTCCATTTCGACACAAGGCGCGGACGGGGCCGGTATCACCAAGCGACTGGAAGCGCTCCTGTCCCGCTGGAACGCGACACAAGGGGCGAACCGGAGCGATCCGGAGCCCGTGGTAGACGACCTGCTCGAGACCGCGACGCCGGACGAGCTGTTCGATCTCATCCAGCGCGAGTTCGGAAAGTCCTGACCGCGAACAGCGGTCGAGCCAATGGCTGATTGACGGCTGATCAACGGCCGATCAATGTCTGAGATTTTTCTTTCGATTTCGATGAGGAGGCACAAAGTGCCAGAAACGGACACAGCCGCGCCTGACGCGGTGATAGTCGAGGATCTCGTCAAGGAGTACCTGCCCGGCATGCCCCGGGCGGTCGACGGGCTGAGCTTCACCGTGGCGCGCGGCGAGGTCTTCGGCCTCCTCGGCCCCAACGGAGCGGGCAAGACCACCACCATCCGCATGCTCACCACGATGGCCAAGGCCACGTCGGGCCGGGCCACCCTCGACGGTATCGACGTGATCGCCCACCCCGACCGGGCGCGCGGCGTGCTGGCGGTCGTCCCGCAGCACAACAATCTGGACCGCTCGCTGACGGTCAGGCAGAACCTCACGTTCCACGCGGCGTACCACGGCCTGAGCCGCTCCGAGCGGCGCCGCCGCGCCGACGAGCTGCTGGAACGGATGCAGCTCACCGAGAAGGCCGACTCGCTGGTGGACCAGATGTCCGGCGGTCAGGCGCAGCGCGTGATGATCGCCCGCGCCCTGATGCACGACCCGAGCGTGATGTTCCTCGACGAGCCGGCCACCGGCCTGGACCCGCAGGCACGGCTCTTCGTGCACGACCTCGTCGAGGAGCTGGGAAAGCAGGGCGTGACCGTCGTGATCACCACGCACGACATGGACGAGGCCGCCAAGGTCTGCGACCGCATCGGCATCGTCGACCACGGCAAGCTCCTGACCGTCGACACGCCCGACGGCCTGATCCGCTCGCTGCCGGGCGGCACGGTGCTCACCCTCAAGCTGAACCTCCTGGACGAGACCCCGGAGTCCGTCACCGAGGCGCTCACCGCTGTGCCGTGGGTCGCGGCCGCCGAATTCGTGACGGGCGGCGCACCCGCTGCGCCCTCCTTCCCGGGCATGCCGGCCCCGGAGCCGGAGGAGGACCGCTTCGTGATCAGCGTCGAGTCCGGCGCCGGTGACGTGCTGCCCGGCGTGTTCAAGGTGCTCGGCGAGCTGAACTGCGAGGTCAGAGACCTGACCGTCCGGGAGGCAAGCCTTGAGGACGTCTTCATTCACATGACTGGTAGGGGACTTCGGTGACTGTCACAACTTCCACGCCCGCCACGGCCACAGACACAGGCGCAGACGCAGGCGCAGGCGCAGACACAGCCGCAGACGCGACGGTGGCCACCACGTCCTCCGCGCTGCCCACGCGCTCCGCGCCGACCGTGCCCTCCGCGTCCACCGGGCCGCGGAAGGTGTCGCAGAGTCGCATCCTCGGGTCCATCCTGTGGCGCGACATCCTGGTCACCGCCCGCCAGCCCTGGCTGTTCCTCGCGGAGGCGCTGCTCCAGCCGCTCTTCATCCTGTTCATCTTCGGCAAGGTCCTCGCCGACATGGACTACGTCGACAGCTCCTACGTTCCGCTGCTCCTGCCCGGCATCGTGGGCCTGACCGCCTTCATCAGCGCCCTCCAGGCCACCGCGCTGCCCCTGGTCATGGACTTCTCGTACTCGAAGGAGATCGAGGACCGGCTGATGGCCCCGGTGGGCATCCGGCTGGTGGCCCTGGAGAAGATCGTCTTCGGCGGCATCCGCGGCTTCATCGCCGCCGCCCTCATGATCCCCGTGGGCATCCTCGTGCTGGGTGTGTCCTGGTGGCCGGCCGCCGCCCTGCCGCCGATCCTGGCCGTTCTCGTGCTCGGTTCGCTCCTCGGCGGCGCCCTCGGCCTCGTCCTGGGCACCGTCGTCCCGGCCCGTCGCGTCGGTGTGGTCTTCGGCCTCGCCCTGACGCCGCTGATGTTCACCGCGGCCGCACAGTACTCGCTGCTCAGCCTGCACGGGCTGAAGTGGTTCCAGGTGGTCGTCGGCATCAACCCGATCACGTACATCAACGAGGGCCTGCGCGCGGTCCTGCTCGACAAGGTGGACTCCGTGCCGCTCGGCATCGACCTCGCCGTCCTCGCGGCCGCGATCGTGGTGGCCTCGGTGGTCGGCATCCGCGGCTTCACCCGCCGCGCCGTCGACTGACCCGCACCGCACCCCGTACGACACATGGCTGTGGGCGGCACCCGAACCGGGTGCCGCCCACAGCCATGTGTGCAGAGGGGGATACGAGCCCTTGCACCTTGCGCCCTGTGCCTTAGGCCTTACGGCCCGAACGGCTGTAGGCGAAGGCCGCGTACGCGCCGAAGACCAGCAGCCAGACCACCAGCACCACGATGCCCGTCATGCTCGGCGCCTCGCCGTCCGTCGTGTTCCAGCCCAGTTCGCCGAAGCGGTAACCCGGCGTCCACTTGGCCACCGAAGCCATCCAGCCCGGGAACTCGCTGATGGGGAACCACAGCCCGCCGACCAGTGCGAGCGCCAGGTTGCAGACGATGTTCGTGACGTTCGTGGTCTGGGACGAGAGCTGGTAGCCGTTGGCGATCCCGAGCATGGTGAACGGCAGCGAACCGACCCACAGCAGCAGCGTCAGCACGAGCCACTGCCAGGCGTCCAGCCGCACACCATTGACGATCATGGCCGTGAGCAGAACCACCACGATCGCCGGCAGCACCATCAGCGAGCCGGTCACCGCACGCCCGAAGACCACCTGGGCCGGAGACAGCGGCGTGATCCGCAGCTGCCGCAGCCACCCCACGGCCTTGTCCTCGGCGACCGCCGTGCCCGAGCTGAGCCCGGCGCTCAGCGCACCGTACGCCGCCAGACCCACCATCGCGGTCACGGCCCATTCGTCCGTCCCGCCGGAGCCGCCGCCGACATTGGTGAACATGATGTACATCAGCACCGGAGTGCCGATGCCGAAGATCACGAAGCCGGTGTCACGGAACGTACGACGCAGCTCAAGATTTACGTAGTTGGAAACGAGGGCGATCGAACTGGCCATCACGCGCCTGCCTTCGGGGTCTGGACAGCGGAATCGGACGAGGCGGAGGGGACGAACGGGCGGCCCCCGTCACGACCCGAGTGGTGCGCCGTCAGGGCCAGGAACGCGTCCTCCAGGCCCGCCGGGGCGACTTCGAGACCCCGCGGCGTCACCACACCCGGCAGGGCGCTCACCGTCGCGTCCGAGTCCGACGTACGCAGCCGCACCCGGCCGTCGACGACCTCGACCGACAGCACACCGGGCAGCGCGGCCAGGCCGTCCGGCACCGGTCCGTCCGGCACGGTGAAGGAGACCATGCTGGACCCCACCGTGTGCTTGATGTCGGCGCTGCTGCCGTCGGCGATCAGCTGGCCGCGGTCGATGACGACGATCCGGTCGGCGTTCTGGTCCGCCTCCTCCAGATAGTGCGTGGAGAACAGCACCGTCTTGCCACGGTCGGTGAAAGCGCGCATCGACTGCCAGAACAGCCGTCGGGCCTCCACGTCGAGCGCCGCCGTCGGCTCGTCCAGCACCAGCAGATCGGGGTCCCCGGCCAGCGCGATGGCGAAGCTGACCCGCTGGGCCTGGCCTCCGGAGAGCTTGTCCGCGCGCCGCCCGGCCAGCTCGGTCAGGCCCGCCAGCTCAAGCGCCTCGTCCACCGCCATCGGGTTCGGATACGTACGGGTCACGAAGGACACCAGCTCACGCACCGTCACCCGGGAAACCGGCTTGGAGTCCTGCAGCATCGCGCCGACCCGGCCCTCGCCCACCGCATGGCTCGGGGCCTGCCCGAACAGTTCCACCGTGCCGGTGGTCGGGTCGTCCAGACCCAGCAGCAGGCTGATGGCCGTCGACTTGCCCGCGCCGTTGCGACCGAGCAGGGCGACTCTCTCGCCTGGTCCGATGGTGAGATCGAGTCCGTCGACGGCGCGCACCGCGCCGAACTCCTTGACAGCGCCGGTGAATCCAACCACCGGTGTCGCCCTGTGTGTTGTCGTCATGGGCGGAACTCTAATGAGGATGACCAGTCATTCGGTAGCCAGAGATGTAGGGATTTCAGTCGTACAGAAAACATCTTGTGACCGGCCGCTGCCATGGTGATCTGCGATTTCCCCGTACGTCCCGGAAATTATCCCGGTTACCCCTACACATACCCCTAGACACCCCTGTCTCTGGAGGGGTACGGGGTGAACGGATCACCGCGCCCCGATTCACCGTACGGTAGTTGGCGATTCCACACAGCGGGAAAGGACCGGGTGACCGATGACTGGAAATCGACGTGCCGTGGTGTTGGGCGGTGGTTTCGCCGGCGCACTCACCTCTTCGATGCTGGTCCGGTATGTCGACGACGTGACAGTCATCGACCGGGATGAATACCCGCACGGACCAGAGCTCCGCAAGGGCGTTCCACAGGCCCGCCACTGCCACATTCTGTGGTCCGGCGGCGCCCGAATCATGGAGTCGCTCCTCCCGGGGACGACCGACCGCCTGATCGAGGCCGGCGCGCACCGTATCGGAATTCCGAACGGCCTCGTTTCCTACACCGCCTTCGGATGGCAGCACCGCTTTCCGGAGTCCGAGTTCACCATCGCCTGCAGTCGCGCGCTGCTCGACTGGACCGTGCGCGATCAGGCGCTGCGCAACCCCCGGATATCGGTCCTCGACCGGACCGAGGCACTCGGACTGACCGGCACCGCCGAACGCGTCACCGGAGTCCGGGTACGCGACAGCGCCTCCGGCGAGGAACGCGTGCTGGAGGCGGACATCGTCGTCGACACCACCGGCCGCGGCTCCGCCATGAAGCGATGGCTGGGCGGCCTGGGCATCGCGGCTCCGCAGGAGGAGTCCGTCGACACCGGCATGGTCTACGCGACCCGGATCTTCCGTGCCCCCGCGACTGCCGGCGGCACGTTCCCGCTCGTCAGCGTGCTCGCCGACTCGCGCCAGGGCGGGCCCGGCCGCAACGCCGTGCTGATGCCCATCGAGGACGACCGCTGGATCGTCACGCTCTCCGGCACCCGAGGCGGTGAACCGCCCGCGGACGAGGCCGGGTTCATGGCGTACGCCCGGGAAAGCGTCCGGCACCCCCTGATCGGGGACCTGATCGCGGGCCTGGAACCGCTCACCGGCGTGCAGCGTTCCCGCTCCACCATCAATCGGCGCCTGCACTACGACCGTCTCCCGGCCTGGCCCGCGGGACTTGTGGTGCTCGGTGACGCGGCAACGGCCTTCAACCCCGTCTACGGGCACGGCATGAGCGCCGCCGCTCGCAGCGTGGCGGCCTTCGAGAAGCAGATACAGCTGCGCGACCTGGATCCGGGCCTCGGCCGTGCCGTTCAGCGCGCCGTCGCCAAGGCGGTCGACGACGCCTGGATGCTGGCCACGTCCGGCGATGTGAACTACCCCGACGTCGAGGTCGACAGCCGCGACCCGCGGCTCACCGACGACGACGGCACCCGGCGCCGCGATTCGGACGTGATGAGCAGTGTGGCGACCCGCAACCGCGAGGTCAGCCGTGCCGCCGTCGGTCTGATGACCCTCTCCACCACCGTCGCCGAGATCCAGACCCCGTGGCTTCTCGCCGCGCTGCGCCGCGGCTTCGAGGTCCCGGCGCTGACCGAGCCGCCACTGCGCCCCGAGGAGCGCGCCGTACTGCCCGTACTCAGCCACGCCACACGCTGAGCCGGCGGTCCTGACTGCCCTGTCCGCCCGGCCGCCCCACCCCAGCCGCTCCCCTCCGGCCATCACCGGAGCGGGGGTCGTCCGGACCCCCCACGCCGTCTCGGTCATCCCCCGTCCGGGACGGTGTCGGGCACCCGGCACCGCGCCTCGCCGGCGCGCGCGAAGCGCAGCCGGCGAGGCGCAGCAGTATCCGCTTGTCCGCCGCGTATCACCGTCACCGGACGTCACCGGACGTCACCGGGACAGGCGTGAGATCCAGGACCGGCGTGCGGTGGCCGTGGGGCCGGGGCGCAGGGCCAGGGCTATCAGGAGCCCCGTTGCCGCGAACCCGGAGCCGGTGGTGAACCCGGCGGACATGGTGTCGGCGAAGTCGGAGTACCCTGCCGACGCGGTGACCAGCAGCGCGATGCACAGTGAACCGCCGATGGCCTGGAACGCGTTGAGGACGCTGCCCGCCGAGCCGAGCTCGTGGGGCCGCAGCCGGGAGGTGGCCAGCACGGTCGCCGGAACCACACAGAACGTCATGCCGGCGCCGAGCAGGACCAGCGAGGGCAGAACCCCCGTCAGATACGCATCCCCGTACCGCAGGCGCGACAGCCACAGGTTCTCGACGGCGAGCGCGGTGGCACCGATGGCCATCATCAGCTTCGGCCCCAGGCTCCGTTCGATGCGCGGGGCCACCGCCGCGGTGGCGGCCATCGCCAGCGGTACCGGCAGTAGCGCGAACGCGGCCGTGAGCGCCGACCAGCCGTGGTGCTGCTGGAAGAACTGGCTGAGGAAGAAGTACGCGCCGATCAGCGCGCCGGGCAGCACCAGCATGCTGCCGAACGCCAGTGCCCGGTCACGGTCCTTGAACAGCGCGAGCCGCACGATGGGCTGGTCCGTACGGCGCTGCGAGCCGATGAACAGCGACAGCAGTGCCAGTCCGGCCAGCAGCGGACCCGCCACCCGAGCGGAGCTCCACGGATGTTCGCCGGCCTGCGACAGGCCGTACACCACCGCGCCGACGCCGGTCGCGGAGAGCAGCGTGCCGCGCAGGTCGAAGCGCCCGCGGACCCGCTCCGTCTCCTCGATGACGCGCGGTGCGAGCAGGACGATCGCCAGCCCCACCGGCACGTTCAACAGCACCAGCCAGCGCCAGGATCCGACCGAGCCCAACGCCCCCGCCAGCAGCAGGCCGCCGGCCGTGGAGGACGCACCGACCGCCGTGCAGAGGGCGATCGCCCGCTTGCGGGCGGGACCTTCGGGGAAGGTGGCGAGCATCAGTACGAACCCGTTGGCCGCGGCGAACGCGGCCCCGGCGCCCTCCACCGCGCGTACCGCGATGAGCAGCTCGCCACCGGTGACCGCGGCCCGTGCGGCGGCCGCGGCCGTGAACAGCCCCACGCCCGCGACGAACATCCGGCGCCGCCCCAGAATGTCTCCGGCCCGGCCGCCGAGCAGCAACAGCCCGCCGAAGGCCAGCAGATAGGCGCCGATCACCCAGGACGCGGTGAGTGTCGAAAGCCCCAGGTCCGCCCTGATCCCCGGCAGCGCGATGTTCATGATGGGGTCGTCGAGCTGGATCATCGCGTTGCAGCCGGCGATGACAGCGAGCGCGAGCCCGGGCCTGGCGCGCCGGCCGGGTTCCGTCGGGACGGCCGCCGCCACCTCCAGCGGGGACTCGGACACAGACGCGGACATGAACTGCCTCCCGTGGTACCTGGACCCAATGACCACGGCACGGTCTCAGGAATCGCTGGAGCAGCGTTCGAGACCCGAAGGAGGGAGAGCCAGAAGGAAAGAAGCCGAAGAGGAGAGAGGGTGCGTTGTGTGGCACCGGGAGCGTCCGGATAGCGGTGAGCCGACGTCCCGAGCTGGTCACCACCGCGAGCTGAGCGCGCACTCACACACTCAGTGGCCATGACCACCACGACCTACCAGAGGCTGATCGACCTGCTGGGCGAGAACGACGCCCGCTACCGCCTCGTCGACCACGCCCCCGAGGGCCGCACCGCCCCGGCCAGTGTGCTCCGCCGCCATCCCCTCGCCCAGGCGGCCAAATGCCTGGTCGTACGGGTGGCCCTGGGCCGGAAGGCGCGCCGCTACGTGATGGCCGTGATTCCCGGCGACCGCAGGGTCGACCTCGACGGCCTGCGCGATCTGTACGACGGCACCGAGGCGTCGTTCGCCGCCCGCGATGTCGCCGAGGAACTGGCCGGCAGCGTGAGCGGGACCATCATCCCGTTCGCCTTCCATCAGGAGCTCGAACTGCTCGCCGACCCGGACCTCCTGGCCCACGACGAGATCTACTTCAACGCCGCCCGCCTCGACCGCTCGGTGGCCCTGGCCACGGCCGACTACCAGCGACTGGCCGCGCCCCGGGTGCTCCCGATCGCCCAGCCTCGGGAGCCCCGGGAGGCGCCCGCCATCCTCCCCGCCTGAGCCCCGGAGGAACCGGGCGCGCCCGCTACTGCGCCGCCGCGGTGTGCGCGCTCTCCTTGCGCGCCCGGTAGGCGGCCGCCTTGATCTTGTTCCCGCAGGACTCCATGCCGCCGCATGCCCCGGGAGCGGTCGATGTAGATACGGGTGCACTCGGGATTGCCGCACTCCTTGAGCAGGGGTACGTCCGGCCCGCTCAGGAGCTCGATCGCAAAGCGTGCCACGGTGGACAGGGCTTCGTCCGGCGTCGCTTCCGTCCAGCGTCCCGAGGTGGTGAGCTGCGGTGCGGCGGGCGGTTCGCGCGCCGCACCGTTCAGCACGTCCAGCGCCTCGTCGCCCCCCGCCGGACAGCCCCCCGCCGGACCGTCGGCGGCCAGCTTGATCTCGCGGCCCTGCCAACGTCTGCGCAGCCAACGGTCGTGGCTGGCCAGGACGATCGCGCCGGGGCCGGTACCCAGGGCGGCCTCGTGGGCGAGCAGGGCCGGTCGGGACATGGTGTTCCACCTGATGCGATCGGTGTTCGGCTCGCCGGGTGGGTGACCCACCTCGGGCGCGGGCCCGGTCAGCACATCAGCGGTTCACACCTCCGGCACTCCCGTCCCCGGCGTTCCCGTCTCGGGCGCTCCGGTCTCCCTCAGCTCACCGCCGGCCAGCCGCAGCCACCGGTCCACGCCGATCCGGGCGAGGAAACGCTCGTCGTGGCTGACCACCACGAACGCTCCCCGGTACGAGCCCAGCGCGCCCTCCAGCTGGCTCGCGCTCACCAGGTCGAGGTTGTTCGTCGGCTCGTCCAGGAGCAGCAGCTGCGGAGCCGGTTCGGCGCACAGCACGCAGGCCAGCGTGGCGCGCAGCCGCTCACCGCCGGACAGCACCCCGACCGGGAGATGGGCCCGGGGACCCCGGAAGAGGAAGCGGGCGAGCAGATTCATCCGCTCCGCCTCCGTCCGGTGCGGTGCGAACGCGGCGAAGTTCTCGGCGACCGTTCGGTCGAGGTCCAGCAGGTCCAGTCGCTGCGAGAGGTAGGCGATCCGGCCGTCGGCCCGCTTGATCTGCCCGCTGTCCAGCCCCAGTTCACCGTTGAGCAGCCGCAGCAGTGTGGTCTTGCCCGAGCCGTTGGGACCGGCCAGCGCGATGCGTTCGGGGCCCCGGACCGTCAGGTCGACGCCCGCTTGGGCGAACTGGGCCCGCCCGCCGTGGCGTACCTGCATCTGCTCGCCGAGGACGAGTGTGCGTCCGGCGGGCACATCGGTGTCCGGCAGGTCCAGCGTGATGCGCTGCTCGTCGCGCAGGGCGCGCCCCGCCTCGTCCAGCCGGGCCTTCGCCTCGCTGACCCGGGACGAGTGCAGCTGGCCCGACCGGCCCGCGGACTCCTGGGCGCCGCGCTTCATGTTTCCGGCGAAGATGCGCGGCAGGCCCGCGCTCTTGAGGTTGCGGGCGGCATTGCTCGCCCGGCGCTCGGCGCGTTCGCGGGCCTGCTGCATCTCCCGCTTCTCCCGCTTCAGCTCCTGTTCGGCGTTGCGGATGTTCTTCTCGGCGACCTCCTGCTCGGCCCGCACGGCCTCTTCGTATTCGGTGAAGTTGCCACCGTAGAAACGCAGTTCGCCGCGTTCGAGTTCGGCGATGCGCTCCATGCGGTCGAGCAGCGCCCGGTCGTGGCTGACCAGCAGCAGGCAGCCGTTCCAGTCCTCCAGCACGTCGTAGAGCTTGTGCCGGGCGTCGAGGTCGAGGTTGTTGGTCGGCTCGTCGAGCAGCAGTACGGCGGGCCGCTTCAGCAGCTGGGCCGCCAGGCCGAGCGAGACGACCTGGCCGCCGCTGAGTGTGTTCAGGCTCCGGTCGAGGGCGAGACCGGCGAGGCCGAGCCGGTCCAGTTGGGCCCGGGTGCGTTCCTCGATGTCCCAGTCGTCACCGATGACCGTGAAGTGCTCCTCGCCCACGTCCCCGGACTCCACGGCGTCCAGGGCCCGGATCACCTCCGCGACGCCCAGGACCTCGGCCACCGTGAGATCACCGGTCAGGGGCAGGCTCTGCGGGAGATAGCCGAGCGTGCCACCGACGGACACGGAACCGGTGCCGGGCCGCAGCTCGCCGGCGATCAGCTTGAGAAGGGTGCTCTTGCCGGAGCCGTTGGGCGCGACCAGGCCCGTCCGGCCGCTGCCCATGGCGAAGGAGAGGTCGTCGAAGACCGGGGTGTCGTCGGGCCAGGCGAAGGACAGGTTCGAGCAGATGATGGCGGCGTCGGACATGGAGAGACCTCGAATGAGATACGGGCAGGCACGGACTGCTGCCCGGGACATGGAAGAAGGGGACGACTGAACGGCCACGACGGCGATGCTCCTGGGCATCGGCCGGTGGCCTGACAGAACGGGGTCTCACCCCGAGATGTCGTCGTCACCCACCATGTCTGGTCTCCTCAAAACGTGATCAACGCTCTCGCGAGCTTAGCAGCCGCCCCTCGGCGGCCCCTCGCAATTTCTTGCCGTACGACGGCCGTACGACGGCCGGACGGCCGACTGCAGACCGAGGTCGGCGGCCAGGCAGGAGAAGGGCATCCACGAGCCCTCCGGGTCTTACGCATCCCTCGCGGATTCCTTCGGCGAGGTGGGGGACGATCACGCGGTAGTGCGTATGGTGTTCGGCTTGTGCCTTCGACGAACTCGACGAACTCGATGTGGGAGAACCGGACATGACAGCCCCGTATCCACCGATCGATCCCTACGACCACGGGATGCTCGACACCGGCGACGGAAACCTCATCTACTGGGAGACCTGCGGAAACCCCGACGGGAAGCCCGCCCTCGTCGTCCACGGCGGCCCCGGTTCGGGCTGCTCGACGGGCCCGCGCAAGTCCTTCGACCCGGAGCGCTACCGGATCATCCTCTTCGACCAGCGCGGCTGCGGCCGGAGCACACCCCATGCCGCCGACCCCACCACCGACATGAAGCTCAACACCACCGAGCATCTGATCGCCGACATGGAGCAACTGCGCGAACACCTCGGTGTCGAGCGGTGGTTGCTGTTCGGCAGCTCCTGGGGGTCCACGCTCACTCTCGCGTACGCCGAACGGCACCCGGAGCGGGTGTCGGAGATCGTCCTCGCCGCTGTCACCAGCACCCGCCGCTCCGAGATCGACTGGCTCTACCGGGGCGCGGGCCGGTTCTTCCCGGATGCGTGGGAGCGATTCCGCGACGGTGTCCCCGAGGCCGACCGCGGCGGCGACCTCGTCGGGGCGTACGCGCGTCTCATGGGCAGCCCCGACCCGGACGTACGGGCCAAGGCCGCGACCGACTGGTGCGCCTGGGAGGACGCGGTCCTGTCCGCGGAGCCGAACGGCTCGCCCAACCCGTACGGCAGCAGGCCGCCCCGGGCCATGCTGGCGCTCGTACGGATCTGCTCGCACTACTTCGCGCACGGAGCCTGGCTGGAGGAGGGGCAGTTGATCCGCGATGCGGGACGCCTGGCGGGCATCCCCGGCGTCCTGATCCACGGCCGCCTCGACATCAGCGGACCGCTCGACACGGCCTGGGAACTCGCCCGGGCCTGGCCCGGCTCGGAACTCGTGGTCGTCGAGGACTCTGGCCACAAGGGCAGCGCCGCCATGGGCGAGGCCCTGTACGAAGCGTTCGAGCGGTTCGCGCAGGAGTAGCCGGCAGGAGGGGTGCGGGCGTCAGCCCAGGAACGCCGCGACGGTTGCGGTGAACCGGTCCGCGTCGTCGAGCCAGGGGTAGTGACCTGCCCCTGGCTGTACGACGAGTTCGGCATCGCGGAACGACTCGCCCGCCTCGGCCACCGACCGGGGCGGGCTGTTCACGTCGAACTCACCGGCGAGCAGCAGGACGGGGGCCCCGAAGCCGGCGAGCGCCGCACGGGTGGCGTCCGGAGCGAAGGCGCCCTCGGCCGCGAAGAGGGCGACGGCCTCCTCATTGTCCGGCCGGCTCGCCGCCAGGTGCTGCCGCACCGTGTCGTCCCACCGGCCGTAGAAGAAGGGGCTGATGGCCTCCCAGTCGCTGCCGGTTCCCCCGGTGACCGCCTCCAGGGCGGCGTACGCCGTCGGGAACCACGGTTCGTCCCTGCGAAGCCGGGCGAGCTCACGCCGCGCCTCCCCGGTGATCGTGATTCCGAGGGCCCGGGTGCCCGGGGCGATCAGGGCGAGCCTGCCGACGTTCTTCGGGTGACGTGCCGCGTACTGCGTCGCGAGGTTCGCTCCGGCCGAGTGGCCGAGCAGATCGATCCGGGGGAGTCCGAGGTGGATGCGCAGGGCCTCGACGTCCTCGACGAGGCGGTCGCAGCGGTAGGAGGAGGTGTCGTCGGGGACCGCGGACCGCCCGGTGCCGCGAAGGTCCAGGACGATCAGCCGGCGGTGCGCGGACAGGCCGCCGAGGTCGCCGAGGTAGCGGGAGTCCGCGGGACCTCCGGGGATGCAGACGACCGGGTCGCCGTCGCTATTGACAGAGCCGTCTCCGCCTCCGTGTATGCGGTAGGCGAGCCGGGTTCCGTCAGGGGCGCAGAAAGTGGGCATGGCAAGGACCATGCCAGTCATAACCAAGTTGTACAACCTGGTTATGGTTGGACAGGTGCGAGGTGTATAACCGATACATGGCAGGCGAAGAGAGCGCGCACCGGGTCCCCGAGACGCTGACCGAGGAGCAGGCAGGGCGGATGCTCGCCGACATGAACGAGGTCATCCGCGCGGGCGAGGAGATGCGGAAGCTGCGCGCCGAAATGATCAAGCTGTTCATCGGCTTCGGCTGGACGCAGGAAAGGATCGCCCGGCTTGCGGCCATGAGCCAGCCCGCCGTGTCCAAGCAACTGGCGAAGTACCGGCTGGACGACGAACCGCCGCCCCCGATGGTGCTCTCCCTCGACCAGCACGACATCCCATGGCTCGAAGGACGCCTGTGGGCCCTTGCCGAGGAGATCTCGGAGACCCTCGGTGACGCCGCCCGCTGCACCCGCTACGTCAACGACATCGCCCGGGGGAAGAAGCGCTTCACCCCCGAGAACGTCGACGAGCTGCGACGCCTCGTCGAGGAGGACCTGAGACGGCACCGGGCGACGATGCCCGGCAGCTACCAGGAGGCGTACGACAGGATCAGCCGAGGCCTCGACGTCCCCCCGAAGGCGACCACCGCCACCCCGGCCTCCGCCACCGCATCGGCCTCCGTGCGCCGCACCCTCGCGCACCGGATCCAGCGAGACCGGCTCAGGGGCGACGCCTGACTGACGGGATCCGACTTTGGACGCACGCGTATGGAATTGAGCGTTGTGGCTATGGTTCGTCTCGCCGGGGCAGCGTTGACTGATCGGTATGACGAACGAACAGGACATCCAGCAGAGCACTCAGCAGGACATTCAGCAGGACATTCAGCGGGCCGACTCGAAGACGATTCTCGTGCTCGGCGGCACCGGAAAGACCGGGCGCCGTGTGGCGGAGCGGCTCACCGCGCAGGGGCTGCCGGTGCGCGTGGGATCCCGTAACGCCGAACCGTCCTTCGTGTGGGAGGACCCCGACACCTGGGAGGCGGCGCTCGACGGAGTCGGAGCCGTCTACGTCACCTACTACCCCGACCTCGGGTTCCCCGGAGCCGCGGAAGCCGTCGGCGCCTTCTCCGAGCTCGCCGTGAAGAAGGGCGCGCGCCGGCTGGTACTGCTCTCCGGACGCGGTGAAGAGGACGCGGTCAACAGCGAGAACAAGCTCAAGGAGTCGGGCGCCGACTGGACCGTCGTGCGGGCCAGCTGGTTCAACCAGAACTTCAGCGAGAGCTTCTTCCTGGAGCCCGTCCTCGCCGGTGAGCTCGCACTGCCGACCGCCGACGCGGTGGAGCCGTTCGTGGATGTCGAAGACATCGCCGACGTCGTCACCGCCGCACTCACCGACGACAAGCACATCGGCAGGACGTACGAGCTGTCCGGGCCCCGGTCGCTGAGCCTCGGTGATGTGGCCGCCGAGCTGTCGCAGGTCACCGGCCGGGACATCACGTACACCCCGGTCGCCCTCGACGACTACCGGGCGTTTCTGCGGGAGAATGAGCTGCCCGTCGAGTTCGCCGACCTGTTCGTCCTGATCCTCGACGGGCGCAACGCCGACGTCGTCAACGGCGTGGAGGAGGTCCTCGGCCGCAAGCCGCGCGACTTCTCGGCCTTCGCGAAGGATGCCGCCGCCACCGGCGTCTGGAACGTCTGACACTGACAGCGCCAGGCGGCACCCGGCAGCATCTGAGGTGCCCGGTACGGATTCGGCCCGGTGCCGGGCCCTCGAGCCGAATGGGGATCACCACATGGACGTACTCACCGGACTCCTGGACGGGCCGAAGGCGCGCGGCGCGTTTCTGTTCAAGTCGGTCTTCGACCCGCCCTGGTCGCTCCGCGTCGAGGACCGCGCTCCGATCTCCCTCGCCACCATGGTCCGGGGCAGCGCCTGGGTGATGCCCGACGGCGGTGTTCCGGCCCTCATCGGTCCCGGCGACATCGCCGTGCTGCGCGGCCCCGACCCGTACACGATCGCCGACGCGCAGGACACCCCCGTCCAGGTCACCGTCGGCCCTGATCAGCGCTGCAGCACCACCGTCGGCGAGGACGTCACCGACACCATGGCCCTGGGGGTGCGGACCTGGGGGGACCCGCTCGGGCAGGGCTCGTCCGTCATGCTCAGCGGTACGTACCAGGCGCCCGGGGAGATCGGCCGCCGGCTGCTGGGCGCCCTGCCCACCCTCCTGGTGCTGCCCGCCGCCCTCGTCGCCACCCCGCTCGTACCCCTGCTGGCCGAGGAGATCGGCCGCGATGAGCCGGGACAGGAACTGGTCCTCGACCGCCTCCTCGACCTGCTCTTCGTCAGTGTGCTGCGCGCCTGGCTCGCCGAGCCGGACGCCGGTGCGCCGGCCTGGTACCACGCCCGGTCCGACCCCGGGGTGGGGCCCGCACTGCGACTTCTGCACGGTGATCCGGCCCATGCGTGGACGGTGGAAACGCTGGCCCGCAAGGTCGGTGTCTCCCGGGCGGGCCTCGCCCGCCGCTTCACCGAGGTGGTGGGGGAGCCGCCGATGACCTACCTGGCCACCTTGCGCCTCGCCATGGCCGCCGACCTGCTGCGCGAATCGGACATCACGGTGGCCACGGTGGCGCACCAGGTCGGCTACAGCAGCGCGTTCGCGCTGAGCTCGGCGTTCAAGAGGGTGCGGGGGGTCAGTCCGCAGGAGTACCGCAGGAGCGGCGCCTCGCAGATCGTCCTGCCCTCGGCGACGCCGTCCCGGACCGTGGTGCTGGGCGGGGCGTGACGTCCCGATCCGCCCGAGGAGAGGGGCCCTACCCGGGAACCTCCGTGCGCTCCCACCACTCGTAGACGGGCAACTGCCCCTCGGCCGTTTCCCGGTGGCGTGCCGTGGCCCTGAAGTGCTCGTACCCGCCACGGAACGGGATCTTGATGTCGGGCCCGGGTGCGGTGAGGGGGACGACCCGGTCGGGGAGATCGTCCGGTCCGCCTTCGAGGACTGCTTTCGCTGCGTCGGTCATGGCGAGAGTTTCTCCGGGTGGTGGTCCGGCTCCTCCGTGACGCGCCGAAGGGCTCACCGCAGCCTGCCGCGCCCCACTCCGACGGCGTGCATGGTAACTTTCCAACAAGTTGAACAGTATGGCGCCGGGAGGTGGGCGGGTGCTGCAGATCCAGATCGGTGCCGAGCGCGCGGCGGACCCGGACGACCGCCTGATGCGGACCACCCTCGGGTGGCGCCGGGGCATGAGCGAGGACGAGGCATGGGAAGCCGGCCGGGGCATCTGGAAGTTCAACGCCGACCGGGCCCTGTCGCAGGACGAGGTGCAGATCATCAACACCGAAGGCACTGTCCTCGCGGTCGCCAGGATCATCGGCATCTCCAAGCACGGTGACCGTTACGCTCTCGAAGGTGAACTCCTGCGCGCCGACCCCCGTGTCGGCCGCCCGACCGGTAGCCCGCATCTGTCCCGTAACCCCGTCACCTACATCTGATGCGTCCGACAGGTCTCATGACACCCCGGTCGCCGCGAAAGGAGCGCTCCGGTGAGTGACTTCGACGCCATCGACGCGCTGCTCGCGGACGTCGGTCCGCAGGCCGAACTCCCGCCGCCGGACGTCCGGCGCGAGCTGCGGGAGCAGGCCAGGCTCTCCAAGGCCCAGGTGGCCCGAGCGCTCGGAGTGAGCCCCGGCACGGTCGGCGCGTGGGAGGGCGGCCGCGAGCCGTCGGACGAGATCCGCGCCAAGTACGCGTATCTGCTGGACGGACTGGCCGCCAAGTTCCCCGCCGGGACGGGGCAGGAATCGGCGCCCGCGGAGGATGAGGCCGGGGCCGGGGCCGGGGCCGGGGATGAGGCCGAGGGCGCGGGCTCGGGCGAAGACGGGAGCGCGGGCGAGACCGGGGACGAGGTGGAGTTCCTCGCCGCCGCCGAGCCGTGTGTGCTGTGCGGAGCACCGGCCAGGCACCGGGTGGCGGGCTTCGCCCAGCACCTGGACCCGTCCGACTGCCGACTCGCGACCGCGACACCGTCCACCGTCGAGCAACCGGCTGCTCGGCAGCCGACTGCCGCGCCGTCCACTGCCGAGCAGCCGACCGCCACGCAGCCCACACCTCCCACCGCCCGGCCCGCCCGGGGCCCGGCCAAGCGTGCGTTCCAGGTGCAGTCCGGGCCCGGGGACCTGATCGGGCAGACGGTTCAGGCGGCGCTCGCCGAGCACCGGGGCGATGTCGAAGCGGCCCTCGCGGCGCTGCTGAAGCGGGCGATCCCGGACGCGATGCGGCTGCTCGACGAGACCCGCAAGGGCGCGCGGTACGACATCGTCGCGCACCCGTGGATCCCGGACATCCTGCGCAAGCAGACCTCCAAGGGCGCGGACCGGATCTGGGAGGCGCGCCCGAAGTGGACCCGCCATGAACTGCCGCCCGGCCGCCACGAGGTGACCGCACTCGACATCAACGGCGCCTACCTCTCCGCCCTGAAGACCCACCTCCCGCTCGGCCAGCTGGAACACAGCGCCGGATTCGCCCACGACCGCCGCCGCGCCGGCGTCCACCTCATCACCCCGCCCGAGTGGGAGCACGGGGCGGTGCTGCCCAACCCGATCGGCAACCGGGACGAGCCCGGCCCGCTGTGGGTCACCGAACCGACCCTGCGCCTCCTGCTGCGCCTCTCCGGCCCCAAGCACGCCCTGTGCGCGCCCCCGGAGATCCACGAGTCCTACACGTCCGGGGCTACGGAGAACCTGCTGGAGAAGTTCCGCGTCGCCCTCAAGGAGGCCAGGGACACGGCGATCGCCGACGGCGACGAGGTGACGCTGGAGTACGTGAAGGCGATGTACTCGAAGTTCGTCTCCACGATGGGGGAGTCGAACTACAACCGCGAGCTCTACCGCCCGGACTGGATGCACATCATCCGCAGCCAGGCGTTCGCCAACCTCTGGATGAAGGCCCTCAAGGCCCACGACGAGGGACTCACCGTCGTACGCGCGATGGGCACCGACGAGCTCCACGTGATCGGTGACTGGCACCGTGTCTTCCCCGAGGGCCGTGGCGTGACCGAGGTCAAGACGAAGGACACCTACACCGCGGGCAGAGACGACTCCGAGGACACCGGGGTCATGTCGGGGGAGGAGGAGTAGATGCCCGAGAGGACCATCGACTTCGGGAAGTTCGGCGCCCGGGGCATCAAGGGCAGCGACGCCGTCGCACGCAAACTCGACGAGCTGGCGGACGGCGTCGTCACCCCGGTGACCGTGAAGCGTGGTCTGATGGCGCGCCTGCACTACCTGACCAGGACGGAGCACAGCCGCAGGGCGGCCAGGGACGCCGGGCTGACGGTGACCGACCGCACGCTGAAGGCGTGGCTGGAGGAGCGGCGTCGGCCGTCGAACGCCAACCTGGAGCGCATCGACGCCGCCTACCGTCAGGTGCGCCGCCAGAACGTCGCCCGGTACCTCCTGCGGCGCCTGAACGCCGGTGGCGGGACACGGGTGGAGATCCACCCGCTGAACCAGTCGCAGGTGCCGCGTCCGCTCCAGCGGATGGTGGAGTACCGCACGATGAACGTCCGCCGCTGGGACCGCATCGTCGAGGCCTGGGCGGCCGGCGACCACCAGGGCCTGGACGACGCCTGGGAGGACGTCATCGTCGACCTGGGGTCGCAGTGGGGGCAGTACGAGTACGTCACCAACATCGGCTTCGCCGCGTAGCCGACCGGCCCCGACGCCTTGCGGGAAATGCCCGGCCCGCCCGGTCCGCTGAGCCCGCTCAGCCCGCTCGGTCCACGGGGACCAGCGTGAGGTAGGCCATCCCGAGCACTCCCCGGTAGCCCCGCAGCCAGCTCGCCCGGTGCCGGTCGACCCGCTCGCGCGTCTCCTGCGCCAGCGGGTGGTCCGGGTGAGCGGCGAGCCACTCCTCCACGTCCGACTGGTAGCCGGACTCGAAGTCCTCCCACTCGTCCTCGCCGGCCGTCTCGATCCAGGCGGGCCGGAATCCGGCGGCCGCCGCGACTTCGACGAGTCCGGCCAGGTCGTGGAGTTCGTCGGCACGGGCGTCCGGCCACATCGCGGCCAGTTCGGCGGAGGTGGGGGAGCGCTGCCAGAAGGTCTCGGCGAGCAGTACCCGCCCCCCGGGCGCGACGATCCCGCGCAGCGCACGCAGCGCGTCGGCACTGTGCCGGGGCGGTTCCTCGTCGCTGAGGGCGTGACTGGACCCGAGACACAGGACGAGGTCGGCCGGCCCGTGGAACGTTTCGGCGGCGGACCCCTCGACGAACTCCACACGGCCGGTCAGCGCACGATCCTCGGCGTTCGCGCGTCCCCGGGCGAGGTCCTCGCCGTTGAGGTCGATGCCGATCCCGGTCGCCCCCGGCACCGCGTCGAGGACGCGGAGCATCAACTCCCCCCAGCCGCAACCGATGTCCAGGACCCGCGCCGGGGCGGCCCGGCCGAGCCGGTCGACGATCCGCGCGGCTCGCGCCTCGGAGAGCGGACCATGGAAGGTGAGCCGGGTCAGGCGCGGCGGAAGATCGTTCTCAGTCATGCGGCGCAGGCTAGCTCCGAAAGGTCCGCCATGAACACCGAGTTATCGCCCCGCCGAGTCGGACCGGTCAGAGCCGACATGGTCAGAGCCGACATGGTCAGAGCCGATACGGCCACAGACCGACGTTCTCCTTCCCGACCCGGACCTCGACCCATGCCGCGTCGACGCCGTCCGGCGGTGGCGGAACCGCGAGTTCGAACAGGAGCAGCGCGCCACTCACGTCCAACAGCGCCGTGCCGTCCCCGGTGGGACTCAGCCGGCCCCGGAAGACGATGTGTTCACCGTCCTCCCGGAATCCGGGCGGGCCGGAGGCGGCCGGCCGGGTGTTCGCCGCCCAGACGATGTCCTCGTCGACGGTCCACTCGACATGGTGCTCGCGGCCCACTTCCTCGGGGGCACCGTGCCAGAGCACCACGGCGGTGCCCACCGCGCAGCGCACTCGGACCCTCGCGGGCTTCGACGGGACCTGCCGCACCGCCTCTGTCCGGACCAGCATCCCGCCATCATCGGCGAAGCCGCCGCTCAACCGGACACCGCCCTCGGCTCATTCCGGCGGATCCGCGTGCGCCAGCCGGTGCAGGGCCTTGTCGAGCCGGGCCTTCCGGGTCTCCGGGGTGAGCGCCTGGAGCAACGGCAGGATCAGCTGGTAGCGCCCCGACCGGTCGAGAGCCTCGAACGCCTTCCTGGCCCCGGGATCCGCATCGAGCGCCGCCACCAGGTCCGGCGGTGCCGTCGCCGTCCGCTGCGACTCGTACGCTGCCGCCCACCGCCCGTCCTGCTGGGCTCTGCGCACCTCGGCCAGCCCGGGTTCACGCATCCGTCCCGCGGCCGTCAGCTTCGCCACCTTGTCCACGTTCACCTGCGACCACAGGCTCCTGGGGCGGCGCGGCAGGTACTTCTGGAGGTAGTACTGCTCGTCGAGCGACCGGCGTTGTCCGGAGATCCAGCCGTAGCACAGCCCGATGTCGACCATCTCGTCGTCGGTGACCGTCGCGATGCCGGACTTCTTCTTGGCCACCTTGATCCATATGCCGGTGCTGTGTGTGCCGTGCTCGGACAGCCAGCTCTCGAACGCCTCGGCGTCCGTGAACGCGATGACCTCCACCCCGTTGATCTCGTCCATGCGGCTCAGATTATCGGCCGGCGGACTGTACCGTTGGGGCCGCCCGATGCCGGGGCAGCGAACGACCCATGAGGAGCCAGGACATGCCCGGTCGCCCGAGCACGCGTTGACACCGTAGGCCGTGACCGGCCTGTCATCGCGTGCTGCCTCCGATGTGCGGCACAGCGAGCCTTCCCCCGCCCGAACCGTCGGCGCAGCCGTCGTACGCCGGGTGGCGGGCACCTTCTTCGGCGACCCGAGGGATTCCTGTGCCGTCCGCTTCCTCCTCCGTTCCTTCCCCCGTTTCCGCTTCCGTGCCCGATTCCGGGCGCTCCGATCCGTCCGGCCTGTGGCGGGACGCTGATTTCCGCAGGCTCTGGGTGGGCCAGACGGTCTCCCAACTCGGCGAACACGCAAGCCTGGTGATCCTTCCGCTGATCGCCGTTCTGACCCTCGACGCGGACGCCGGCCGACTGGGTACCCTCCGCGCAGTGGGGCAGATGCCGATCCTGCTCTTCTCGCTCCTGGCCGGCGCGTGGGTGGACAGATGGCGGACCCGTACGGTCATGGTCCTGGCCGATCTCGGCCGGGCCGTGGCGCTGGGATCGGTCGCCGCGGCCGGTCTCCTGGGCCTGCTGGGGCTGCCGGTCCTGTTCGTGGCAGCCTTCGCCATCGGGACCCTGTCCGTGTTCTTCGACGTGGCCTACCAGGCGTCCCTCGTACGACTGGTGGGGCGCGATCAGCTGGTACGCGGCAACAGCGCGCTGGAGGGCAGCCGTTCCGCGGCCCAGACCGGCGGCCCCGCCCTCGGCGGCATGCTGGTCTCCCTGCTGTCGGTGCCGGTCGCCGCCGCGTCCGGCACGTTGTTCTTCACGCTGTCGTTGCTGTCGATCCGGCGGATCCGCCGCGACGAACCCGTCCCGCGGCGCCTGAAACGTCCCGATCGGGTCCGGCGGCGGATCAGTGAGGGGCTCCGCTTCGTCGCCGGCGATCCGGTGCTGCGGAGGGTGGGGCTCGCCTCGGCCGCCTTCCAGTTCTCCTTCGCCGCGATGATGACCGTCCACCTGCTCTTCCTGACCCGCGAACTCCACCTCTCGGGCACCGCCGTCGGGACGGCGCTCGCGGCGACGGGGCCGGGAGCGCTGCTGGGCTCGCTGCTCGCCGCCCGGCTGCCGGCCCGGTTCGGCCACGGCCCGGTGCTCGTGTCGGCGGCGGTACTCGGCGACGGCGTGATGCTGTGCGTGCCCGCGCTGCACGGGCCCGCCGGGGTGACGGTCCCTTCGCTCATCGCGGTCAACCTCGTGTTCGGGGCCTCCGGCCAGTTGGTGAACGTCACGGTCATGGCCGTGCGGCAGGCCGTCACCCCGGACGGGATGCAGGGCCGCGCGGCCGCGACGATCACCTTCGCCGGCATGGGCCTCACCCCGGTCGGCTCGCTGCTCGGCGGGTTCCTCGCGCAGGAGTGGGCGCCGCGCACCGCTCTCCTGGTGACGGCCGCGGGGCTGATGGTGTCCCCCGCCCTGATGGCCCTGTCCCCGCTCGCCCGCCTGGGCCGGACCCTTCCGGCCCCGCGCACGCACCGTTGCGGACCACGTCGCAGCGCCCCGGAACGGGGGAGTGCCCGGGGCGCTGCTGCATGTGGTGCGGCGGTTGGTCTGCTCCTAGCTTTGACCCTCGTACTGTCGTTCTGCTGATGTCCGGCTGATGTAGCACTGACGCCACGACGTCCCCGTCAGGGAACCAGGACCAGCCGGCCGCGGATGGGCCTGACCCGGCAACCGGACGCGACGGCCCGACCCGGGGCTGCTCATCCGCGGTCCGAATGGGGCGTGGCCGCGTCGCCCGAAGCAGGTTCGGGGTTCGTGTACAGGATCTCGCGGGCCTGCTCCGCGGCGCGGGCGATGCTCTCGCCGACGAAGTCGACGAAGCGGGCGATGTTCTCCAGGCGGACGGCGGCCGGGGTGTCGGGGCCGAGGACGCCGACCCCCTGCCGGGCGGTCTGGGCGAGTTGGGCGTTGGCTTGCGCGGCGGCGATCATCGACCGGTACCAGACCTCGTCGTCGACGAGGTAGCGCTCGCGGCGGCGTTCGTCCCGTTCGCGGCTGATGAGGCCCTGGCTTTCGAGGTACGCCATCGCTTTGGAGATGGACGCCGGGCTGACCTGGAGGCGCTGGACGAGCTCGGACGCGGTGAGGCTGCCGGCGTCGCTGGTGAGCAGGCAGGTCAGCACCCGGGCCATCATCTGGGGCAGGCCCTGCTGCATCAGGAGGGTGGTGAACACCTCCTCGTACTCGCGCACGGCTTCGGTGTCGCGTCCGTGGGCCTGCTCGGGCGCCTGCGGCCCGCGGGGGGTGGCCTGCCTGCGCCGGTGGGCGCGGCGTTCGGTGGCGCGGTGGGCCAGGTCGGCGCGGTAGGCGGTGGGGCCGCCGTTACGCATCACCTCGCGTGTGATCGTCGAGGTGGGGCGGTCCAGGCGTCTGGCGATCTCCGCGTAGGCGAGCCCGTCGGCCACCCCCAGCGCGATCTGCTGGCGTTCCTGCTGGGTGAGTCTGCCTCCCGGCACCGCGATCTCCCTTCACGCTTCCTTGATGCCCCCAGCATAGCGTTCACTCTCCATTCAATGCAACGAACGGAGGGCTGACGTTGCATTAAAATCTGAATCGTTGCAACGATAATTGGCCTCTCACCTGCATTGATACTCATCGAGTGCAATACAAATGTTGCTCGATCCTCGAACGCAACGTAGCGTTTGCGATGTCAGAAACGACGAACGCAAAAGGAGAGCACGATGCAGAACTTCGACACCGCCACCCCGATCTCCGCCGTCCTGGACATCCCCGCCGGGCGCGTGCAGTTCATCGCCGCCGACCGGACCGACACCACCGTCGAGGTCCTGCCGGCGAACGCCTCGAAGAGCCGCGACGTGAAGGCGGCGGAGCAGGCCGAGGTCGCCTACGCCGACGGCGTGCTGCGGATCGGCGCCCCGGCGGCGAAGAACCAGTACTTCGGCCCCTCCGGATCCATCGAGGTCACCGTCCAGCTGCCGGCCGGATCCCGGGTCGAGGTGAAGTCGTCCTGCGCCGAGTTCCGGGGCGTCGGACGGTTCGGCGACGTCGCCTTCGAGGGCGCGCAGGGCGTGATCAAGGTCGACGAGGCCGCGGGCGTCCGCGTCACCACCTCCGGTGGCGACGTGTCGATCGGCCGTCTGGGCGGCCCGGCGGAGATCAGCACCGGACGCGGTGACATCCGGATTGCCGAAGCCGTGCGCGGCGCGGTCGTGCTGCGCACGCAGATGGGCGACGTGTCGGTCGGAGCCGCCGCCGGGGTCTCCGCCTCCCTGGACGCCGGCACCGGCTACGGCCGGATCCACAACGCGCTCAAGAACACCGACGGCGACGCCGGCCTGAGCATCCACGCGACCACCGACCACGGCAACATCGACGCCCGCAGCCTCTGAAAGCACCGTTCCCGATCCACTTCCAGCCCGGAGAAAGAGGAACCATGACCACCATCGAGCAGTCCGCCTGGACCGGCATGGTGCCGGTGGACGACACGGCCCTGGCCGTCACCGACACCGGCGGTCCCGGAATCCCCGTGCTCTACCTCAACGGTCAGTTCGCCACTCAGGGTTACTGGCGGCGGACCATCGCCGAGCTGGGCACGGGGTGGCGGCACATCACCTACGACGAGCGGGCCCGCGGCAGGAAATCGAGGCGTTCGGCGGACTACTCCTTCGCCGCCGCCGTGAGGGACGTCGACGCCGTTCTCGCGGCCAGGGGAGTGGACCGGGCGCTGGTGGTGGGCTGGTCCTACGGAGCGTTCGTCGCGGCGCACTGGGCCGGCCGGAATCCGGACCGCGCCCTGGGCGCGGTCCTGGTCGACGGCGCCTTCCCGCACGACTGGCTCGACGAGGCCATGGAGCAGCGGATCCGGAAGCTGTTCCGGCGGATGGGCTGGTTCACACCGCTGCTGCGCCCGACGGGCCTGACCCCGCGGATGACCGCCGAGCAGCAGGCGGACAGCAACATCGAACTCGGCAGGCTCTCCCGCGAGCGCGAGCTGGGCCCCGTGCTGGACGGCATCACCGTTCCGGTGCGGTACGTGGTCGCTTCGGGGACGTCGCTGGGAAGCCGCGGTGACGAACAGGAGCGGATTCGGGCCAGCCTCGACGGGGTGACCGCCCGCAACCCGAACATCAGGATCAGTGCGAAGGTCGCCAGCAACCATGGTGCGATCCTGAGAAAGGACTTTCTGGCCATCGCCGATGCCGTACGCGAAACCAACTCGATCAGCCGCTCCACGGCGCCCTGACCGTGACCGGTCAACGAGCACCTGGACCGGTCGATGACGCCCTGACCGGTCCAGGCGCAGTGGCAGTCGGTGTGCTCCCGGCTCGATGCGCACTTGATGGACGAAATATTCGTATACCAACACCTGTACAGCGAGAGATTCATTGGGGGAATTCCGGACGAATGCTGCGATGAACTCACGGGAGCCTTGCTCGGCCCGCCGTGTTGGTATACAAACTGGTTTCCGTTTGCATCCCGCGTCAAGCCGAAGGAGTCCCATGACGCCCCCTCCCTCCACGCCGTCCCGACGCGGTGTCCTCGCGGGCGCCGCATCCCTGGCGGGTGCCGGTGTCGCCATGTCCGCCGGTATCTCGCCCGCGGTGGCCGACTCCCGCGGCGATTCACGCCGTGAGCCCCGCAACGCGGTGGTCTTCCGCGACGTGCGGCCCATGGGTGCCGCGAAGCCGGTGGACCTCACGGTCGTCGACGGCCGCATCACGCGCGACCCGGCGCCCCGGGGCGCCAAGGTGATCGACGGCGGCGGGCGCATCGCCCTGCCGTCCCTGGTCGACGCGCACATCCACCCCGACAAGACGACGTGGGGCGGTGAATGGGTGTCACGCAAGCCGGCCGACACCATCGCCGAACTCGCCCAGCAGGACGCGGAGTTGTTCCGCAGCCAGCGCCGACCGGTGTCCGAGCGCGCGTACGCGCTCATGTCGCACGCCGTGACCCGCGGCACGCGCGCCATGCGGGCGCACGCCGACATCGCCCCGGCCTACGGCCTGGCCTCCGTGGAAGGCGTGGGGCAGGCGCGCGAGCGGCTCAAGCACGCGCTCGACGTACAGATCGTGGCCTTCCCGCAGCACGGCGTCATCCGCACCCCCGGCACCGCGGAACTGCTCAGGGATGCCGCCCGCAGCGGACTCATCGACATGGTCGGCGGACTCGACCCGATCAGCTTCGACCACGCCATGGACGAGCAGCTGGACCTGCTCTTCGGTCTCGCGGACCGGTACGGCGTCGGCGTCGACATCCACCTCCACGACCGGGGTGTGAACGGCACGACGGTGCTGCGCGCCATCATCGACCGCACCCGGGCCCTGTCCCTCAAGGGCAAGGTGACCGTCAGTCATGTCTTCTGCCTGCCCGGCCTCTCCGACGCCGAACTGGCGAAGACCGCCGCGGACCTGAGCGATCTGGACATCGCCCTGACCACCGTGGCGCCGAGCGCGTCGCTGGTCCTGCCGATCGAGAAGCTGCGCGAGCACGGCGTACGGGTCGGGCTCGGCTCGGACGGCGTGCGTGACTCCTGGAGCCCCTTCGGCAACGCGGACATGTTCCACCGGACGCACCTGCTCGGCTGGGTCACGGACGTCCGCCTCGACAAGGAACTGTCCGCCTGTTACGAAGCCGGCGCGCACGGCGGTGCCGATGTCATGCGGCTGCCCCGCGCCGACCTCTCCCCGGGCTCGCCGGCCGACTTCGTCCTGCTCCACGCCGAGTGCCTGCCGCAGGTCGTGGTGGACATGCCCGCGCGCGACATGGTGGTGCACGGCGGACGCGTGGTCGCCCGCGACGGCCGACTGGTCTGACGGCCGACCGGCCTGACAGGTGCCGGTTCTCGGCTCCCGAGCCCGGACCGGGTGACCCCGGTGGAGTCCCGTCGCCCCAGCGTACGCATAAGGTGACGGGACGCCCCGGAGACCAGGCTCGGGCGCCGGGACAGGCCGGGAAGGCACAAGGAGGACGGCACACGTGACGGCAGGCACCGGCCGGAAGGGCGACGGAGAACAGCCGTCCGCCCCGGCGACGCGCACCCCGCTGAGCGAGGTCGCGCGCCAGGCCGTCAGGGACCGCATCATCGACGGCAGCTACGCCCAGGGCACCCGGGTGGTGGAGCGCGAGATCGCCCAGGACCTCCAGATGTCGCGGGTGCCGGTGCGCGAGGCACTGCGGGCCCTGGTGGAGGAAGGGCTGCTCGACCTGTTGCCGCACAGCGGCGTACGGGTGCGCCGGCTGGAGCGCGCCGACGTCGAGTACCTGTACGACGTGTGGGAGCCGCTGGCCATCCAGGCGTCCCGCCTCGCCGCCCGCCGCGTGGCCCTGTCCGTACCGGGTGAGCACGGCGCCCTGGCGGAGCTGCGGGCCGTACTGGAACGGGCGGAGGCGGCCGCCTCGGCCGGGGACCGGACCCGGGAGAACGGAGCCGGGACCGCCTTCCACGAAGGGATCGTGGCCCTCGCCGACAACCCGCTGCTGGCCCAGCTCATGCAGCGGCTGAACGGTCAGCTGCGACTGCTCTTCGGCCTGAACACGGAACCCGCCCCCATGCGCGCCCAACACGGTGAGATGTACGAACGCATCGCCGCGGGAGACGCCGACGCGGCGGCGGCGATCACCCTCCTCCACGTACGCAAGAGCCGGGAGCTGGCCCTGCGCGCGGTGACGGGGACGGGCCCGGACGTGGGCCGCTCGACCGAGGTGTGAGAGCCGGGGTGTGAGAGCCGGGGCGGAGGAGGAGCCGCATACGGCTGCCCGCCCCCACCACGCACGTCAACCTGTACGGGCTGTATGGGACGGCTCTCAGCTCCTGCGTCGTCGGCCGCCCCGTGGTGACAGGCCGTCGGAGCCGGCCCGGAACCGGAGCCGGTACTCCGTCGGTGTGGTGTCCAGCGTCCGGCGGAACGCCCGGATGAGGGTGTCGGTCGTGCCGAACCCGCAGGTGGACGCGATGCGTTCGAGGGTGGCGTCGGTGGATTCGAGCTGGTTGCGCGCCCTTTCGACGCGGACCGACTCGACGTACGCACTCGGCGTCATGCCGAGCTCGGCCTTGAAGATCCGGGTGAGCTGCCGCTCGCCGACATGGGCGAACGCGGCGAGGTCCGCGACGGTGAGCGGTGCGCCGATATTGCCCATGACGTGGTGGCGGAGGTCCTCGATGCGGCGTGTCGTGGAGACGGGTTCGAGGGGAACGCTGAACTGGCTCTGTCCGCTCGGCCGCTTCAGATACATCACGAGCTGCCGGGCGACGCGCAGCGCGACGGTCTCGCCGAAGTCGTCGGCGACGAGGGCGAGCGACAGGTCGAGACAGGCGCTGATGCCCGCGCCGGTCCACACGTCGCCCTCGCGGATGAAGATCGGGTCCGCGTCGACCTCGACCTCGGGGTGGTCGGCGGCGAGTTGTTGCGCGGTCGACCAGTGGGTGGTGGCGCGCTTGCCGTCGAGCAGCCCGGCGGCGGCGAGGATATGTGCTCCGACGCAGACGGAGGTGACCCTCCGCGTCCTGGCGGCGAGTGTCTTCACCCAGCCGACCACGGCGGGGTCGGTGAGGGCGTGCACCCGGCGCCGGCCGTCGACCTCGACCGACCCGGGCACCAGGAGGGTGTCGATGCTCCTCGTGGACACCTCGTGGAACGTGGCGTCGGGGAGGATGCGCACGCCGGCGGAGGTGGTGACGGGGTCCATGGTCTCGGCGGCGAGGACGACGGTGTAGCCCGCCTCGTCGTCCGTCTCGCGCCGCAGGAGGGCGAACACCTCCGGCGGTCCGGTGACGTCGAGCAGGTCGACACCTTCGAAGAGGACGATGACGACGAGCCGTTCGACGGCGTTCATGGGGTCTCCGCGTTCATGGGGTCCGTGTCCGGCCGGCCGGACACCGCGATGTCGGTATCTGCATGTTAGATGGCATTGCCGACATGCTCCGGCCGACCGTAGCGTTCTGGAGTCGGCTCACCGCGTCGGTGGGCGACAGATCCTGGCCCGGTGCGCGGCACGCGATACGGCACAAGACCCGAGGCGGTAATTCCATGGCTACGACGACTCTGCGCGAACTCAACGGCTTCGACGAGACGCCCGCGTCGCTCGCCGATTCGACCCTGATCCTGGTCGACTACCAGAACACCTATGTCGGTGGCGTGATGGAGCTGGAGGGCTGGCAGGCCGCGCTCGACTCGGCCGCCGCGCTGCTGGGCCGGGCCCGCGAGGCGGGCACGAAGGTCATTCACGTCATCAACGACGGCGGCGAGGGCACCCCGTACGACATCCGTGCGGAGATCGGCCGGATCCACCCGGGCGTGGCGCCCATCGAGGGCGAGCCCGTCGTCGTGAAGAAGGCCCCGAACGCCTTCGTCGACACCGACCTGGCCGAGCACGTCGACGCCGCCGGCAACAAGGACGTCATCGTCGCGGGCTTCATGACGCACATGTGCGTGACGTTCACGACCGAGGGCGCGTTCCTGCGGGGAAACCGGCCCACCGTGGTCGCCGACGCCTGCGCGACGCGCCCGCTGCGTTCGCTGGGCACCGAGCTGACCGCCGACCAGATCCATCGCAGCGCGCTCGCCACGATCTCCGACCTCTACGGGGTCGTCGTCGAGACCGGGAAGTCCCTGGTCTGAGCGCCGTGCCGGCCGCGACGGACCGCGGCCGGCGGGAATCCGGGTGTGCCGGTCGAGCGGCCCGGGGCACACTGCACGGATGATCTCCGACGCGTCCCGGACACCGCAGGCCATGGCCATCCGCCACGTCGCCGGGTTTGCGTCGGGTCCTGCGCTGGACCCGGCGCTGCGGGTGACCCTCAACTTCCACCCGGACCGCCTGCTGCAGGGCAAGCCGATCCTCGAAGCCCTGGCCGAAGACGGTGTCTACCGCTCCCAGTTCGTCACGGGGACCAGCAACGGCGGACTGACCGCGCATCCCGGCGGGGACCGGTGGCGCTGGGAGAGCCGGATCTTCGGTGGGGCGTACGACGCGGTGTCCGCTCATGAGCGACCCGTCTACGGGGCGCTGAACTTCCGCCGCAAGCCGGTCGGAGGTGCGCCGCGGTTCGGCTCCGCCCACTTCCGGCTGACCGCACGGACCCTGGCGCGCACCACGTTCTGCTACCCGGACAGCTTCCTCGACCCCTCGGACTTCGGTGTCGCGGCCCGCATGGGGCTCGTGGCCCTTGCCCTGGCCGACAGCCAGGACGAGCTCGACGACTACGTCGAGGCCCAGGTGCACGGACCGGTTCTGCTGGACCGTCATGTGGAGGCGCTGGTTCTGGACCCGTGCTACCGAGGCACGGCTGTCGAGGCCGCGGCACGGCGTCTGGGCTGCCCCGTCGAGTGGCACCCGGGATTCCGCCTCGGGGTCGAGACGCTTCGCCTGCACCCCGGCTACCGGGGGCAGGAGTACGTCGAGCTGGGCACGCGGATCGCCGTCGGCGGCGTACTCGATCCCCGCATCGTCGGGGACGCGGCACGCGACGGCCGCCACGACCCCCAGGCGGTCAAGAAGGTGTGGCACTGCCTGGCCCGCTTCGGGGCCCCCGGTGCGGGTGGTGCCGGTGGTGCGACGGTTGCCCTGTGACGGGACCTTCACGGCTGTGTCCCGGCTGTGTGCCATCCGTCGGTCGGCCGGAAATCGATGGTTAGCCTGGCGGCGCTCAAGGGGTCCCTGGGGGACGTCGGAACAGCCGGACGGAAGTGGGAACAGACATGGGCGGTCGTGACGGGCACGTGGTGTCACGCAGGCGGATACTCGGGCTGGCCGGGACCGGGCTGGGGCTGGCCGTGTTCGGGGCCGGTGTCGTGGGGTGCGGTCCCGAGGAGGAAGCGGATGCCTCGGGCGGGGGTTCGAAGCCGGGCGGGGGCAGGAGCGGTGACACTTTCACCACCCCGCCGCCGGGCACCGCGCCCGAGCCGCTGTGGCGGGCGGCTGCCGCGAACACCAGCCTGTCCGGCAACGAGGCGCTCGCGGTGATCGGGAACGTGGCTCTGGTGTCGGGCGACCCGCTGGTGGGACGGGACATGGCCACCGGCAAGGAGAAGTGGTCGCGCCGCGGCGTCACCACACCCGGTGCCAAGCTCATCCTCGGCGGCGGCACGCTCTACCTCGCCGGCGCCGAGTACGACGGCGACGTGGTGGGACTGGATCCGGCGACCGGCAAGGAGACCTGGCGCAGCCGCCTGGGCAAGCAGTTCGAGCAGCCACGCCCGATCGCGGCCGACGACCGCCATGTGTACGTGATCGCCGGCATCCTGGAGAAGGACTTCACGACGCCGAACAACGTGATCGCCGCGATCGACACGACGTCCGGCAGGATCGCCTGGCGCGAGCAGCGCGACGCGGGGACCGAGGAGTTCGGCATCACCGCCGCGGCCGTCGACGGGCGCCTGGTCTACACGGACTACCGGGAGAACGTGACCGTCCGCGACACGGCGACCGGCCGGCAGGTGTGGACGAAGAAGATCAGCCGGTCCAACAACCGCCACTTCGCCATGCACAAGGATCTGGTGATCGTGGCGGACGGCCGGCGGCTGCGGGCCTTCGAACTGGCCGGGGGAAAGGAACGCTGGTCGCTGCGGACGGAGGAGTTCAGCTCGTTCAACGACCCGCACGTCCTGGACGGGGTGCTCTACGCGGCCGACAGCGCGCGCGGCCTGTGGGCGGTGGATCCCGGTACGGGCAAGCAGATCTGGCACAACGAGGACCTGCGGGAATCGGCGACGCAGGCGTGGCAGTTCGCCAAGGTGAAGGGCACCCTGTACGGCGCGACCGAGTTCGACAAGGACGGCGGCGTGCACGCCTTCGACGTGGCGACCGGGAAACTGCGCTGGACCTACAACGACAGGACCGGCGACATCCAGCAGTGGTACGTGGTGGCGGGGGGCGACCGGCTGGCAGTGATGCACGGGAAGCGGATCTACGCGCTCCCCGCCGTGTGATCCGGACACCCCGGGTGGAGCGTCCAGGGGGCCGGGCCCATGGCTTCGAAGCACCTACATGTCTTCCCAGGCCATCGAGCTCATCCGCCAGCCGGTGGGCGTCCGTACGAACTGGACCGTCTTGCGGCCGGATCCCTCGAATCGCTCGCCGTCGCGGATTCCGGACTTCCGGTATTCGCTGGACCGGTGCGCGATGGACCCGAGGATTTCGGTCCGCTCGGCGACCTCCCATTCGGAGAACTCGGTCAGCGTCCCGTCGGTGAGCATTTTCTCCCGGGGGCCGATGAAGGAGTCGAGGTCGTAGACCACCGGCTCGGCCCCGACGCCCGCGGCGCCACCGGTGTTCGCGATGATCGTCGCCTGCGGGATGAACACCTCACGGACGGCATCGAGGTTCGGCCGGCTGCCGCCGGTGTTGGTGAACGCGCCGAGGAAGGCGTGCATCAGCCGGTCAAGTTCGGCCTTGACGTCGGACGAGCCTTCGGCTGCGGGTTCGGCCCCGGCTTCCTGTGAGGGCCACTCCTCGGAGAGGACCGACCAGACCTCGATGTCGCGCCGCTCGCCCCGGTACTCGGTGTGCTTGCGCAGCACCCCGTCACGGGTCATCCCGAGACGGCGCGCGACTTCGACGCTCCGGGTGTTGCCCGCCGCGACCCACCATTCGACCCGGCTCATCCCGCGCTCCGCGAAAGCCCAGTCGATCAACGCCTTGCACGCCCGGGTCACCAGCCCCCGGCCCTCCCCGGCGGCCTCCAGCCAGCAGCCGACCTCGCACACTCCGGAGGCGCTGTCGAAGCGCGTGAACATGACGCCGCCGACCAGCGTGCCGTCCAGCCAGATCCCGTAGATCCGGGCGGCGTCCTGGGCCTGCTTGTCGGCGTAACGCTGGAGGACGGCGGTGGCGGAGGCGCGGTCCGTGCTGAAGGTCGCCCAGGGTATCCAGGGGTCCACATGGGGCCGTGCGCGGTCGATGTGGGCGAGGAACTCCGGCGCGTGCCAGGGCTCCAGAGGGCGGAGTCGAGCGGTGTCGCCGAGCGGCAGTGTGAACACGGATACCTCGTCCCTGGGTACGTAACAAGCGTTCGGTACGTAAGGTAGCAGCATGCCGCCCGCACCCGGAGACCGTGAAGCACGCCGCGACGATGTGTCCCGGGCGGTGTGGGACGTACTCGCCGACAAGGGGTTCGGCGGGCTGACGCTGCGTGCCGTCGCAGCCGCGATGGGCGTCTCGACCGGGATGCTCATGCACTACTTCCCGACCAAGCGGGCCTTGATCGCGCATGCCCTGGACCTGCTGGAGAAGCGCACCGCGGAACGTCCGCGCCGCGAGCGTCCGGCCGAGGGCCTGGCCACCGTGCGGGCCATGCTGCTGGACATCCTGCCGCTGACCCCGGGCGACACCGCCCGCAACCGCATCTGGGTCAGCTCCTGGGATCTGGCCCTCGCCGACGAGGGGCTGGCCACGGACCAGGCCGGCCGCTACACCCGGCTGCGCTCGACGCTCAGTCCGCACTTCGAGGCCGCGCGGGGCCTGGGCGAAGTCCCCGAAGCCGCCGACCCGGAGCAACTCGCCGCCACGGCGGTCGCGTTCACCCACGGGCTCGTCGTCCAGGCCCTCTTCGACCCCGGCCGCTTCCCCGAGGATGTACAGATCGCCATGCTCGACGGCTTCCTCGCCTCGGTCGCACCGCTGCGGCCCGCACGGCGATGAGCCCATGCCCGGTGGTTCCGGGCGCGCACATCGCGCCACAGGTCGTCGACGCCCTCGCCGTCGCGCAGCTTCCGCCGGATGCGGGTGCGGTGCAGCGCGTAGAGGGCGATGAGCAGGAACACCGCCTGCAGTCCCACGGCGAGCAGCCAGAAGACGTCCCTGCTCTCCAGCTCGTCGGTCAAGTAGCTGAAGTCCATGCCGAAGAACCCGGGCAGGAAGGTCAGCGGCAGAAAGATCGTCGACACGATCGCCAGCCGGTTGATCACGCTGTTCTGTTCGCCCGACACCAGTGAGGAGTATGAGGAGTAACTGGCGAAGGCGCGGCGGGCGGAGTTCTGCAGCGACTCGATGTCCGTGAGCACCAGCCTCGCCGTGTGCTGGTAGTCGCGGGCGAGCTTCTGGCGCTCCTCGGGGAACCCGGGGTTCATCATCCGGCGTGTGAAGATCTCGTCCGTCACCTGGAGGTAGGGCAGCAGCGCGTGGTGCAGGAGCGCCCCGCGTCGGCGCAGCCGTGCCAGACGGTAGACGTGCTGGGGGACCCGGTGCTGGAACATCTCGTCCTCCAGGTCCTCCACCTCCAGCAGGGCCTGCACGGCGGACCTGCGGCGGCGCGGACCACGGACCGAATCACGCCCGCGCAACCACCGTTTCCCACCCGGCGGACGGGCGTCCGGGCTGTTCGGGGGAACGGCCTGTGTCGTGCGGGGCGGTGCGGGCGTCCCGGCTCCTACGGTCGCCGGTATGACGTACGTATCGCAGGAGGAGTCCCGGCCGAGCCGGCGCACCGCGCTCACCGGACTCACCGGGCTCGTCGGTTGGGGCGGGGCCGCACTGGCCGCCGGTTGCACTCCCGCGAACAGAGCCCCCTCCGCGCAAGGGCCCTCGCCCGCGCCCACGGCATCGGCCACCCGTTCGCCGGCCGGCACCACGCCCGGCGCGATGACGCTCTTCCAGGACCCGGCGTTCAACTTCAACGGCCTGTGGGCGCTCGGCGGGGCGGGGTTCGGCGGCAGCGAGGTGGGCGAGGTACTCACCGCCGTGAACACGATCAACAAGGCCGGCCTCTCCTCGCAGACGTACGTCGAGACCTTCAAGAAGCTCGGCGACCGGCTGATGGGGGCGCCCCAGGGCAGCCGGCCCGACCGGCAGACCAGGCGCTTCCGTGCACTGCGCGCCGCGCAGTACTACGCCCAGGCGCTGTTCTTCGTACTTGGCTCCGACGCCCCCGCCGGTGAGGAGCAGCTGTACAAGTCGGGGCGCGGCGCCTGGGACACGTTCTGCGAGCTGTCCGACCCGGCGCCGGTGACGTCGGACGTTCCGTACGGGCAGACCCCGCTGCCGGTGTGGTTCTTCCGCCCCGACGACTCCGGCAGGCAGCGCCCCACCGTGATCCTCACCAACGGCAGCGACGGGCAGAACGTCGACATGTGGGCCTACGGTGTCTCGGCCGCGGTGGAGCGTGACTGGAACGCCCTCGTGTACGACGGGCCGGGCCAGGGGCAGTTGCTCTTCGTGAACCGTGTGGTCTTCACGCCGCGCTGGGAGACGGTGGTCACCCCGCTCGTCGACTGGCTGGTCGCCCGTTCCGACGTGGACCCCGACCGGATCGCCCTGACCGGGCTGAGCATGGCGGGCAACCTGGCTCCCCGGGCCGCGGCCTTCGAGAAGCGGATCGCCGCTCTGGTGGCGATGCCCGGATGCCTGGAACCCTGGCTGGGCTTCCCGCCGGAGATCCGGAAGATCCTCGCCCCGGGCAAGGCCGAGACCAACGACATCTGGAACAAGGAGGTCGTCCCCGGACTGTCCGCGGCCGATGCGGCGACGATGAAGAAACGCTTCGAACCCTTCTCCGTACCGGCGATGCTCGCCGCCCGCGAGGGCAAGGTCTTCACCGACTTCTACACCCCCGCCAAACGCATCGAGTCACTGACGCTCACGAGTGTCGTGGACCGCATCACGATGCCGACCCTGGTCCTCGACTACGAGTACGAGCAGTTCTATCCCGGACAGCCGCGCCGGATGTTCGACAGGCTGACGTCCCCCAAGGACTACGTGAGACTCACCGCGGCCACCGGAGCACAGCTGCACTGCTCCCCGATGGCTCCGCAGCAGCACTGCGATGTCGTCTTCGACTGGCTGCAGGAGAAGCTGGCGGGGCGCTGACAGCCGTGGGCGCGCCCAGGGCCGAGGCCCGGAGCACGCCCACTCCCCGGTGTCAGACGACGACGAGATGCTTGGGGGCCGCGCCCCGGTCGAGGTTGCGGAACAGCTTCTTGATGTCCTCCGGGGCGAGCTTGATGCAGCCCGCGGACTTGTAGTCGCCCACGCCGTCCCAGCGCCGGCTCTCGGTGCTGCCCTGCCCTCCGGTACGGGTCATCTCGCTGTGGATGAAGAGTTCCGTGCGCGTGGTCCGGCCGTTCTTGCACGTCTTGTTGCTCAGGGGGATGGCATAGCCCTTGATGAGGTTGCCGTTGTAGCGGGTCTGACGGGAGCCGACGGTGTAGGTGCCCGCGGGCAGCCATCCCTTGGCCGAGGCGCATTCGTCGCGCCCCTTGGCGTGGTTGCGGCCGAGTCCGGAGCCGGCGCGGAAGACGGCCTGCGTCTTGTTGTTGCGTACCACCAGCAGCCGGGAGTTCTGCGGGTCGGCGGAGTTCCGTACGAACTTCAAGGTGGTGACGGCGGCGGCAGCGGTCGGCCGGCCGCCGGCCGCGGGGGCGGCCTGACCGCTCGGGGCGGTGACGGCGGCAACGGTCATCAGGGCCATGGCACTCAGGCCGATGGCGGCGGCACGGACACGCAGGGGAGAGGCAGAGGTTGAGGCTGAGGTAGAGGTTGAGGTTGCGGACATGGGTGACTGCTCCTTCGACGGGTGGTGGAGCGGCAGGCCCCGGGAGTCCGGGGCGCCGTGGACCAACCATGGGCCCTCGGGGAGGCGGTACGGAACGCCCGGCGGCGATGCGCCGATGGGCGGTCATGCATGCCCTCATGCGCACCCCATGCACCGCTCCTGCCTGCGCTTATGCATGCCGGATGAATATCGGACGCGGTGCGGTCGAGCCGTGGGCAGGCAGTGGGCACGGGGCGGGTCCGGGGCGGGAGCAGGACCGCGCACCCGTGCCGGGCATCTCGGGTTCGAGTCGATTCCGTTCTGCTGCCGGTGGGCGCGGCGCAGGCGTGGGATCTTCGACACGGTCCCGCGAGGGCGGGGCCAACCCGACGCGGGTGGCGTGGCGGGTGTCCGAGCGGGGTGGGGCGGCTGTGAGGGTTCTGGTTGGCCGCTACGAGTTGGTCGCGTTCATCGGCCGGGGAGGAATGGGGGAGGTCTGGGAGGGGCACGACCGTGTGATCGAGCGCCGCGCCGCGGTCAAGCTGCTGCCGCACGACCGGCGGGACACCTCCGGCGCGGAGCTGTTCTTCCACGAGGCGCGGACCGCGGGCGGTCTGAGCCACGCGGGCATGGTGACGATCTTCGACCTGGGGCAGGACCCCGACGACGGCACCTTCTATCTGGTGATGGAGTTCCTCGCCGGACGGGACCTGGACACAGTGCTCCGCGAGGACGGTCTGCCCGAGGTGGCCACCGCCGTGGACTGGGTGGCCCAGACCGCCGAGGCGTTACAGGCCGCGCATCCCGCCGGGGTGGTGCACCGGGACCTGAAACCGGCGAACCTCATGCTCACCCGGGGCGGCCGGGTGAAGGTCCTCGACTTCGGGATCGCCCGGTACAGAGCGTCCACGCACAAGTCGAGCAAGGTCATCGGCACGCTGGCCTACATGCCCCCGAGCGTTTCGGGGACTTCCCGGCGGACGCCCGCTCGGCCCGACGGGGTCGTGTACGTCGGCAGCGACGACAAGAAGGTGTACGCACTGAGCGCCACCACCGCCAAAGACGGCCGGGCGCAGCCGCGTTCGGACTGATCACCGCTGCTACGGTTCGTACCCATGCCCACCATGACACTGCAGATTCCCACCGAAGACGGCCAGGCCGACGCGTTCGCCGCCTACCCCGATGGTGGCGGGCAGCACCCCGGAGTGCTGCTGTACATGGACATCTTCGGAGTGCGTCCGGTGCTTGAGGAGATGGCCCGCGAACTGGCCGGCCACGGGTACTACGTGCTCGTCCCCAACGTCTTCTACCGGAACGGCACGGCACCGGTGGTCGAACTTCCCGAGCACATCGGAGCAGAGGCCCGGCCCACGGTGTTCAGCCGGCTGAAGCCCCTGATGGAGGAGCACACCCCCGAACGCGTCCTGCGTGACGCCGACGCCTACCTCGGGTTCCTCGCCGACCGCCCCGAGGTCGGCGTCGGACCGGTCGCCACGATCGGCTACTGCATGGGTGCCGCCCTGGCGATGCGCACCGCGGCGGCCCACCCCGACCGGGTGGCCGCCGCCGCCGGATTCCACCCCAGCGCCCTGGTCACCGACGCGCCGGACAGCCCGCACCGCCTCGTCCCCGGACTCAAGGCCCAGGTCCACCTCGGACTCGCCGAGGGCGACATGACGCCCGAGGCCATCAGTGAGTTCGAACAGGCCCTGGACGCCGCAGGCGTCGCCCACACCTGCGAGATCTACCCCGGTACCGTCCACGGCTTCACCATGGCCGACACCGCTGCCTTCGACCCCGCCGCACTGCAACGCCACTGGGACCGCCTGCTCCCCCTCCTCGACCGCACCCTGGCCAAGGGCTGAGGCTCCGGCCCGGGGGTGAGCGGCGCGGCCGGGCCGGGCGGGAATCGCGAGGTGCGGTTCGCGGAGCCGCGCCTAAGGGCTGTCCCGTAATCCCTGGTGGATCAGCGTGCGGCGTCAGACGCGGTGCATCGCAAGGCGGAGGGACGCCCGAATACTGGATGTATTCGGGCGTTCCGACAACGCGGCGAGGTGCCGTGACTGTCGTCGCACGCCCACCAGGGATTACGGGACAGCCCTTAGCATGATCGTTATGGACATCTCCATTCACACGAGCTTCCTTCCGCACGACGACCCGGAAGAGTCCCTGGTCTTCTACCGCGACGTCCTCGGCTTCGAGGTACGCGGCGATGTCGGCCAGGGCAAGATGCGCTGGATCACGGTCGGTCCCGCCGACCAGCCCAGCACCTCCATCCTGCTGGCACCGCCCGCCGCCGACCCCGGGATCACCGAGGACGAGCGCCGCACCATCGCCGAGATGATGGCCAAGGGCACGTACGGCTGGATCCTGCTGGCCACCCGCGACCTCGACGGCACCTTCGAGCAGGTGCGGGCCGCCGAAGCCGAGGTCGTCCAGGAACCGACCGAGCAGCCGTACGGCATCCGCGACTGCGCCTTCCGCGACCCCGCGGGCAACCTGGTGCGCATCCAGGAAGTGCGCTGAGCCGTCCGGCGGCGGCCCGGCCCGAACCGATCAGGAATCGAGAAGCACCGGTCGCCGGGCCGTAACTAGCGTGAGGGACATGGCAACCATCGAAACCGTGACCCTTGAAGTGGCCGACCCCGCGGCCGCCGACCGCTTCCACGCCACCGCCTTCGGCCTGGACACCCGGATCCGCCTGCGCGCCTCGGAGGCCCCCACCACCGGCTTCCGAGGATTCACGCTCGCACTCACGGTGTCCCAGCCGGCCGACGTGAACGGCTTCATCGACGCCGCACTCGACGCGGGCGCCACGTCGCTGAAGCCTGCCGCGAAGTCCCTCTGGGGCTACGGCGGCGTCGTACAGGCCCCGGACGGGACGATCTGGAAGATCGCGACCTCGGCGAAGAAGGACACCGGCCCCGCCACCCGGAAGATCGACGAGATCGTGCTCCTGCTCGGAGTCGCGGACGTGATCGCGAGCAAGCGGTTCTACGCCGGCCGGGGCCTTGCCGTGGCGAAGAGCTTCAGCCGTGTGTACGTCGAGTTCGCGGCCGGGGAGAGTCCCGTCACCGGCGAGAGTCCCGTAAAGCTGGCGTTGTACCGGCGCCGCGCCCTGGCCAAGGACCTCGGCGTCTCTCCCGAGGGCACCGGAACGCACGGGCTCCTGATCGGCGGCGACGCCGGCCCGTTCACCGACCCGGACGGCTTCGCATGGGAGGCCGCCTCGCTGGCCGGTTCGGCCGATCACCACCGGGCGTGACTTCGCCTGCCGGGGGCCTGCCTGCCGCGCCCCCCGCGTGGAAGGATGAGCCCCCATGTGGTCGCGAGTCCCGTTCGGGGACGGATTACGGGCAGAGCTGGGCGCTCCCGGGCGCTCCCGGCGTCTGGAAAGCAGCCCGCGCTCACGTGTGTGGCGCGTGAAGCTGGCCGGGGGACCGGTGGTGGTGAAACAGATCGTCGGCGGTCCCGATGCCGAGGAGCGGTACGCCCGCGAGCTGACCGCATTGCGGCTCGCCGCCCGGTCCGACGCACCCCTGGTGCCCGCCCTGCTGGGCATCGATCCGGGCGAGCGGGTGATGGTCCTGGAGCAACTGGACCACCGGCGCCCGTCCGGCGACTGGATCGTCGGCTACGCCTCGGCACTGGCCCGGCTGCATGCCGTCGCCCGCCCCGAGGACGCCGGATCACTTCCCCGCTGGCAGGGTCCGGACGGGGCCGACGTCGAGTCCTTCCTCGGGCTGGCCGAGGCGCTCGGTGTCCCCGTCGCGACTGTCGCGCCCGGTGTGTCCGGCGAGCTCGACGAGCTCGTGCACCGGCTCGGCCGGGCCCCGGGGCATGCCCTTCTGCACGGGGATCCGTGCCCCGGCAACGACCTGCACACCGCCGGCGGGGTCAGGTTCATCGACCTCGAACAGGCCTCGTTGGGCAGCGGACTGATGGAGCTCGCCTACCTGCGCATCGGCTTTCCGACATGCTGGTGTGTCACCGAGGCCCCCGCCCCGCTGCTGGACCGGGCCGAGACCGCCTACCGCACGGCATGGCACACCGCGACCGGCACCGAACTCCACGACGACGACCTCGCCGACGCGTGCGCGGGCTGGCTGCTGCGGGGCGACGCGCTGGTCGAGAAGGCCCACCGGGGAACAACCGACCACCTGGCCCGGATCCCGGACCGGAACTGGAAGTGGGGCAACGCGACCGCCCGGCAGCGCCTCGTCCACCGGCTCGGAGTCGTCGGCCGGCTGACCGCCGACCGCGCCGACCTGTCCGGCCTGAGCAGGCTCAGCACGGACATGCGGCGCCGCATGCTCGCCCGCTGGCCCAGGCTCCGGCCGGTCCCGTCGAAGCGCCGGTAGACGACTTCTGCCCATGTGGCCGCGTATACAGCCGCCATCGGCAGCCGGGGCGCCCCGGACGTCCCCGCGACACCGTTCCGCACCCATCTGGAAGACCACCGGGCCTGGGCCGGCGACCACCCGGCCCCGCCCGCGGCGCTCCACCGGGCCCTGACCTTCTGGACCCGGCTGCACGGCGTCCTGTCCCTGGAACTGGCCGGCCACTTCACCGCAATGGGCTTTGATCCCGTGCCCCCTCGGACGGCTGCGAATCGGGCCGGGGCAGGGCCCCGCGCTCGGGTCGGTTCCCGGTCCCGGCCCTGGCCCCGGTCCCGGTCTCAGCCTCAGCCTCAGCCTCAGGTTCAGGGTCAGGTTCAGGGAGGTCGAGCCGGGGGTCGCCGCGCAGCATGCGCAGTTGCAGATCGCACAATGGGGCGGACGGCTCGATGCTCAGCTCGCCGACCAGCAGCCGGTGCACCTCCCGGTAGGCGTCGAGCGCCTCCGCCTGCCGCCCCGACCGGTACAGCGCCAGCATCAGCTGACCCCACAGCCCCTCCCGGAGCGGGTGCTCACGCACCGACTGCCGCAGCTCCGGCACCAGCGCGGCATGCCGGCCGCAGGCCAGGTCGGCTTCTACGCGGGACTGAAGGACGTCGAGCCGCTGCTCGGCCAGCCGCGCGGCCTCCGCCTCCACCAGCGGCCCGGTCGGCACATCGGCGAGCGCGGGTGTCCGCGCCACAGCGCGAGGGCCTGGGCCAGCAGACCCGCCGCCCGTTCCGCATCGCCGACCGCGAGCGCCGCGCGGCCCGAGTCGCCGAGCCGGGTGAAGGCGGCGGCGTCCACATCGTCCTCGTCGGCCGGCACCATCTGGTAGCCGGGCGGCCGGGTGACCAGCAACCGGCCCTGCCGGTCCCCGAGTTCACGGCGCAGCCGCATCACGTACTGATGAATCAGATTGGTGGCGGCCTTGGGCTCGCACTCACCCCACAGCTCCGCCCCAGCCGGTCCGCCGGCACGGGGACATCGCGCTGGACCAGCAGGGTGGCGAGCAGCGTGCGGGGCTTGGCGGCGGAGATCCCCCGCCAGTGGGTGCCGTCGAACACTTCGAGCGGCCCGAGGATCCGAAAGCGCATCGCACCCCCCCCCGTGTTCTGGACCTGTGGCAGGTGATCCTGCCACTGGCGGGAGCAGGTGACCGGCCCCTTCCCGACGCGTGGACCGGCGGACGGCACGGGACGACACGGGCATGGGCCCGGACGGTTGTCCGGGCCCCTGCCGTACGCGGAACGTCGCTCAGTCGCCGGTGTTGGTGGCCCAGACGGGGCGGTTCGCGCTGTCGTAGACGACGACGTTGCCGTCGTCCTGGACTGCGAGGTACCGGCCCTTGTGCCAGGTGCCGGCGGCCCAGAGCGGATCGCCGGACCGGTTGTAGACGACGAGGTTGCCGTCCTCCTGCATGACCAGGCGGTCGGCGTTGGGGTAGACGTCGGGGGCCTGCCAGACGGGACGGCCGTCCTTGTAGACGACGACGTTGCCGTCGCTCTGGACACGCAGGATGGTACGGCCGTTGCCGGAGGTCCAGGCCTGGTTCCTGAAGAGGGTGGCGGGCGGGTAGAAGTGGGCGTCGCTCCGCAGCGCGTGGGTCTGCGTGCTCCGGACGGCATGGCCGGTTCCCACGGCGTCAGCGGCGGGAACGGCGGCCAGGACGGGCAGGGCTGCGAGGGCGAGCGCGGGAAGACCGCGCCGCACGAGGTTCTTGATCACAACCCAGGTTTTAGGCAGCCCGCAGGTACCCGCGCCAGCCTCGCGGCCAGGAACCCACCCGGACGGCCCAGCGACTTCATTGCTGAAACGACACTGCTTACGCCGGACGCGCGGCGCCCGCACGAGCCGGACAATGGATCCCATGAACGCATCGCCCACGCTGTCCGCCACTGAGATCACCACGGATCGCCTCCGGCTGCGAAAGGCGCACGACGCCGACATCGACGGCCTCATCGAGCTCCAGACCGATCCACAACTCCGTGCGCACCTCGGTGGCCCGCGGCCCCGTGGCGTCGTCGAGCAGTACTTCGACACGCACGGCATCGGTGCCATCGCGGGCAGGCCCGGTACCTACGTCATCGCCGACAAGGAAACCGACCGGTTCATCGGGACACTCGCGCTCGACCGCCGCTCCGCCGACCTTCCCGGACACGTCACCGAGGAAGGCGGGGAGCTGGAGCTGAGCTATCTGCTCCGGCGCGGAAGCTGGGGCGCGGGGCTGGCATTCGAGGCCGCCACGGCCGTGTTGCGCGCCGCCGCCGGCGAACTGCCCGACCAGCCGGTCCTGGTGGTGACCCAGACGGCCAACGCGCGTTCCCTCAAGCTCGCCACCCGTCTCGGCTTCGAGTACAGGGGCACCTTCGAGGCGCATGACGCGGAGCAGACCCTCGCCGCGGTCGACCTGCACTCGTTCAAGGCCCGGTCCCCGCTGTCCGGCCCACGCTGAAAGCAGGAGCAGGAGCAGGGCCGTCAGTACGACACGGGTTCGCGGATGATCGGGCAGGTCATGCAGTGGCCACCGCCCCGGCCGCGGCCCAGTTCGGCGCCGACGATGGTGATGACCTCCACACCCGCCTTGCGCAGCTGGGTGTTGGTCTGGGTGTTGCGGTCGTAGGTGAAGACCACACCGGGCTCGAACCTCCGGCCCCGCCCTGCCGGGCCCGGCCTCGACGAGTACGAGCGCGCGGATCAGGCCGGGGTGCGCGGCAGCGGTGAGCATGGCGCCGTGGCCTCGCTGGTCGACGGCGATGACCGGTACCGAGGACTCAGGCCACGGGCCACGACGTCCCATTCGCCCGCGTGGCCGGCCAGACCGTGCAGAAGGACGAGAGGGTGTCCGGTTTCCGCCCCAGTCGCGGCAGGAGATGCGGACACCCTCGCGTACGACGGTGCGCTCGGACCAGTTCGTGTGTTTTCTCCCGGTTCGCGGACGGTCGGGCCAGGCGCTCCGCCGGATCAGCGGTGGGCGGCGAGGAAGGCGCGGACGCCGGCGGTGGCGTAGTGGTCGAGGTCCGCCTCGGTGTGCTGGGCACTGCCGTGGAACATGGCCTTGTTCACGGGGATCCACAGCAACAGACCGGCGAAGTGATGGGCCGCCAGCATCGTGTCGTCGGTCCGGAGCAGACCCTCGTCGGCGAGATGCCGGAAGGTTTCCGACAGGGTGACCAGAACCCTTTCGAAGCCCTGCTCGTACCAGGCGGCACCCAGCTCGGGGAAGGTATCGGCATTGGCGATGATCAGACGTCGCAGCTGAAGGACCTGGGGCCGGGTGAGGGCGGCCAGGAACTGGCGGGCGAGCCGGGTCAGGTTCTCTTCCAGGGCATCGGCGTCCGCGGGGACGGCGGCCACCAGGTCGATCATGCCGTCGATGCGATCGGTGGTGGCCAGGACGATCTCGGAGAACAGCTTCTCCTTGTCCGCGAAGTGCTTGTAGACCGTCTGCTTGGACACCGCGGCCAGTTTCGCGATGTCGTCCATGCTCGTTCCCGAGTAGCCCTTGCTCAGAAACACCGTGGTCGCGGCCTCCAGGATCGCCTGGTGCTTGCGCGCTGAACGGTTGTCCATCGCCAACAACTTCCTTCCTGTCTGCCCTGCCTCGGTTCGCCCCCACTGAAGAGTACTGGACTGATCAGTACTCATGTGGGTACCGTACCGTCCAGTTCCGAAAGTGCCGGGGTTCCGTCCCGGTGCGTGTGCACTGCGTATGAATGGGATTGGGGATCTCGCATGGACAAGGTGTTCTCGTCCGACGGCACGGCCATCGCCTACGAGCAGCAGGGCTCGGGTCCCGCGGTGGTGCTCGTCGGCGGCGCCTTCATGACCCGTGGCGACTCCGCCGCACTCGCCGGCCTGCTGGCCGAGCGGTTCACCGTGATCACGTACGACCGCCGGGGCCGCGGCGACAGTGGGGACAGCGCGGCGTACGACGTGCAGCGCGAGGTCGAGGATCTGGACGCGCTGATCGAGCGCGTGGGCGGCGAGGCGATGGTCTTCGGCATGTCCTCCGGCGCTGTTCTGGCGCTGGAGGCCGTGGCCCGGGGCAGCGCCGTCTCCCGCCTGGCCCTGTACGAACCGCCGTTCATCGTCGACACCACCCGTCCTCCGCTGCCCGCCGACTACGTCGACCACCTGAAGGCGCTCGTGGCCCGGGAGGCATTCGGCGATGCTGTCGCCTACTTCATGACCGCGGCCGTCGGCATGCCCGCCGAGGCCGTCGCCGGGATGCGGCAAGCCCCCTTCTGGGCCGGGATGGAGGCCACCGCCCGCACCCTGCCGTACGACGGTCAGGTCATGGGCGACACCATGTCAGGCCGCCCGCTGCCCGCCGACCGCTGGCAGTCCGTGACGGTCCCCGTCCTCGTCGGCAGCGGCGATGCCGACGAGCACATGCTGAAGGGGGCGCGGGAACTCGCCGCGCTGGCGGACAACTTCACCCTGCACACCTTTGCCGGCCAGGACCACAACATCGACCCGAACTCCCTCGCTCCCGTCCTGGACGGTTTCCTCGCCGCCGGGCAGAAGGCCTGAGCAAGGCCCCGCCGGCCCGGCAGGTGACCGTACGGCTTCCACGACCACCACGTACGCACACAGGAGAGACAACGACATGACCGCCCCGGTGAACGGCCCCGCCAGCTACTTCCCCTCGATCGAGAAGAAGTACGGCCGCCCGATCGAGGATTGGAAGAACCTCATCCGCACATCGCCCCTGACCAAGCACATGGAGCTCGTCGCCTGGCTCAAGGCCGAGCACGGCCTGGGCCACGGCCATGCCAACGCCCTCGTCGCGCACACCCTGGCCGAGGCGAAGTCCGGCGCCGAGTGACGGTCCGTGCACACTGCCGGTCGCGCGGTCGAGTCCGGCAGTTGTTGTGCGGGTATGGATCTCTTATGAAATGGTCGTCACCGCAACCCGGTTCGCGTTCACGCGGACGGCGGCGGACGGTGGCGAACCGTACGTAAGGTCCGCGACGTCCCGTACACCCCGGGCTGAAGGGAAACGAATGGCTAGTCCTCTGTCCGCCTCCGCTGTGCTCAAGGCGCTGCGCGCCGAGGGCGTGCGCGTGGTCGAGGTCGGCAACTGGCGTACCCACAACCGCAATTCGAAGGGTCCATGGGGCCCGGTCAACGGCAGCATCGTGCACCACACCGTGACCAAGGGCACCGCGGCGACGGTCCGGATGGTCCGCGACGGCTACGCGGACCTGCCCGGCCCGCTGTGCCACGGGATGATCGCGAAGGACGGCCGGGTGCACATGGTCGGCTGGGGCCGCGCGAATCATGCCGGTGGCGGCGACCCCAAGGTGCTGGAGCAGGTCATAGCGGAGTCGTACGGCACCCGTCCGACTCCGCCGACCCGCGGCAACAGCAACGGGATCGACGGCAACGCGCGGTTCTACGGGTGGGAGTGCGAGAACCTCGGCGACGGCAAGGACCCCTGGCCCAAGGCCCAGTACGACGCGATCGTCCGCGTCCAGGCCGCCCTGTGCCGGGCGCACAAATGGTCGGCGAAGTCCGTGATAGGCCACCTGGAGTGGTCGAACGACAAGGTCGACCCCCGCGGCTTCACCATGCCCAAGCTCCGTGCCGATGTTTCCGAGCGGCTCAAGCATCCCGCGAGCTGGAACCCCGGCTCGGATCAGGAGGAGGACCCCATGGCAGGCATCACCAAGCGCGACATCTTCGACGCCGTGTGGAAGACCGACGCGATCGGCGGCCCGGCGGACGCGGCGGACCACTCGACGAATCCGACGTGGCAGCCGCAGTCCATCCTGAAGGACATGCAGGCCCGCATCCGGTCCATGGACAGGCGGATGGCCGCCCAGACCGCCGCGATCACCGCGCTCGCCGGTCAGGTCGGCACGGGCGCCGACACACGGACCGTCGTCGCCGCGGTCGAGGCCGCGATCGAACGGGCCGTCATCGAAACCGACACCGACACCGAAACCGCGGACGCCTAGGCTCCCGCCGGTCGGCCTCCCGTCGCGGAGCAGCCGGGCGGGGCGCTCACGGGCAGCAGCTGGGGACGCTTCGCGGTGCGGCCGGCGCCGGAGGAGCGGCCGCGAAGGCGGCGTCCGAGCCAGGGGCCGAGGAACGCGGCCGCCCAGCGCAGTTCGGCGGCCGCGGCCTGACGGCCCGTGAGGACCCTCCGCGGCGGCAGGGGGAGAGTCCAGGCGTCGTCGCTGTCGGGCAGCTGGATCGCTTCGGCAACGGCTGCGGCGATCCGCTCGTGGCCCAGGGGACTGGCGTGGAGCCGGTCCGCGCTCCACAGCCGGGGATCGGTGGCGATGGCCGCCCGGCCGGTTTCGGCGACCGCGACCCCGTGCCGGGCGGCCGCGGCACGGATGCGGGTGTTGAGGTCGAACACGCGTGACCTGATCGGCCGGGCGAGGGGCACGATCTTCCCCACGTCGGGGAAGGTCAGCGTCACCACATGGGCCCCGGCCGCGGTGAGCGCGGCGAACATCTCCTCCATGTGCCCGGCCACCGCCGAGGCGTCGAACCGGGGCCGGAGCAGATCGTTGACCCCGGAGACAACGGTGGCCAGGTCGGGGCGCAGAGCCAGGGCGGGCTCCAGCTGTTCGGCGCGGACCTGTTCGGCGACTCGGCCGCGTACGGCAAGGTTGGCGTACCGAAGGCCCGGGTCGAGGGCCGCGAGGTGCTCGGCGAGCCGGTCGGCGAAGCCCCGCAGCCCGACGGTGTCGTCACCGTCGCCGAGCCCCTCGGTCTGGCTGTCGCCCAGGGCGACGTAGCGCAGGTACTCACCGTTCGGCATGCGTCGACTGCCTTTCCTGGAGGACGGCCGCGATCCGCCGGCACCAGTCCCGGTGCTCCTGCTCGAAGGCCAAGCCGCGCAGACAGGTCAGATACGGCCCGATCCGCTCGCCCCGGAGGAGGAACTCCTCCTCGTCCGCGTCGCCGCGCAGTTGCCGCAGCAGCTTGCCGAGAAGCTCGATCTTGGCCTCGGCCGCGGACGCCCGCTCCTGGAGCTGCTCGATCACCGAATCCGTGCCGATGCGGTCGGCGACCTGGACCTTGACGAGCAGATCGTCGCGGATGAACGAGGGCTTCGACACGGCTGCGGCGAACTTCTCCAGCTCGGCGCGACCGGCGTCGGTGACCTGGAACAGACGCTTGTTGGGCCGGGTCTCCTGGACCACCTGCCGCCCCGCGACCAGTCCTTCCTTCTCCAGCTTGGCCAGCTCCGCGTACAGCTGCTGCGGCAGGGCGTGCCAGAAGTTCGCGACGCCGATGTCGAACGTCTTCGCCAGTTGGTATCCGCTGTACTCACCGTCCAGCAGCGCCGCCAGCACGGCATGTCGCAAGGCCATCGAAGCGACCCCTTCCCTTTCCTCGTCCGCCACTGCATCATACTCAAGAAAATTACTAATCATATTCTTGAGTACTGCTGAGCATCAGGAGGAGCTATGGAGGCCACGAAGACCGTGGAGACCACCGAACGTTTCCGCACCGCGATGGAGAAGGGCGAACTGGCCGCGCTGAGCGACCTGTTCACCGAGGACATCCGCCTCTACAGCCCCGTGAAGTTCACCCCCTTCGAGGGCAGGCCCATGGTGCTGGGGCTCTTCGGCGTACTGCTGCGCACCTTCGAGGACTTCCGCTACGTCGGACATTTCGAGGGCACGGCCGAGACGAGTGCCGACGGCGAAGAAGCCCCGTCGACGGTCCTGCTCTTCCGGGCCACCGTGAACGGCAAGCAGATCCACGGCATCGACCTGCTCCAGTTCGACGGGGCGGGCCGGATCAAGGAGTTCACCGTGATGGTCCGCCCCCAGTCCGCCGTGCACGCCCTGGGCCAGGCGGTACTCGACGGACTGGTCGCCGACGGCCTCGTCCCCGGGGCCGTCGATCGCTAGGTGTCTGTTCGGTGCCGAACCGGGATGCGGGGGTACATCGCGGCCGGCGGAGAGGGACCTGGTGTGGGGCTCCAAGCGGTACGGCGACCCGGCACCCCTGCGTGAGCCGGCTGCCCGGAGCTACGACCGCGCCCACTACCCGGCCGGAGTCGGGCGGCAACTCGCGGCAATGATCCTCAGCGGTCCGCGCACCGACGCACTGCGCGGGCTCCGAGTGCCGACCCTGGTGATCCACGGTCTGGACGACACGCTGACCGACCCCAGCGGGGGCAGGCGCACCGCCGAGCTGGTGCCCGGTGCGAAGCTCCTGCTGCTCGCCGACATGGGGCACGACCGCCCCCGCGAACTCTGGCCCGAGATCATCGAGGCCCTGGAGACCCACACCCGCGCCGGCACCGACACCCGCTGAGCGGCCGTGTTCAGACCGTGAACCAGCGCTCGACCGCCGCCCGCAGCCCGGCCAGTTCGGCCGGGTCGGGGACGGGCGAGCCGCTGGCCCAGGCCACGTATCCGTCGGGGCGGATCAGCAGGGCGGAGAGGCCGGCCGGGCCGCCACCCCGTGCGACAACGGGATCGACGGTGTCCTGGTCCTTCGCCAGTACGGCGGCCGCCGACCGGTCCTCGGTCAGGTCGATCAGCAACGGCCGGGCGCTCCGGGCGAGTTCGGCGAGCCGGACCTTCTCCGTCCCGGTGATCAGCTCCAGCTCCGGTGCGAAGTGGCCGACCGCGGGGTGGGGATCGGCGATGCCCATCTCGTAGCGCACATCGGTGCCCGCGGTGAGGTCGGCGAGGCGCTGGACGACCTCCTTCCCGGTGAGCAGCTCGGTGAAGAGTTCGCGCAGGGCCGTGGTGTCGCTCCCCGGTGCGGTGAGCGCGGACTGCGCCTCGGAGTTGAGCACCATGCGGCGGGCGGCCAGGCGGCGCTCGGTGTCGTAGCTGTCGAGCAGGCCGGGCGGGGCGGTGTCGCGCAGCGCGGCGGCAAGCTTCCAGCCGAGGTTGGCGGCGTCCTGCAGGCCCAGGTTCAGCCCGGGGCCGCCGCCGGAGGCGTACACGTGGGCGGCGTCGCCGACGAGGAAGACCCGGCGGTCGCGGAACCGGTCGGCGACCCGGGTGTTGCCGCCGGCCAGCCGCCGCAGCACATGCGGGCCCGTGCCGTCCGGCGGGCCGAGCGGCAGGTCGACGCCGAGGACCCGGCGGACACTCGCCTCCATCTCGGCCAGGGTCATCGGCTCGTCCGTCGCGGGCTGGTCCCACTCGGTGGTGCTCACCAGCGGCGGCTGCCCGGGGAACGGCGCGTAGGAGAAGCCGCCCCGGTCGGTGCGGTGGGGCAGGAAGGGCAGGACCGGCCCGTGGCCGGGAACGGTGAGGGCGCCGTTGCCCGGATCGACCCAGTCGGCCGGGACGGTGGCGTGGGCGGTGCGGTTGGTCCGGCGGTCGTGGCTGACGCCGGGGAACCCGATTCCGGAGAGCTTGCGGATCACGCTGTGCGCGCCGTCCGCGCCGACCACGTAGCGGGCGCGGAGCTGCCGGTCGCCGTCGGGGCCGGTGACGTCGAGGATGACGGCGTCCTCGTCCTGGGCGACGGCAGCGACCCGGTGCCCGCGCCGCAGATCGACGCCGAGCGAGCGGGCGCGCTCCTCCAGGACCTGGACGATGCGGTGCTGCGGGGCGGCCAGGCCGAAGACCGGACTGGCGTCCAGCAGGCCGAGATCCAGGCCCATGGCGGCGAACATGAAGTAGGCGGTGTTCGGCTGCGGGGGCTCCGGGCTGCCGCTGAGCGGCTCGTACAGACCGCGGTGGTCGGCCAGGCGCACCACCTGGCCGAGCAGGCCGTTGGCCTTGGGCTCGGTGCTGGGCTCCGGGAGTTGCTCAAGCACGATCGGGCTGATCCCGGCCAGGCTCAGCTCGCAGGCCAGCATCAGCCCGTTCGGGCCGCCTCCCACGATGATCACGTCGGCTGTCACGGTCGTGCCTCCTTGGTACGGAAAGGGGAAAGGGAGGGGAAAGGGGCGGCGCCGGGCATGCGGCGGCTGCCACTCCTCGTTGCGGAAGTGGAGAGGGCGGCGCCGGGTGTGCGGTGGGTGGTTACCGCTCTTCGTTCGGGACCGGCAGGCCGGCGGCGAGCTGCTCGAAGACCTGTGCCAGGACCGCGCCGAGCGGCGCGGGTTCGTCGGCGCGCAGGCTGTGCTCGACGGCCGTCGCGCTGCCGGCCGCCACCACGGCGGCGACCAGCTTCGGGTAGACGTCGCGTTCGGCGTCGGTGCCGGTGCGCCGTGCGACGGCCTCGGCCAGCGCCTGCTGGGCGGCGGCGTTGGCCTTGACGATCTCACCGGCCAGCGCGGGTTCGCCCAGCATCAGCCGCACCCCCTCGCGCCACCGCTCGTTCTGCGGTGCGTTCCGGGACGCGGGGGTCTCCGGCGGTACGAACCGGCCGACGACGGCGTGCAGCAGCGAGTCCCAGAGCGGTTCGCCGGCCGGGCGCGCGAGCAGGTCCTCGGCGACCTGGAGCATCCTCTCCAGGTGGCTGGCGGCGATCGCCTCGGCCTTGCCGGCGAAGTAGTTGCGGAAGGTGCGGACGGAGACGTTGGCCTCGGCCGCGATCTGATCGACCGTCACATCGGCCCAGCCGTGCAGGACGCAGAGCCGGATCGCCGCCTGGCTCAGGGCGACCCGGGTCTCCCGCTTCTTGCGCTCACGGAGTCCGGGCTGCCCGGCCGTACGGGCCTCGTCTGCAGGTGTCATGCGAGCAGCGTAGAGCAAATCTTGCCGTCACGGCAAGATTGCAAGAATGGAAAGATTGCCAAAACGGAAAGATTATCCGATGGTGGCCCGCCCGGGGCAGTGACGGTGCCGCCGTGACGGCGCCGGGGGCCGGTGCGGTGGCTGACGCCCCGCTTCCGGCCCCCGGTGCTGCTCGGGCTCAGCGGATGGAGAGCCCGTACTCGCCCGTGCCCGGCCTGTTCACGCACTTCCATTCGGACCAGCCCTCGCGCTGGTACTGCTGACCGGCGTCGACGCACCGGGACTTGCTCGCGTACATGCCGATGTACGTCCAGTCCGCCGCCTGGGCGGACGGTGCGACCTCGCGCCCGGGACGTGGTCAAGTTCGAGGACTTCCCCGGAACCGCCGTGTGGCAGACCACCGACGGCGAGCAGATGTGGGAGCAGCAGGACGGCGAACACGCCCTGGACCCGGTCCGCTTCACGGCCGACGGATCGGTGCTGTACGGGGTGACGGACGACGAGAGCGCCACGAATACCGGCATCGCGGTGGACAGCCGGACGAAGAAGGTGCTGGCGAAGAACCTGCCCGAGGAGAACATCCCCTCCGTCGAAACGGCCACCGGTTACGGCTACGTCGGCACGGAGGCGGGACTGTTCGTCTTCGCGCCGGCGTGAACCGGACGGGGTGCCGGTCGGTTGCCGACCGGCACCCCGGCATAGGAGCCGCGTAGTCCCTCGCAAGGAATTCGTCGTCCCATGAGGGGCCGTGGGGTTCTCCGCAGTGAGCTCCCCGGAGGCGAAGGAGGGTGAGATGGGCAGTCCGGAGAGCTCCGGGATCGCGCTGAGCGTCGAGCGGGGGCAGGCCACCGAAGAGGAACTGGCCGCGCTCACCGTGGTGTTGCTCGCGTTGCGGGCCGATCGCGCGGAGCCGCCGCAGCGGCAGTCCGTCGCTGGGTCGCGGTGGTGGCGGCACGCGGACCGGTACGACGCCCCGCTCAGCTGGCAGTGAGGGGGACGCCATGACGACGACGATCGATCCCTCCGCCTCTGCTTCCGCCTCCGCTTCTGCCGATGGCGCAGGCGCCCCGGCCGACGTCCGGGGGCGTGTCGTGGAACTGCACGCCCTGCGTGAGCTGGCCCGCAGCGGGCCGAGCGAGAAGGCGACCGAGGCCCAGCACGCCAAGGGCAAGCTGACCGCGCACGAGCGGCTGGCGCTCCTCTTCGACGAGGGCACCTTCTGCGAGGTCGAGCAGTTGCGGCGGCACCGGGCCACCGGCTTCGGGCTGGAGGACAAAAGGCCGTACACCGACGGCGTCATCACCGGCTGGGGGCTCGTGGACGGCCGGACCGTCTTCGCCTTCGCCCACGACTTCCGGATCTTCGGCGGTGCGCTGGGCGAGGCCCACGCCACGAAGATCCACAAGATCATGGACATGGCCATAGCGGCGGGTGCGCCGCTGGTGTCGCTGAACGACGGCGCGGGCGCCCGTATCCAGGAGGGCGTCAGCGCGCTGGCGGGTTACGGCGGGATCTTCCAGCGCAACACCCGGGCCTCGGGTGCGATTCCGCAGATCAGCGTGATGCTCGGCCCGTGCGCGGGCGGCGCGGCCTACAGCCCCGCGCTGACCGACTTCGTCTTCATGGTCCGCGAGACCTCCCAGATGTTCATCACCGGGCCGGACGTGGTCAAGGCGGTGACCGGTGAGGAGATCACCCAGAACGGGCTCGGCGGCGCGGACGTGCACGCCGAGACCTCGGGCGTCGCGCACTTCGCGTACGACGACGAGGAGACCTGCATCGCCGAGGTCCGCTACCTGATCGGGATGCTGCCCTCCAACAACCGGCAGGACCCGCCGGTCCAGCCCACCCGCGACCCCGCCGACCGGCGCAACGACGGTCTCCTCGATCTCGTGCCCCTCGACGGCAACAGGCCGTACGACATGCGCCAGGTCATCGAGGAGCTCGTCGACGACGGCGACTACCTGGAGGTCCACGAGCGCTGGGCCCGCAACATCATCTGCGCGATGGCGCGGCTCGACGGACAGGTCGTCGGCATCGTCGCCAACCAGCCCCAGTCGCTGGCCGGGGTGCTGGACATCGGGGCGTCCGAGAAGGCCGCGCGCTTCGTGCAGATGTGCGACGCCTTCAACATCCCCATCATCACGCTGCTGGACGTACCCGGCTTTCTGCCCGGCGTCGACCAGGAGCACGGCGGGATCATCCGGCACGGTGCCAAGCTGCTGTACGCGTACTGCAACGCGACCGTGCCCCGGATCTCGCTGATCCTGCGCAAGGCCTACGGCGGTGCGTACATCGTGATGGACAGTCAGTCCATCGGTGCGGATCTGACGTACGCCTGGCCGACCAACGAGATCGCGGTGATGGGCGCCGAGGGTGCCGCCAACGTCATCTTCCGCCGGCAGATCGCCGCCGCCGAGGACCCGGAGGCGATGCGCGCCCGCATGGTCGAGGAGTACAAGGCCGAGCTCATGCACCCGTACTACGCCGCCGAGCGCGGGCTCGTGGACAACGTCATCGACCCGACCGAAACCCGGGAGGTGCTCGTCAAGTCACTGGCGATGCTCCGCAACAAGCACGCCGACCTGCCGTCCCGCAAGCACGGGAACCCGCCGCAGTAGACGCAAGCGCCGGAACGTGCGGGAGACGGGATCCCGCCGAGCCCCGGCGACCCCGGCCCCGGCCCCGGCCCCGGTCCGGCTCTGGTTCCGGCCCTGGTCCCGCCGGTGGTCCCACCCGTGGCGGGTCCGATCGTCGCCGATCGGACCCGTACGGATGTGACCGCATATGACAGGTAACCGGTCCCCGGCGGTATGTCCGCGCCCGGCACCGGAAATCGGTCATCGAGAGTTCGTCCCCGATCACCCGTTTCGAACTCCTGGACGGGTAATGTGATCCCGGAATTCCTCGGGGTGGGGGAAACGGGAGGCCCGGTGGGGGAACGGTTCTTATTCAAAATCCTTGGCCCACTCATGGTGACGTCGGGCGAGCGAAAGGTGGTCATCGGCGGGGCACGTCAACGGACCACACTCGCTCTGCTGTTGCTCAATCCCGGTCGAACAGTGCCGGTGGACACTCTGGTGCACGAAGTGTGGAACGGGAACCCGCCCGCCACCGCCCGTACCCAGATCGCCATCGTCATCGCCGCGCTCCGCAAGACGTTCAAGGCGCAGGGCGCGGCCGACGACACCATCGTGACCACGCATCCGGGATACCTCCTCGACGCCGAGAGCCACTACATCGACTCGGTGGAGTTCACCGCCCTCGTCGCGCAGGCGGAGACCGACGTGCGGGAGCAGCGCCTGGAGGACGCGGCGGGCCGGTACCGGCGCGCCCTCGACCTGTGGCGCGGGCCCGCGCTCGCCGGGGTGTCCGGGCTGCTCGTCGAGGAGGAGGCCGGCCGACTCGGTGAGTACCGGCTCAACGCCTACGACGACGCCACCGCCGTCCAGCTGGCGTTGGGGCGCCACTACGAACTGCTGCCCGAGCTCGGCGGGGTCGTGCAGGAGAACCCGCTGCGCGAGCGGACCCGGTACCACCAGATGCTCGCCCAGTACCGGGCGGGACGGCGCGCCGAGGCCATGGAGTCCTACCGGGAGGCGCGCGAGCAGTTCATCGAGGAGCTCGGGCTCGAACCGGGCCCGGACCTCCAGGAACTGCACGACCTGATCCTGCGCGACGACCCCTCGCTGACCCCGGCCGACGGACCGGTCTCCGTCGCGGCCGAGGCCGCGGTGCCCGAGGTCGTCGTGGTCCCGTCCGAACTTCCGCCGGACGTACCTGGGTTCACCGGCCGCGAGAGCGAACTCGCGGCCCTGGACGCGTTGATGATCGAATCCGGGGCCACGCTCCAGACCCCCACCGTCGGCCTGATCACCGGTGTCGCCGGGGTCGGCAAGTCCGGTCTCGCCCTGCGCTGGGCGCACCGGGTCGCCGACGACTTCCCCGACGGGCGGCTCTTCGCCGACCTGCGCGGTTACGACGAACAGCACGAGCCCGCATCCGTCGCCGACGTCCTCGGCCGCTTCCTGCGCTCGCTCGGCGTGCCGGGGCAGCAGATCCCGGAGGCGCTGGAGGAGCGGATCGCGCTCTACCGCAGCCTGCTCACCGAGCGCCGCGCGCTGATCGTCCTGGACAATGTGCGCACCCACGCCCAGGTCGCCCCACTGCTGCCGGGCAGCGGCGCCAGCTGCGTGGTCGTCACCAGCCGCGACCAGCTGGAGCAGCTGGTGACCTGGCCGCAGGAGGCCCGCGTCCACCTGGGCGTCCTGCCGCCCGACGCGGCCGTCGAACTCGTCGCCAAGATTGCCGGTGAGGAACGGATCGCAGCCGCCCGAGCGGACGCGAACCGGCTGGTCGAGCTCTGCGACCGGCTGCCGCTCGCCCTGCGCATCGCCGCCGCCCGCCTGGCGTCCAAGCCGCACTGGACGGTACGGCACCTGGTGACCAGGCTCAGCGACGAGCGGCGCAGGCTCGACGAGCTGAGCCAGGGGGAGTCCCGGGTACGGGCCGGGTTCGAGCTCAGCTACCGCTACCTTTCCCCCGACGCGGCCCGCCTCTACCGGCGCCTCGGCCTCGCCGACGTACCGGACTTCACCTCGTGGGTGGCCGCCGCGCTGCTCGATGTCGACGTGATCGACGCGGAGCTGCTCCTGGAGGACCTGGTGGACACCCAGTTCCTGGAGGTCGTCGGCGTCGACGCGACCGGGCGGCTGCGCTACCGCTTCCAGAACCTGCTGCGTCTGTACGCGGGGGAGCGCGCCCGGGACGAGGAGTCGGACGAGGCCTGGCGGGAGGCCTGCCGCCGGGTCTTCCGCACCGCCCTGACCATTGCCCGCGAGGCCCACCGCAGGGAGAGCGGCGGGGAGTTCAGCATCGTGCACAGCGGCACCGAGCCGGCCACCATCGACACGGACCTGCTGGAGGAGCTGCTCTCGGACCCGCTGGCCTGGTTCGAGGCGGAGCGGCTCTGCCTGGTCGGCATGGTCGAGCAGGCGGCCCGGATGGGCATGGCCGATCTCGCCTGGGACCTCACGGGGTCCGCGTCCGTGCTCTTCGAGACGCGCAGCTACGTGGAGAACTGGGAGAGCTGCGCGGAGCACGCCCTGGACGCGGCCCGCGCCGCCGACGACCGCCTGGGCCAGGCGGTCATGCTGCACCACACCGGGGCCGCCGCGCTGATGCGGCAGAGCATGGACGAGGCGAAGGCGCGCTCCGAGGAGGCGCTCGAGCTGTACGGAGACCTGGACGAGCGGCTGGGCCGAGCACTGGTTCTGCGTAACCTCGCGGTCGTCCACCGCCTTCAGGGCGACCCCGACGCGGCGGCGGACCGGCTGCGCGGGGCGCTGCCCATCTTCCGCGAGGCCGGTGATCTGTCGTCGGAGTCGTCCGTCCTCCAGAACATGGCCCAGCTGGAGCTGGACCGGGGCAACTACGAGGCCAGCCTCGGCCACGCCCGGGACGCGGTACGGGTCGCGGAGTCCATGGACCCGGGCGCCTCGCGCAGCCTCGCCCAGTGCCTGTACCGGCTGGGCAGCGCGCAGCTGCTGTCCGGGCGGGCGGAGGAGGCCGAGGAGTCGTACCTGCGGGTGGAGGAGCTGTCCCGGGCGAAGGCCGACGCCCACGGCCTCGCGCACGCCCTGTACGGACTCGGCCAGGCCCGGGTGGCGCTCGGGGCGCTCGAATCGGCCGAGACCGCGTACGTCCAGGGCCGCAAGGTCGCCCGCGAGCTCGGCAGCCCCGTCGTCGAGGGATCGATCAGGCTGAAACTGGGCGTACTCCTGCGGGGGCTGGGCCGGGAGGAGGAGGCCCGCGCCGAACTCCTGGGCGCCAAGGAGCTGTTCACCCGGAGAGGGGCCACGCACTGGCAGGAGGAGGTGGCCCGGGAGCTCAGCGGATCCCCGGATGTCTCTGCGGAAGTCCTGCCGGAGCTCCCGCCGGTCTCGCCGGAAGTCGCCCCGGAGGTGGGAATCGGCGAATAGGAAGAAAGGGGCCGGCCATTTTTCCGGGGCCGGAAACGGGCGGTGGGACGGGGTCCGCTTTGCGGACGGGCTTAATCCGGCGATATCACGCCGATAAGGCCGATGGCTAGCGTCATCACAGAAATTCGGTTTCCCGAGAGCTGTGGAGTCTGTGATGCCGCCAACCCCCGGGGTGCCCTCGTTCGCCGTGATTCCCGGCGCGCAGGTGCACCGAGTCCTCGACGGCCGGCACGAGGAAGTGGTCCGGCTGATCGAGTCGGCCTACCGCGTGCACGGCGGCGGTGACACGGTCAACCCGCCCTCCTACTTCCTGCGCTTCCCCGACCGCCCCACCTCACGCATCATCGCGCTGCCCGCCTCCCTCGGCGGCGCCGCACCCGTCGACGGCATCAAATGGATCTCCAGCTTCCCCGAGAACGTGGCGGCCGGGATTCCCCGGGCCTCCGCCGTGCTCATCCTCAACGACCCGGCCACCGGCTACCCGCTGGCCTGTCTGGAGAGCTCCATCATCAGCGCGGCCCGCACCGCCGCCTCGGCGGCGCTCGCCGCGGACCGGCTCACCGAGGGGCGTGACCGGCCGCGCCGGATCGGCTTCTTCGGCACCGGCCTGATCGCCCGGTTCATCCACCAGTACCTCGTGGGCACCGGCTGGAGCTTCGAGGAGACCGGGGTGTACGACCTGTCGGAGGAGCACGCCCGGGGCTTCGCCGAACACCTGGAGCGCGAGGGCGACAACGGCACGGTCACCCTGCACACCGGCCCCGAAGAGCTGATCCGCTCCAGCGACGTCGTCGTCTTCGCGACCGTCGCCGGAGCCCCGCACGTCACCGACCCGGCGTGGTTCACCCACAACCCGCTGGTCCTGCACGTGTCGCTGCGCGACCTGTCGCCCGAGGTGATCCTCGCGGCCACCAACGTCGTCGACGACATCGACCACTGCCTCAAGGCCGACACCTCCCCGCACCTCGCCGAACAGCTCAGCGGGAACCGGGAGTTCATCGACGGCACCCTGTACGACGTACTCACCGGCGACCTGAAGATCCGCGACGACCGGCCCGTCGTCTTTTCACCCTTCGGGCTCGGCGTCCTGGACCTCGCGGTCGGCGGACACATCTACGAAACCCTGCGCGCCGACGGCCAACTCGCCGTCGTGGACGACTTCTTCCACGAGATGCGCCGATACGGCTGAGATGAGACGACCGTGACCACTCTGCTCGACAGCCCGCCCCGGCCCGCAGGGCCCGGCCCGGGTTCCATCACCGTACGTGTGGAGGAGACCGCCCTCGCCCCGCACGAACCGCTCGACCTCTACGCCGCGCTGCGCGAGCAGTCGGCGCACGACGTCTTCCTGCTGGAGAGCCGTGAAGGCCCCGGACAGTCTCCCGGAGCCACCGTCGTGGGCCACGGACTGCTCGCCGAGATCCGGGTGCACGCCGACCGGATCTGTGTCGACGGCGCCGAGGCCGTCGTCGCCGCGGCCCTCGCGGCCGCCGACGGACTCGGCCTCGCCCCCCGGCCCGGCAACGAACGCGGCCACCTCCACGGCGACCAGCTCTGGCAACTGCTGCGCACCGTCCAGGACCTGTTCACCGTGGAGACCGGCCGGCCCCACGACAGCTACGCCTTCGGCTTCCTCGCCACCTTCGGCTACGGCTCCGCCTGGCACATGGAGACCCTGCCCGACCGGGGCGAGCGGGACCACGGCGAACCCGACATCGTGCTCGGCCTGTTCCGCGAGACCGTCTGGTACGGCCCCGAACCGGGCACCGTGCGCAGACTCACCGCGCACAGCGACGCCTTCCCCGACCCGGAACCCCTCGACCTGAGCGAGGAGACCGTCGCGGCGGTCGCCGCCGTCGGCCGGGTACCCGAGGTCCTGCCCGAGGCGCCGAAGCCGCACGCCGTACGGGACACCTGCGACGAGCAGACCTTCCTCGCGCGGGCCCGGCGCTGCCTGGAGCACATCGGCGTCGGCGACATCTACCAGATCCAGATCGGCCACCGCATCGACGTCGAATCGGACCTCGAACCCTTCGAGGTCTACCGGCGGCTGCGCGGCCGCAACCCGTCCCCGTACATGTACCTCGTCCCGCGCGACGGGCGCACCGTCATCGGCGCCAGCCCCGAAGTGCTCTTCCGCACCGAGGGCGGCAAGGTCGTCATGCGGCCCATCGCCGGGACCGCGCCGCGCAGCGGCGACCCCGGCATCGACGAGCCCCGGGTCGCCCGCCTCGTCGCCGACGAGAAGGAACGGGCCGAGCACGTCATGCTCGTCGACCTGTGCCGCAACGACATCGGCCGGGTCTGCCTGCCCGGCACGCTGGAGGCGCACGGGCTGATGACGGTCGAGACGTACTCGCACGTCTTCCATCTCGTCTCCACCGTCGAGGGCACCCTCGCCCCCGAGGACGACACCTGGTCCGTGCTGCGCGCCACCTTCCCGGCGGGCACCGTCACCGGCGCGCCCAAGATCCGCGCCATGGAGATCATCGAGGAGCTGGAGAGCGAGCCGCGCGGCATGTACGCGGGCGCCGTCGGCCTCGTCGACCTGCGCGGCTGGAGCCAACTCGCCCTGTGCATCCGCACGATCGTGCACGACGGCCGCAGCGGCACCTACTCCACCCAGAGCTGCGCGGGCATCGTCGCCGACTCGTCCCCCGGGGCCGAGTGGCGGGAGACCCTGCACAAGATGGGCGCGGCCTACTGGTCGCTGACCGGTGAGGAGCTGCTGCCGTGAAGGTCCTGCTCGTCGACGCGTACGACAGTTTCACCCACATCATCGACCAGTACCTGCGCACCCTGGGCGCCGACACCGACGTCGTCCGGTCGCACACCCGCACCCCGCAGCAGCTCGCCGGCATGAGGCCCGACGCGGTCGTCCTGGGCCCGGGGCCCGGCCACGCGGCCGAATCGGGCCACGTCGAGCTGGTGCGCACCTTCGCCGGGTCCGTACCGCTGCTCGGCATCTGCCTGGGCCACCAGGCGATCTGTCTGGCCTACGGAGGGCGGGTCACGGTCGCCGAGCGGCTCAAGCACGGCAAGACCAGCCTCGTGCGCCACGACGGCGCCGGGGTGTTCGAGGGGCTGGAACCGGTGATGACCGCCACGCGCTATCACTCGCTGATCGCCGACGAACCGCTGCCGCCCCCGCTGATCGCCACCGCGCACGCCCAGGACGACGGCTATGTGATGGGGCTGCGGCACCGCACGCTCGCCGTGGAAGGGGTGCAGTTCCACCCCGAGTCCATCACCACCGTCGGCGGCCTGCGGCTCCTGGACAACTTCCTGACGGCCGCCGGACGGAAATTGAAATCGATCCCCTGAGGCTGGGGACCGTCCCGTGGGACACACCCTCCAGATGGCTGGAATATTCGCGTCCGGATGGTGCTGATCAGCGGTTATATCAAATATATTGCTGCTTCTGATGGGCGGAAGTCCCGGTGATAATGATTCGAAACAGGTCCTTCCTAATGTTCTGGATGTCGGAACGAACCGCAACAGTTCATAGGGGGAAAAGGAATCATGAAGCTCAATGCGATCACCGGGAAGATCCAGCAGACCGTCGTCGTGACGCTCGCCGGTGCGGCGATATTCGCCACCGTGCAGACCGTCTCGGAGGCCGGCCGGACGGACCGCGTCGGCTCCTACATCACCGCCGCCGCCACGCCGCTCGACGACCCGTGGCACCCGAGCCCCGTGGCCGTCCGGGCATCGGCGCTGGACGACCCGTGGCACCCGAGCCCCGTGGCCGTCCGGGCATCGGCGCTGGACGATCCGTGGCACCCGAGCCCCGTGGCCGTCCAGGCATCGGCGTCGGACGACCCGTGGCACCCGAGCTCCGCGACCGTCCAGGCATCGGCGCTGGACGACCCGTGGCACCCGAGCCCCGTCGCCGTCCAGGGACCGGTTCTGGACGACCCGTGGCACCCGGCGCCGAGCGCCTGACCGAAGAAGGAGAAGACCAGTGAGCGCCACGACACCCGAACAGGACCGCTCCTGGCCCCCGTTGCTGGGGCAGGTGCTCGACGGCCGGGATCTCTCCGCCGTCGACACCGCCTGGGTGATGGACCAGGTGATGCGGGGCCGCGCGACCGACGCACAGATCGCCGGCTTCCTGGTGGCCCTGCGGGCCAAGGGCGAGACCGTGGGCGAGCTCGAAGGGCTCGTGCACGGGATGCTGGCCCATGCCGTACACATCGACGTGCCGGGGAGGACCGTCGACGTGGTGGGCACCGGGGGCGACGGCGCACGCACGGTCAACATCTCCACGATGTCCGCGATCGTCGCGGCGGGAGCGGGGGCACGGGTCGTCAAGCACGGCAACCGTGCGGCGAGTTCGGCCTCCGGCTCCGCCGACGTCCTCGAAGCACTGGGCGTCACCCTGCGGCTGCCGCCCGAGCGGATCGCCGCCGTGGTCGACGAGGCGGGCATCACCTTCTGCTTCGCGCCGGACTTCCACCCGGCGATGCGCCACGCGGCGGGGCCACGCAAACAGCTCGGCATCCCGACCGTCTTCAACGCGCTGGGCCCGCTGACCAATCCGGCGGCGCCCACCGCCCAGGCGGTCGGGGTCGCCGACGCCCGGCTGCTGCCGCTGATCGCCGGAGCACTGGCCCGGGCCGGCGGCCGGGGCCTGGTCTTCCGGGGCGACGACGGGCTCGACGAGCTCACCGTCACCACCACGTCGACCGTGCTGACCGTGGACGACGGTGACATCAGGCAGGAGCGGTTCGACCCGCGCGACGTGGGGATCGCGCTCGCACCGCTGGAGGCGCTGCGCGGGGAGGACGCCGCGTACAACGCGGCCGTCGCCCGGCGGATCCTCGACGGCGAGCGCGGCCCGGTGCGCGACGCGGTGCTGCTCTCCGCGGGCGCCGCGCTCGTGGCGGGCGAACCCACCGGGGGGCGTACCGTCACCGAACGCCTGGGCTGGGCGGTGGAAGCGGCGGGCCGGGCGATCGACTCAGGCGCCGCGGCCGAGACCCTCGACCGGTGGGTACGGGCCACCTCGGCCCCGCATGCCCCGGTCGCCGAGACCCCGGTCACCCGGGTCGCCACGGCGGCGTGACCGGGCACCCGGGACGGACGCGGACCGAGGACGGCGCCATGGCGGTACTTCCCGGGAGACCGGTGGGTACGGCCATGGCGCGTCCGCGCGGTCACCTGGCAGCGGTGGGTTCGAGAGCCTGGTCCCGCTCCAGGTCCGCTCCGCCGGCCGTCGCCGGCTCCGCGTCGTCGCGGGCGGCCACCTCGGACCCCGTCCGCCCGGAACCGCGGAACTTCTCGCGCCGGATCCAGGAGAGGGCCGGCGACGTGAGGCCCGTGGTGATCAGCGCCATCAGCACCAGCATGGTGAACAGATCGGGCCCGATCACACCGAGTTCGAGCCCCAGGTTCAGCACCACCAGTTCGGTCAGGCCCCGGCAGTTCATCAGCGCCCCGATCGCCAGGGAGTCGCGCCAGGACTGACCCGACAGCCGGGCCCCGGCCGTGCTCCCGCCCCACTTGCCGAGCATCGCGACGGCGAGCACCGCCAGCGCCCACAGCCACTGGACCGGGTCGCCGGCCAGCAGCGAGACATCGGTGCGCAGCCCGGTGGCGACGAAGAACAGCGGCAGCAGCACCGGAACCGAGAACGCGCGCAGCCGAGCCGTGCAGCGCTCGATGACCCTGGATCCCCGAGGAGTGACCAGACCGAAGACGAAGGCGCCGAACAGCGCGTGCACACCGATCCTGTCGGTGGCCAGTGCGGAGAGGCACAGGCCGCTGAAGAGGACGACGAGGACCACACCGTCCACGGTCCGCTCGGCCCGCTTCGCCCAGTGGGCGAGCAGCGGACGCAGCGCGTAGACCATGACGGCGAGGAAGACCGCGGCGAGCGCCGCCGTCGTCAGCGCCTCGGCCGGCGAACCGCTCGTCGACACCGCGACCACCGCCGCCAGCAGGCACCAGGCGGTCACGTCGTCGACCGCCGCGCACGCCATGGCCAGCGAGCCGATCCGGGTACCGATCAGGCCCCGGTCGGTGAGCACCCGGGCCAGGACGGGGAACGCGGTGATGCTCATCGACACGGCGATGAACAGCACGAACGGCAACCGGCCCACGCCCGGCGGCGCGAACGAGCCGAACATCGCGAGGGCCAGCAGCGAGCCCAGGACCAGTGGCAGGACGATGCTGGCCTGACTGACCGCGACCGCGGTACCGCGATGGCCGCGCAATGTGCCGAGGTCCAGTTCGAGGCCGATCAGGAACATGAAGGCCAGCAGGCCGATGTTGCCGAAGGCGCTGATGTACGGCAGCACCGACTCGGGGAACAGCCAGGTCTGTGCCGCGGGCGAGATCCAGCCCAGCAGTGACGGCCCCAGCATGATGCCGAGGGTGATCTCGCCGATGACCGGCGGCTGGCCGAACCTGCGGAACAGCTGGGCGCCCGCCTGGCACACCAGGATGACCACGGGGATGGCGATCAGGAGATCGGGCAGGGGGTCACGTGCCGACACGGCCGGCTCCTTCCTTGGCGGTCGCCGTGGCGTCCGACCAGCGTGCGTAGCGGCGCCGCCCGTACAACAGCGGCTGGGCGGACTCGTCGGCGGTGAACCGCCGTACCTGGGCGAAGACGGTGGTGTGGTCCCCGACCTCCCGCGTACCGACCACAGCGCAGTCGGCGATGGCGTGCGCGGCCTCCGTCAGATGCGGGCCGCCCGCGCCCAGCGGCAGCCGCCACTCGCTCAGCGCGAACCGGTCGGGGTTGCCGGAGCTGAAGAGGTCGGAGGTGCCGTGCGCGTCCTCGTGCAGCAGGTTGAGCGCCAACTGCCCACTGGACAGCACGGATTCGGTGGTGGGGCTCGCCGTGCGCAGGCAGATCACGAGCGTCGGCGGGGAGAGCGCCACGCTCGCCAGTGAGCTGCAGGTCATCCCGCGGGGCGTGCCGTCGGCGTCGAGCGTCGTCACCACGGAGACGCCGGAGGGGAAACTGCCCATCAGCGGGCGTATGTCGGCTTCCGGAACGGGCCGGTCGGTCATGGTTTCTCCTGTCGAAGACGTGTGCCGCGCGCCCGGCAGCCGGCCGGAGAGGAGTCCCGGCTGCCGGGCGGCGCGGTGCGGCACGACTACTTGCCGTGCAGCTGGCGGAGCGCCTCGTAGGTGCTCGGCAGGGAGTTGAGGAGTTCCTGCTGCTCCTTCTTGACCTTGGTGAACATGGCCTGCGCGGCGGCCACGGACTCCGGCTTGTGGTAAAGGATCGGCAGCGGTGCGTCCGGCTCCAGACCGAGGCCGGCGAAGATGCAGTAATAGCGCTCGTTGGTCCAGAAGTTACGGAATTCCGCCTCGAAATTCCCGTAGTAGGTCGTGTCGTCGGTGGCCGCGGGATTGACCGGAAGGCCAGCCTTGTACGCGTCGATCTTCTCGCGGATGCTCGGGGCGAGTTTCAGTTCCTTGTTGGCGCGCCAGAAGGGCGAGTCGGTGCGCGGCGCGAAGTAGAAGTGGGTCTGGATGAAATCGCGGGTGTCGTCGAACATCACCTCTATTTCCTTGTTGAAGTTGTCGACCAGGGCCTGGTTGAACGTCTTGTCCGGGAAGTGCTTCGCCAGCTGGTAGGCAGCGGCGGTGATGAAGTAGATGCCGGTGGACTCCAGGGGCTCCAGGAAGGCGCTGGAAAGGCCGATGCCGATGACGTTCTTCACCCAGGCGCGGCGGTTGCGGCCGACCCGGAACTTCACGTGGTTGAACTGGGTGGTCTCGGGGTCCAGGCCCCACAGCTCGCAGAACTCGGCGGTGGCCTCCTCCTGCGTGGTGAAGCGGCTGGAGTAGACGTAACCGGTGCCGAAGCGGCCCAGCATCGGTATCTTCCAGGTCCACCCGGAGGACATCGCGATCGCCGAGGTGTACGGCTCCACGCCGTTGGCCTCGTCGTCGTGCGGCACGGCCGTGGCGACCGCGCGGTCGCACAGCAGCTGGTCGCTCATGTCGACGAAGGGCTCCTCCATCGCCTGGTTCATCAGCAGGCTGCGGAAGCCGGAGCAGTCCACGAACAGGTCCGCGTCGAGGACCCGGCCCTCCTTGGTGTGCAGGGCCTTGACGAAGCCCCGCTCGTCCTTCTCGACGCGCGTCATCTCGTCCTGGATGTGGTGCACGCCCTGCTTCCCGGTGGCGAACCGGCGCAGGAAGTCCGCGACGAGCGCCGCGTCGAAGTGCCACGCGTACCGGGTGGGCGAGGTGCCGTCCAGGTGCCGCGGCGCCTTGTTGGCGTCCATCAGCGGCGCCTCGCGGAAGCAGGCGTAGTCGTACGGCTCGTCCGTCTTTCCCTCGTACTTGTTCTTGAACCAGTAGTGCGACATCGGGGTGTTGTCGTGCTCCGGGCTGATGCCGAACGGGTGGTAGAAGTGGTCCGGACCGCCCTTGTCGAGCTCACGCGGACTGCTCTGGCCCTTGCCCGGAGTACGCCAGTTGATGAAGCGGACCGCCATCTTGTAACTGGCGTTGCACTCGCGCATCCACTCCTCCTCCTCGATTCCGAGGAAGTCGAAGAGAACGCGGTGCAGATTGGGCACGGTGGCCTCTCCCACACCGATGCGCGGAATGCTCGGCGCCTCCAGGACCGTGACGTCGACCGTGCTCTGGAGGGCCTTGCCGAGATAGGCGGCGGTCATCCAGCCGGCCGTACCGCCGCCGAGGATCACGACCTTCTTGATGGCGTTGTCTGTTGCGGTGGAGGTGCCCGTCATATCGAATTTCCTCTTCTGGCGGAGTTGTGGTGGCGGAACTGTGGGGATGGCCAGAGTCGGCAGCAGCTCTACGGCACTTCTATAACCCGGCGGAAAAGGCCGAATGAGATCGCAGGGTGTCGGGATTTATGGAGGGCGTATAGCGCGCGGGCACAGCCTGGGACCTGTTGATTCCGCACTCGTATCTCCCAGCAGAGGATGGCCGCATCACATGGCGAGCACAGAACGGGAGCCGGAGACGGGGCTGAAAGGCATCCTTTCCACTGTGGGAGGAACCCCGCTCGTAGAGCTCGAACGGTTGATGCCGGGTTTCACCTCGCGGGTGTTCGCCAAGGTGGAGCGTTTCAACCCCGGCGGTAGTGTCAAGGACCGCTCCGCGCTGAACATGGTGGCCACGAAGATCCGGTCCGGGGAGCTCGTCCCGGGCCGTTCGACGGTCATCGAGTCCAGCTCGGGAAACCTCGCGATCGGGCTCGCGCAGATCTGCGGCTACTACGGCCTGCGGCTCGTCTGTGTGGTGGACACCCGCACCACCCGGCAGAACATCGCGATCCTGCGGGCCTACGGGGCCGAGGTCGAGATCATCACCGAGCCCGACCCGGCCACCGGGGAACTGCTGTCCGCCCGGCTGCACCGGGTCGCCGAACTCATGGCGACCACCCCCGACGCCTACTGGCCCGACCAGTACGCCAATCCGCTCAACCGGCGGGCCCACGAGACCACGATGGGGGAGATCGCCGAAGCCCTCGACGGCAAGGTCGACCAGCTCGTCGTGGCCGCGGGCACCAGCGGCACGCTCGGCGGCTGCGCCGAGTACATCCGCCGGCACCACCTCGGCACGACCGTCAACGCGGTCGACGCCCTCGGCAGCGTGCTGTTCGACTCACCCGTCGACTGCGCCCGTCTGGTGCCCGGCCACGGCGCGTCCGTCGCGCCCAAACTGCTGCGGCGGTCCGACGCGGACCGGGTGGTGCACGTCGGTGACCTGGACTGCGTGGTGGGCTGCCGCACCCTGGTGCGCCGCGAGGCGATCCTCGCCGGCGGCTCGTCCGGCGCGGTCGTCGCGGCCCTGACCCGGCTCGCCCCCGGCATACCGCCCGGCTCCAACGTGGTGATCGTGCTGCCCGACGGCGGCGACCGCTACCTCGACACCATCTACGACGACACCTGGGTGCAGCAGCACTTCGGGGACGTCGCCCACCTGTGGGACGGGCCGTCGGACGCCGGGTTCGTGGGCCAACTGGCCGATATAGCCCAGTAATAGCGCGTCACCGCAGGCTTTCCTCACCAGCGGACAGCTCCAGCGAGCAGCACCGGTGAGCAGCTCCAGCGAACAGCACCACAGACCCCGAGAAAACCCGAACCGAGACCCGGAGGCACCACATGACCACCCAGATCGCCGACCTCAGCACCGAGCGCAAGGCCGAGATCAAGGAGATCGTCTGCGACATCCTCGAACTCGAACTCGACGAGGTCACCGACACCAGCCTCTTCAAGGAGGAGCACGACGCCGACTCCCTGCGCACCATCGAGATCCTCGCCTCCATGGAGCGCAACTTCGGCCTCGTCCTGGAGCAGGCCGAGCTCAGCCGCATGATCAACCTGGCAGGCGTGTACGCCGTGGTCGCGGAGGCCGAGGGAAAGTGAGCGGAGCGACGGGCGGCACGGCGCCGCGCACGGCCCCCCGGCACCGGGTGGTGATCACCGGGCTCGGCGTGGTGACCAGCATCGGCACCGGGGTGGACGCCTTCGCCGACGGCCTGCGGGCCGGGCGCAGCGGCGCCAAACCGATCGGCGCCTTCGACACCACCGGATTCGCGTACTCCAACGCCTGCGAGATCACCGATTTCGACCCCGAGGCGTGGCTGCGCGACATGGCCGCCGACGAGCTCGGCCGGGCAGCGCAGTTCGCGGTGGCCGGCAGCCGGATGGCGGTCGCGGACGCGGGACTCACCGAGGACGACGTACGGGCCAGGCGCACCCTGGTCTCGGTCGGCACCACCGACGGCGAGTCCCGTGACCTGGACCACCTGATCGGCCTTCAGGTCGCCGAGGGCGAGGACCGGCTCGACGCCACCGTCGCCCGCCGGGTGTGGCCCGGCCGGCTCTCGGCCGGCATCGTCCGCGAACTTGGCCTGGAGGACGTGGAGACGGTCACCGTCCCCACCGCCTGCGCGGCCGGCAACTACGCGGTCGGCTCCGGCTACGACGCGATCAGCTCCGGTGACGTCGAGATGGCGCTCTGCGGCGGGGCCGACGCCCTGTGCCGCAAGACCTTCACCGGCTTCTACCGGCTCGGCACCATCGCCCCCGACGTGTGCCGCCCCTTCGACGCCGACCGGCAGGGCATCCTGACCGGCGAGGGCGCCGGGATCCTCCTGATGGAGTCCCTGGAGTCCGCGCTGGGACGCGGCGCCCGCATCTACGCGGAAGTCCTCGGATACGGGCTGTCCTGCGACGCGAGCCACCCGGTCGCGCCCGACCGGGACTCCATCGCACGGTGCATCACCGCCGCCCACCGCAACGCCGGCATCGAGGCGTCCGACGTCGACTTCATCTCGGCGCACGGCACCGGCACCAAGGCCAACGACGTCACCGAGGTCGGGGCGATCCGGCAGGTCTTCGGCGACGAACTGCCGCGCACCGTGTCGATCAAGTCGATGATCGGCCACACCATGGGCGCCGCGAGCGCGCTGGCCGCCGCGGCCTGCTCCCTGGCGCTGCGGGAGGGCTTCATCCCGCCCACCATCAACCACCGCACGACCGACCCCGAGTGCGCGGTCGACTGCGTACCCAACGAGGCGGTCGAGGCCCGGCTGCGGGTCGTGCAGAACAACGGCCTCGCCTTCGGCGGGAACAACGCGGTCCTGATGCTCGGCCACTGGGACGAGAACGCGGCCGAAACCCTGCCCGCCGACGCGACAGCGGCGGCCTGAACCGGCCCGACGCGGCCTGAGAGGAGTTGGACGGAATGTCAGCCGACGCGGTCACCACCGCGCAGGACCTGGTCGTTTCGGGCTGGGCAGTGTCCTCCCCGTACGGGCTGGGCCGGGACGGATTCACGGCCGGACTGCGCGAGGGGCGGCGCGCCGTCGCCGCCCTCGACAGCGAACAGTGGCCGGTGCCCTACGACGAGGCCGGACTCATACCCGGCTTCGACATCAAGGCCGTCCTCGGCCGCAAGGGCACCCGCTCCATGGACCGGGTCACCGCCATCGCCGCCACCACCGTGGGCATGCTCCTGGAGGAGTACGGGGCCGGCCTGGCCGCCGACCCCGAGAGCACCGGCCTGGTGCTCGGCACCTCCGGCAGCGTCCAGTCGATCATGGACTTCACCCGGGACGCCCTCACCGGCAAGGCGCCCTACCTGGTCGACCCCGCCAGGTTCCCCAACACCGTGATGAACTGCCCCACCGGGCAGAGCGCCATCCGGCACACGCTCAAGGGCCCCAACGTCACCGTCTCCGGCGGCGCCGCCACCGGGCTGCTCGCCCTCAACTACGCCTCCCGGCTGCTGCGCGGCGGCCACGCCACCGCACTCCTCGCGGGCGCCGCCGAGGAGTTCTCCGTACAGCGCGCCCGGCTGGAGCACGTCGCCGACCACGGCGGCAGCGCCGCCGAACCGCTCGGCGAGGGCGCGGCGCTCTTCCTCCTGGAGAGCGGAGCGGCGGCCCGCGACAGCGGACGCACCGTCCTGGCCACGGTGCTCGGCTGCCGCTTCCGGGCCTTCAGGAACACGGGCCGTGCCTCCGCCGTGCTGAGGAGCTGCGCCGACGAGGTCCTGGCCGCCGCCGGGGCGACCCCCGACGACATCGCGATCGTCGCCCCCGGCACCCCGCCCGGCGTCTTCGGCAAGGAGGAGACGGCGGCCCTGGACGGCCTCGCCGCGCCTCGCCTCGCCGTCCGCCCCCTCATCGGCGACGCCACCGCGGCCGGTGCCGCCTTCCAGCTCGCCGCCGTACTCGCCGAGTCGGCCGCCCGCCCCGAACTGGTGGACCGGATCGCCCTGGTCACCGCCGTCGACCGGGACGGCACCGTCGGCGCGGCCCTGCTCCGCCTCGGCTGAGAGCCCTCCGCAAGACCCCACCCTCCCGCGCAGCACTCGCAGAAAGGGCACGCACCATGTCCGACACTCCCAGGCCGGTGGCCCTCGTCACCGGTGGATCGCGCGGTATCGGGCGGTCCGTCGTGGAGGTCCTGGCCCGCGACGGATACGACGTGGCCCTGTGCTACCAGTCCCGGGCGGAAGCGGCCGAACTCGCCGCGAAAGCGGCCCGGGAGCACGGCGCCCGCACGCTGGCCGGCCGCGTCGACGTCACCGACCGGGACGCGGTGCGCGCCTTCGTCGCCGAGACCGAGAACACCCTCGGCCCGGTCGACACCCTCGTCACCGCCGCCGGAATCGTGCGGGACAGCAACCTGGCCACGCTCACCGACGACGACTGGGACGCCGTGGTGCGCACCAACCTCGACGGCACGTACAACTTCGCCAGGGCGCTCGTCTTCCCGATGATGAAGCGCCGCCGGGGCACCGTGATCACCCTCTCCTCGGTCGCGTCCCAGGGGCAGGCCGGCCAGACCAACTACTCGGCCTCCAAGGCCGGGATCATCGGCTTCACCAAGGCCCTCGCCAAGGAGGGCGGCCGGGCCGGGCTGCGCGCCAACACCGTGGCCCCCGGCTTCATCCGTACCGACATGACCGGCGGACTCTCCGAGAAGTACGCCAAGGACATGACCAGGAGCATTCCGCTCGGCCGGTTCGGGGAGCCCGAGGAGGTCGCCGAGCTGGTGTCGTTCCTCGCCTCCGACCGTGCCTCCTACATCACCGGACAGGTCTTCTCCATCGACGGCGGCCTGGTCGTCTGACACCCCGGTCCTCCCGTGATCCCAAGGAGTTCGCCATGACCGCCCGCACCACCAAGCCGCCCCGGTTCTATTTCAACCTGCGCAGCCCCTACAACTTCTTCGCCCTCGCCGACCTGGAGCGCGACCACCCGGAGCTGCTGGACCGCGTCGAGTGGCGCCCGTTCTGGGAGCCGGACCCGACCAGCGAGAAGCTCCTCGCCGAAGTCTCGCCCGGCGCCGAGTTCCCGTTCCACCCGATGTCCCGGGCCAAGCAGTTCTACATCCTGCGCGACGTGCGCAGGCTCGCCGCCGACCGCGGCCTGGCGCTGACCTGGCCGGTGGACCGCAAGCCCTGGTGGGAGCCGGCCCACCTGACCTGGTTCCTCGCCGAGCGCGAGGGGCTCGGCCGCGCCTGGGTCGAGCGCGCCGGGCGGGCCCGCTGGCTGGAGGGGCGCGACATCTGCGACCCGGACGTGGTGCGTGAACTGGCCGAGGAGATCGGCCTGGACGGTGCGGAGGTCGCCCAGGCCCCCCACCACCCGCTCGTGCGCGAACAGGGCGTACGGGCGCTGCTCGACGTGCACCGCGACGGCGTCTTCGGCGTGCCGTACTTCATCAACGGCAGCGAGCCGTACTGGGGCCTGGACCGCGTCACCGACTTCGCGGCGTCCTTCGCCCCCGCCACCACCGCCCCCGCGTCCACCGCCGCCGAGCCGCCCGCCGTGCCCGCCGCGGGCCGGACCACCGACATGAGCCACGCGGGAGGCTGCGGATGACCACCGCGACCGGCACCGACGAGCGCGCCACGGCCGGGGGAACCCTGCCGCTGACCGCCATCCAGGAAGCGATGTGGACCGCGTACCGCGTCGCACCGGAGAGCGCCTCCTACAACATCGTGATGCCGCTGCTGCTGCGCGGACCCGTCGACCCGGCCGCCATGGCCGAGGCGGTCACCGCCGTCGGCGACCGGCAGGAGCTGCTGCGCTCCGTCTTCACCGAGCAGGACGGCACCCCGGTCCGCACCGCCGCCGAACGGGCCCTGGTCCACATGGAGTTCAGGGACCTCGACTCCATCGACGAGGAGGGCCTGCGACGGGCCGCGGAGGAGGCGGGCGCCCGCCCCTTCCGCCTGGAGTCCGGCGCCTTCCGGGTCGTGCTGCTGCGCCGCTCCGACGAGGAGTGGGCACTGGTGACCGCCGCCCACCACATCGTCAGCGACTTCACCTCGCGCTGGCTGCTCGTCCGCGACCTGCTCGACGCCTACGCGGGCATCTCCACCGGCACCGCGCCTGCCTGGCGGCCCATCCCCGGCTCGTACGCCGACCACGCCGCCGAGGAACTGCGCCACATCGCCTCCGAGGCGGGGCGGCGCGGCGCGGACCGGTGGCGCGAGTCGGTAGCCGGGGCGCCCGCCGCGGAGCTCCCGCTGGACCGGCCGCGACCCGTCGTGCGCTCGCTCCGGGGCGGCACCGTGGTCCGCGTGCTCGCCCCGGCCACCGCCCAGGGGCTCGACGCGGCGGCCGACGACGCGGGCGTCACCCCGTTCGCGTATCTGCTCGGCGTCTTCCAGGCACTCACCCACCGCTGGACCGGCCAGGAGGAATTCGTCCTCGGGGTGCCCGCGACCAGCCGGATGGGCAAGGCGCAGCGGGACGTGATCGGCTGCTTCCTCAACACCATGCCGGTACGGGCCGAGTTCGACGCCACCAGCACCTTCCGGGGCACCGCCGCGCTGGCCGGCGAGCGGGTGATGCGGGGCATGGTCAACGTCCGCTACCCGTGCGCCCTGGCCTTCCCGCAGGCCACCGTCTTCCGTACCGCGCTGTTCCTGGTCCAGATGGACCGGATGGACCCGCCGGTGCCCAACGTCCCGCCGGGGCAGATCATCGGCCCGTCCGTCGCGTACAAGGGGCTGGACATCGCCCTCGTCGACGTCCCGCAGCAGGAGGGCCAGCTGGACCTGCTGCTGCGCATCGAGCAGACCCCCGACGGTGTCACCGCCGTCTTCTCGTACGACACCGACCTGCTCGACCGCACCACGGTCGAGCGGTTCGCGGACGGCTACGAGCGGATGCTCGCCGCAGCAGTCGCCGACCCGGGCACCCGGATCGCCGACGTGGAACTGGCCGGACAGGACGAGACGGCCGCACTGCTCGCCCTCGGCACCACCTCCTTCGACGACGTCGCCGACTTCGACGACTTCGAATCCTTCGAGAACTCCTGGGAACACCGATGACCATGCGCATCGCGATCGTGGGTGCGGGACTCGGCGGTCTGACGGCCGCCGCCGCACTGCACCACCGGGGCCTGGACGTCCAGGTCTACGAGCGGGGGGAGGAGCTGCGCGAGCAGGGCGTCGGCATGCACCTCGGCCCCAACGGCACCCGACTGCTCCAACGGCTCGGTCTCGGGCCGGAGTTGGAGCGGTGCGCGGTGCGCCCCGAGGCCCTGGAGGTCCGGGCCTTCCACAACGGCGCCACCGTGGCCCGCCAGGAGATGGGCGAGGCGTGGCAGGAGCGGTTCCGTGCCCCGTACTACACCGTGCACCGCGGTGACCTGCACCGGATGCTGTCCTCCCGGGTCCCCGCCGATCGGGTGCACACCGGCAAGGAGCTGGTCCGGTACGAGGAGACCGTGTACGGGGTCGTCCTGCACTTCGCGGACGGCACCGACGCCCACGCCGACGTGCTGATCGGCGCGGACGGCGTGCACTCGGCGGTCCGCCGCGCGGTCGCGGGCGCCGACGCCCCGGTCTACTCCGGCAACAGCGCCCTGCGCGGTGTGGTCGACGCCGCCGACCTGCCGGACCTGGACCCCGCGCTGATGTACATGTACGCGGGCCCCACCGCGCGCGTCCTGCTCTACCCGGTCGCCGGGGGCCGGCAGTTCACCTACGTCGTGGTGACCCCGGCCGCCGAGGGCGCCGCCGAGTCGTGGACCAGCGCGGGCGACCGCACCGACCTGGACGCCGTCCTCACGGGCTGGGACCCGGCCGTGCGCGCGCTCGCCGACGCGGCGGGCGAGGTGCGCCGCTGGGCGCTGTACGACCGCGAGCCGCTGGAGCGGTGGAGCACCTCCCGCACCACCCTGGTCGGCGACGCGGCCCACCCGATGCTCCCGCACCACGGACAGGGCGCCAACCAGGCCGTGGAGGACGCCGTGGCGCTCGCCGTCTGCCTCGAAGGCGCGGCGCCCGGCGCGGACGGCATCGCCGCCGCACTGCGCCGCTACGAGGAGGCGCGCCGGCCGCACACCACCCGCGTGCAGCTCGGCTCCCGGACCGGGCAGCAGCCGAAAGACGCCGCCGCGCAGCGCCGCATCGACGCCGAGAGCGTCGACTGGGTCCTCGACCACGACGTCGAGGCGGCCCTCGGAGGGTCGCGGGACCGCCTTCCCCAGGCGGCCTGACGTGTAGTCGGACCGCGTGCGAATGGACCAGGGGCCCCTGGCGCTCTCCCCGCGTCAGGGGCCCCGCCATGCGTCTCACGCGCGTGTCCCGTCGCCTGCCTCGTTCAGAAAGTCACTGGCTTCCCGTTCGCTCCTGCGGTGAGATTTCCGACGTGACACTTCACGAGGATGAGATCCCGGTCGACGAGACGCTGGTCCGGTCACTGCTGAAGGCCCAGCGCCCGGAGTGGGCCGACCTGCCGTTGTCGCCCGCGGGCACGGGCACGGACAACACCATGTATCGGCTGGGCGATGACCTGCTCGTGCGACTTCCACGAACTACCGAGAAGGGACAGTCCGTGCGGAAGGAGCAGGAATGGCTTCCTCGCCTGGCGCCCTTCCTCGCATGTCCGATTCCCGAGGCCGTCCACGCCGGGACGCCCACCGACGTCTTCCCTCTGACCTGGTCGGTCTACCGCTGGATTGACGGTGTCGAGGCCGGCCCGGACACCGTCCGGGACTGGGCCGCCTTTGGAGCCGATCTCGCGGCGGTCGTGCGGGAACTCCACAGCATCGACCTCATGGGAGCGACTCGCGCGGATGGCCTCAGCTGGTACCGGGGAGGCAGCTTGGGGCCGTGCGACCAGTGGATCGCTGGGTGTCTCGACGATTGCCGAACCACCGTGGGTTCTGAGCTCGACGTCAACTCTCTGGAACAGTTGTGGCGAGCCGCGCTCGCACTGCCCGAGCCCTCCGGACCTCACGTGTGGCTCCACGGCGACCTCAAGCCGACCAACCTCTTGGTCCGGGAAGGCAAGCTCCACGCAGTCATCGACTTCGGAGGACTCTCGGTCGGCTTTCCCGACGCCGAGCACTCCACACTCTGGGACCTGCCGCCACAAGCACGACAGACCTACTGGGACACATTGAGCCTCGACGATCTGACCTGGGCCCGTGCCCGCGCCTGGGCGATCGCGGTGGGCGTCAGCGGAATCTCCTATTACTGGAACACCTTCCCCTCCTTCGTCGCCGAGTGCCGAGCACGACTTGGGGCAATCCTCACCGACGCCGCTGCGCGTTGAGTGGCCTCCCGCGCATCGGGCGCGGGGAACAGGCTCGCTCGTGGCCGGCCGACGCGATGCAACCACGAGCGGGAGATCGGTGCTTCCGCTCGCGCGGGTACGGTACAGCGCAAACACAGGGGCGCAGGCAGACCCGTACCTCGCGCTCAACCGCCTTGACCGCCTTACAACTGGTCCCCCGTGCCGGCTGGTTCCGGGGGATGCGGTCCGCCACCGTCCTTGATGTCCGTCTCGCAGGTTCGTCCGTCGTAGGACTGGTCATTGGGGATCAACAGCACTCCGGCAACCTGCTCAGGATGCTCGACGGCGAGCCATTCGTCGCCCGTGAGGGCACCATCCGGCCCGAACGCCTGGGACGAATAAACCGTCTGACACCCCAACGCCATGCGCTTCTTGTCGACTGCGCAGGCATCCACTGCCGGGCCGGATCTCTCGTCGGCGCTCTCCTCGACGAGCTGTCCAACCTGCCCAGGGTGATCGGCGCGCCGATCACCGTCGCGTGGAACGCCAAGGAAGACTTCCTGGACCTGCTTGCCACCGCCCGGACCGGGAACAGGTCCGCGATCTGCTGTGCCGGTTCTACCGCCGATGCGCCGACGCCGATCTTCCCGAACTGCAGCGCCTAGCCACAACCGTCGAGACATGGTGGCCAGAGATCCTTGCGTTCCTGCACACCGGGATCACCAACGCCGGCTCCGAAGACACCAACCGGGTCATCAAGACAATCGCCCGCGACGCCTACGGCTTCCGCAACCCGGCAACCAGCGCTTACGCACCCGCTGCGCGACCACCCGTCGAGCCCGTGGACACCTTGATGCCCGCTAATTTCGTTGAGCCCGCACCCTGCAATCGTGTTGGCTGGCGGCACCGAACTGTCAGTACCGCAGGTGTCCGCTTGGCTGTAGCAGGGAGTTCAACGTGCAGGACATTGTTGTCGACCCGGTTGCCCACAATCGGGCAGCCTGGGACAAGTGTGTCCAAGAGGGCAACGAGTGGTCGAGGCCGGTGAGTGCTGAGGATGTCGAGCGCGCCCGCAGGGGCGACTGGTCGATTGTTCTCATCGGGCGTGAGGCAGTCGACCGCTCCTGGCTGCCGACGGAGCTGACCGGCAAGGACGTGTTGTGCCTGGCCTCCGGCGGTGGCCAGCAGGGTCCGATCCTCGCCGCCGCAGGGGCGCGGGTCACCGTATTCGACAACTCACCCCGCCAGCTCGGCCAGGACCGGATGGTGGCGGCGCGCGACGGACTCGAGCTGCGCACCGTCCTGGGCGACATGCGCGACCTCAGCGCCTTCGGCGACGCAACATTCGACGTTGTATTCCATCCGGTCTCCAACCTGTTCGTACCGGACTTGGCAGCGGTGTGGAGTGAGTGCTTCCGTGTCCTGCGACCGGGCGGAACTCTGCTCGTGGGCTTCCTCAACCCTGATGTGTACTTGTTCGACCACGAGGCGCTCGACGAGCGCGGCGAGCTGATCGTCGTGCACAAGCTGCCCTACAGCGATGTCACGCAGTACTCCGCCGAGGAACGCGCCACGAAGTTCGGCGCGGATGCCCCCCTTGAATACAGCCACACCCTCACCGACCAGATCGGCGGGCAACTCGCCGCGGGGTTCGTCCTCACCGCCTTCGCGGAAGCGCCGCACCAATCCAACGCATCCGCTCAATATATGTCGCACTATTTCGCGACGCTGGCGGTCAAGCCGGGCTGACCCAGCCGTGGGGCCGGCCGAGACGGCCGTGACGGATCGGCGCCGCCGTGGTCCCCGGCGGGACCTGACGGGCGGGTATGCCGCGGATGAGCGGCTTGAGGGCGAGGCTGTCGTGCATGTTCGCGCCGGACACGGTGACGGCGAGCGGGACAGAGTTCATCAGGAACCAGACGCTTCGACAGATCAGCGCCCACGACCGGCAGCATGCCGCACGGACATCAAGACACGTGAGGCAACCTCTAAGCCTTGATTGGTGCGGCCGTCCTGGCGGCCTGCTCGATCTTCGCGCAGTAGGCCGCACGGGCTTCCTCGTCGATCTGCGTCTCGTGTTCGGGGCGCACCCCGGTCCGGCCGTCGAGGCCCTCGCGCAGGATGTCGGCGTGCCCGGCATGCCGGTTGGTCTCGCCGAGGACATGGACCAAGACGGCGAACAGGTTCGTGTTGGGACAAGGCTCCGGCCACCACGGCACGTGGCCGGGGGCGTCGAGGGGAAGCTCGTTGATCGTCGCGTCAGAGTGTTCGCACGTGCGCCGGTAGAACCCGATGATCTGATCGCGGGTCTCGTCCTCGGTCGCCCACAGATCGCTGCCGTTGTAGTCCTGCCACCGGGGCAGCGGTTCCGGGGAAGGGCGGTCGAAGACCTCGCCGAAGTACCTGGCCTCGACGGTGGCCACGTGCTTGACCAGGCCGAGGAGGTTGGTCCCGGTCGCTGTCAAAGGCCGGCGGGCGTCGTATTCGGACAAGCCGTCGAGTTTCCAGAGCAGCGCCTTGCGGTCCTGCCGCAGTCTCCCGTGCAGGTTGTCCTTCGCGAATTCATCGATCATGCGGCATGAACCTTCCATGGGCTGCTCGCGGTCTCAAGATCCCGTACGTGGACCGCAACGACCGGCAGAGCCCAGGCCTGGTCATGGCCGCTGCCCTGACCTGCTGCGGGAAGCTCGCGAAACTTGCCACGTGAGACAACCTCCAAAGCAACTGCATTGGCCCGCCACGCCCCGGGCTCGATGAATACATGGCCGGCATAGGGCCCGGATAGGACGCCCTTCAAACATGGCCATAACCGACCACACGAAGGGGCGTCGAACTGATGAGCGAGCAGCAGACCGAAGAGACCCTGTACCGCGTCGTGCTCAACGACGAGGAGCAGTACTCGATCTGGTGGGCCGACCGCGCCCTGCCGGCCGGCTGGCACGCCGAGGGCACCGAGGGCACCCGCGAGGAGTGCCTCGCGCGCATCACCGAGATCTGGACCGACCTGCGCCCGCTGAGCCTGCGCCGCCGCATGGACGCCACCGCCGCCTGACCGAACTGGCCGCCGGATCCGAGGCCGGGCCCGACCCCCACCGCGCCGCCCGATCCCGATGGAGGAGAGACTGTGAACGACCGCACGCTGTCGGGTTCGTACACCGGTGCAACCATTGCCCGGCCCAGGACCGCGCCCCTGCTGCCCGCGCTGTTCGCCGCCCAGCGCACCCGTACGCCCGACGCGCCCGCCGTGATCGGCGCCGACGGAAGCGTGGTCACGTACGCCGGACTCGGCGCGCGCGCCGCTCTGTTCGCCACCCGGCTGCACGCTCTGGGCGTGCGCCCCGGTGATTTCGTGGGCGTGTGCCTGCGCCGCGGGCCCGACCTGGTCGCCGGGCTCCTCGGCGTCTGGCTGGCGGGCGGTGCCTACGTACCGCTCGACCCCAACCACCCCGAGAGCCGCATCGCCCTCGTCCTCGACGACGCGCGGGCACCGGTGGCCCTTGCCGAGCGGTCCACCGCCGACAAGCTGCCCGCGGCCACCCGGGTACTGCTCGTCGAGGACGTCACCGGCGAACAGGCCGCCTCAGCACCGGAGTTCGTCGCCGAACCGGCCCGGCCCGCCTACGTCCTGCACACCTCCGGCTCCACCGGCCGCCCCAAGGGCGTCCTCGTCCCGCACGAGGGCATCGCCAACCGGGTGCGCTGGCTGGCCCACCGCCACCGGCTCGGCCCCGCCGACCGGGTGCTGCTCAAGACCACCGTCGGCTTCGACGCCGCCGGACTGGAGCTGTTCTCCCCGCTCATCAGCGGTGCCGCCCTCGTGCTCGCCCCCGAAGGCGCCGAGCGCGACCCCGCGACCCTGCTCGCCGCCGTCGCCGACCACGGCGTCACCGTCCTGCAGGGCGTCCCCTCCGTCTACCGCCGCCTCGTCGACGAACCCGGCTGGGAGCGCGCCACCGCCCTGCGCCTGGTCTTCAGCGCCGGCGAACCCCTCCACGCCGACCTGTGCCGCCGCATCCTCGAACGCGCCCCCGGCGTACGGATCTGGAACACCTACGGACCCACCGAGGCGTCCGTCGACATCACCGAGCACCAGTGGGACCCGGCCCAGGACACCGGCGCCGTCCCCATCGGACGACCCATCGGCAACATGCGCGTGGTCGTCCTCGACCCGGAGGGACGGCCCGTGCCCGTCGGCGTCCCCGGCGAACTCCACGCGGGCGGCATCGGGCTCGCCCTCGGCTACCTCGGCCGCCCCGACCTGACCGCCGAACGCTTCGTGCCCGACCCGCACAACGAGGGACAGCGGATCTACCGCACCGGCGACAAGGTGCGCTGGCGCGCCGACGGCGTCCTCGAATACCTCGGCCGCCTCGACCAGCAGGTCAAGGTCAACGGCGTACGGATCGAGCCCGGCGAGGTCGAGGCCGCGCTCGCCGCCCACCCCTGGGTGCGCACCGCCGTCGCCGCCGCCGTGCCCGACCCCGCCGGCGGCGGCCACCGCCTCGCCGCCTGGGTGCAGCCGCGCGGCGAGGCGCCCCGCCCCGACGAGCTGCGCGCCTTCCTGCGCCGCACCCTGCCCGACGTCCTGGTGCCCTCGGTGTTCGTGACCGTCGACGAGTGGCCGCTCACCGCCAGCGGGAAGATCGACCGGGGCGCGCTGCCCGACCCGGCCGAGAGCCGCACCGAGACCGCGTACGTACCGGTGCGCGACGCCACCGAGCGGGCCGTCGCCGAGATCTGGGCGCAGCTGATCGGCATACCCGCCGGGGAGATCGGCGCCACCCACGACTTCTTCCAGCTCGGCGGCTCCTCCCTGATGCTGACCCGGCTCTCCGAGCTCCTGTCCGCGTCGGCGGGCACCCGCGTACCGCTGCGCGCCCTGTTCACCGCGACCACCGTCGAGACCCAGGCCGCGCTGGTCGGCCGCCCCGTCGACCCGACCGGCGACGAGCACATCGCGGAAACGGTCCTTCCCGTACCCCGCAAGCCCGAGGGGCTGCCGCTCTCGCCCGGCCAGCAAGGCATGTGGCTGCTCGACCGGCTGCGCCCCGGCAGCAGCGAGTGGAACGCCCCCGCCTTCCTCACCCTGCCGGCCGAGTACAGCGACGCCACCGTCGCCGCCGCCCTCGGCGCACTCGCCGACCGGCACGAGATCCTGCGCACCCGGTACGTGCTGAACGGCACCGAGCCCGTTCAGATCGCCGATGCGCCCGGCATCCGCCCGCCCCGGCTGCGCACCGCGCTCGCCGCGACCGCCGACGAGCTGAACGCGCTGGTGCAGGAGGAGTTCGCCCGCCCCTTCGACCTGGAGAACGGCCCCGTCTGGCGGGCCCTGACCGTACGCCGGGGGACTGAGCACCTGCACGTGATCCTCTCGCTGCACCACATCGCCTGCGACGGCTGGTCCTCAGTCGTCCTGGAGCGCGACCTCAAGGCGCTCGCCGAGGCCGCGCACACCGGCACCGAGGCCCGGCTGCCCGAACTCCCGGTGCAGTACGCCGACCACGCCGCCCACCGGCGCGCCCGGCTCACCGACGCGTTCCTCTCGCGCGAACTCGACCACTGGAAGCGGGTGCTGGACGGCATCGTCCCGCTCGACCTGCCCACCGACCGGCCCCGGCCCCCGGTGCGCGACGCGCACGGCGCCGTCCACCTCTTCACCGTCCCGGCCGCGCTCACCGAGCGCGTCGCGGCCCTCGGCCGCAGCTGCGGGGCGACCCTCCAGCAGACCCTGCTCACCGCGTTTGCCGCGCTCGTCGCCCGCCTCACCGGCCGCTGGGACGTCCCGGTCGGCATCCCGGTGGCCGGCCGCGAGCGGCCCGAGACCGCCGATGTCGTCGGGTTCTTCCTCAACACCCTCGTGCTGCGCTGCGCCGCTGCCGCCGACGACACCTTCCGCGACGCCGTCGTCCACGTCCGCGACACCGCCCGCGAGGCCTTCGCCCACCAGGAGCTGCCGTTCGACCGGCTCGTGGCCGAGCTCGACGAGAGCCGGGACGCCGCCCGCACCCCGCTCTACCAGGTGATGTTCGATCTGCACGAGGAGGGCCGCACCGGCACCGCGACCTCCTCCGGCGACCTCGACGCCTTCCGGGGTGCCTGGCAGGCCGCCCGCACCGACCTCACGTTCGTCGTGCAGCGCCAGGGCGACGGCTCCCTGCTCGGGATGGCCGAGTACGCCACCGCCCTGTTCGACCCGGCCACCGTCGAACGGTTCGCCGACTGCTGGACCCGCCTGCTGGAGGCGGTCACCGACGACCCGTGGGTACGGCTGGGCACCGCCGACATCCTGCCCGCCGCACTGCGCGCCGAACTCGTCGCCCACGGCCCCGGCCCCACCGGCGCGGGCGACACCATCACCGGAGCGTCCGAAGGGGGCGTGCACACCGCGATCGCGGAGGTGGCCCGGTGCTCCCCGCAGGACCCGGCCGTCGTCTGCGGCGACGAGACCTGGACGTACGAAAGGCTGACCCGGCGCGCCGAATTCCTCGGCCACCGGCTGCGCGGCCTCGGCGCCGGCCCGGAGACCACCGTCGCCGTGCTGCTAGGCCGCACCCCCGACCTGCTCGCCACGATCCTCGGCAGCTGGCACGCGGGCGCCGCCCATGTGCCGCTCGACCCGGGCGCCCCCGACGACCGGATCGCCCATGTGCTCGCCGACTCGGGGGCGGGCGTCCTCGTCACCGACACGGCGGGCGCCGCACGCCTGGCCGGGATCCACCGCGGCGCCGTCCTCACCCTGGACACCGAACCGGACGCCGCACCGCCGGCGGACGCCGAGCCGCTGCCCGCCGGGGACGGCACCCGCCTCGCCTACCTCATGTACACCTCCGGCTCCACCGGCCGGCCCAAGGGGGTCGCCGTCGAGCACCGCACCCTGCTGCCGACGCTGCGCGCCTTCCAGGCCCACCTGGACTTCGGGCAGGGCCCCGACGACGCCTACCTCGCCCTGGCCCAGCCCACGTTCGACATCTCCTGGACCGAGCTCGTCATGCCGCTCGTCGCGGGCGGTCGGGTCGTCCTTGCCCAGGACCACGAACTGCGCGACCACCGCGCCCAGCTGGCGCTGCTCGACCGGCACGGCGTCAGTCACCTCCAGGCCGCCCCCGCGCACTGGCAGATGCTGATCGACGCCGGCTTCGGCCGCCGCCCGCTGGTCGGCAAGACCGGCGGCGAGGACTGCCCGCCCGCCCTCGCCCGCGACCTCTCGCGCCGACTGCGACGGTTCATCAACGAGTACGGGCTCACCGAGACGACCATCGCCTCCACCCGGTGGGACGCGCACGACACCGCGCAGTCCACCCCGATCGGCCGCCCCTACCCGCACTGCACGGTCCGGGTCCTGGACGAGAACCTCACGCCCGTGCCGTACGGGGTGACCGGCGAGCTGTGCATCGGCGGGACCGCCCTCGCCCGCGGCTACCACGGCAGGCCCGGCCCGACCGCCGCCGCGTTCGTGCCCGACCCGTACGGCGAGCCCGGCGCCCGCCTCTACCGCAGCGGCGACATGGCCCGCATGCTGCCCGACGGCACACTGGAGTTCGCCGGGCGCGCCGACGGCCAGGTCAAGATCCGCGGCAGGCGGGTGGAGACCGGCGAGGTCCAGGGCGTCCTGGCCGAGCACCCCGCCGTCGCCCAGGCCGTGGTCACCGTCCACGGCACCGGCCCCGACGCCGCGCTCGTCGCCTACTGGGTGGCAGCCGACGACCTGCCCGTGCCCGGCGACAGCGCACTCCTGGACCACTGCGCCCGCAGCCTGCCCGACTACATGGTCCCCGCGCTGCTCGTGCCGATCACCACCGTGCCGCTCACCCGGCACGGCAAGGTCGACACCGCGGCCCTGCCCACGCCCGACCTCGCTGCCGCGCTCGCCGACGAGCCGTACACCGCGCCCGAAGGCCCCGTCGAGGAGATCATCGCCGGGATCTGGGCCGAGGTGCTGCTCGGCCCCGACGCCGTCGCGGGCCACCGGATCGGCTCCCGCCAGGGGTTCTTCCGCAGCGGCGGGAACTCCGTGCGCGCCGCCCAGGTCATCGCCCGCATCCAGGAGGAGTTCGACGTCGAACTGCCCCTGCGCGCCGTCTTCGAACGCCCCACCGTCGCCCGGCTCGCCGAAGCCGTGGAAGAGGCCGTGACGGCCGAGATAGAGACGCTCACCGAAGCCGAACTCGCCCTCGCCCACAGGGAGTACCAGTCGTGACCGCACCCACCGCGCCGACGCAGCCCACGCAGGAGGAGCTGCGCGCCGAGCTCCTGCGCCGCCGCCTCGCCGGGCGTGCCGGGCGAGGCGCCGAAACCCCCGTCCGCAGCGCCGCGATCCCGCGCGCCGACCGCACGAAGCCCCTCGAACTCTCGGCCGGACAGCGTCAGTTGTGGTTCCTGCACCAGCTCGACCCGCAGAGCCCCGAGTACCTGCTGCCGATGGCGTACCGGCTGCGCGGCCCCCTCTCGCCGGGCACCCTCCAGCAGGCCTTCGACTCGCTCGCCGCCCGCCACGAGATCCTGCGCACCCGCTACGTCCTGGACGCGGCCGACCCCCGCCAGGTCGTCGACCCGGCCGGGCCCGTCGACCTCGCCGTCACCGACCGGCCCGGCCTGGACACCGCCGCCCGCGACGCGGCCGCCGTCGCCTTCACCGAGGCCCGCGCCGCCGAGACCTTCGACCTGGCCGCCGACCACCCGCTGCGGGTACGGCTGCTGCGCTTCGCCCCCGACGACCACGTCCTGCTCGTCGTCATGCACCACATCGCCTGCGACGCGCTGACCCGCCCGCTGCTCCTGGCCGACCTCGCCGCCCTCCGCCGGGGCGAGGAACTGCCCGAACTGCCCGTCCAGTACGCCGACTACGCGGCCTGGGCCGCCCGCCGGCAGAGCGGACCCGAAGCCGACCGCGGCCTCGACCACTGGCGCCGGGAGCTCGCCGGCGTCGAACCGCTCGCCCTGCCCACCGACCGGCCCCGCCCCGCCGTACGCACCTGGGGCGGCGCCACACACGGCTTCGACGTCCCCGCCGCCACCGCCACCGCCCTGCGCGGGGTCGCCCGCGACGGCGACGCCACGCTCTTCATGGTCCTGCTCACCGCCTACCAGACCCTGCTCGGCCGCTACACCGGCAAGCGGGACGTCTCCGTCGGCACCGCCGTCTCCGGACGCACCCGCCCCGAACTGCGGCAGATGGCCGGATACGCGTACAACACCCTGGTGCTGCGGGCCCGCTGGGGCGCCGACCCGGCCTTCCGGGACGTCCTCGCCGCCAACCACACCACCGTGCTGGACGCCTTCGACCACCAGGAGACGCCGTTCGACCGGATCGCCGACGAGCTGGAGCCCGAGCGCGACCTGTCGACCACACCGCTCTTCCAGGTCATGTTCGACCTCGCGTCCGGGGAGGGGGCGGACGGACCCGATCTGCCCGGCATCACCGCGGAGCCCGTCCCGGCCGCCGGTGCCATCGCCCGCTTCGACCTCACGCTGCACCTCACCGAACGCGCCGACGGCACCCTGCACGGCAGCCTCGAATACGCCACGGCCCTCTTCGACGCGGCCACCGCCGCCCGGATCGCCGGGCACTACACCCGGCTCCTCGCCCGGATCGCCGCCGCCCCCGACGCCCCGCTCTCCACCCTCGACCCGATCGGCCCCGAGGAGCGCGCCCTGCTCCTCGACGGGCCGGCCACCCCCGTCGGCACCGACCACGCTCTCGACGCCACCGCCCTGCGCCCCGTCCTGGAGACCATCCTGGAACAGGCCGCGGCCACCCCCGACGCCACCGCCCTGCGCCACGGTGACACCACGTACACCTACCGCCGGCTCGTCGAGGAGTCGGAGCACCACGCCCGCCGGCTCGCCGGGCTCGGCGTCGGCCCCGAGGACACCGTCGCCGTCCTCCTGGACCGCTCGCCGGACCTGGTCGCCGCCCTGCTGGGCATCTGGCGCGCGGGCGCCGCGTACGTACCCATCGACCCCGGCTACCCGGACGAGCGCATCGGCCACATGCTGGCCACCACCGACACCAGGACCGTGCTCACCGAGACCCGCTACGCCGACCGCTTTGCTGGTTCAGCCGTCCTGGTCAGCGACGAAGACGGCCCCGCCGCCCTGGTCAGCGACGAAGACGGCCGCACCGTCCTGGTCACCGACGACCCCGTCGAGCAGGCCGCCCGCGCGGCCGCCACCGCCGCCCTGCCCACCGGCTACGACCTCGACGCGCTCGCCTACGTCATCTACACCTCCGGCTCCACCGGCCGCCCCAAGGGCGTCCTCGTCACCCACCGCGGCCTGGCCAACTACCTCGGCTGGACCGTCCAGGCCTACGCGGGCGCCGGCCCCGGCGGCGCCCCGCTGTTCTCGTCGGTCGCCTTCGACCTCGGCGTACCCGACCTGTACGCGCCGCTGATGACCGGCCGGAGCGTCGACCTGCTCCCGCAGGACTTCGACACCGCCGACCTCGGCGCCCTGCTCGCCGCAGGCGCCCCGTACGCCTTCATCAAACTCACCCCCGGCCATCTCGACCTGCTCCAGCAGCAGTTGACGGACGAGCAGATCAAGGGCCTGGCCGGTCTCGTCATCGCCGCCGGGGACTCCTTCACCGCCCGGCTCGCCGAGCGCTGGACCACCTCGGCGGGCCCCGACGGCACCCGCCTCGCCGCCGAGTACGGACCCACCGAGATCACCGTCGGCAACTCCGCGTACTTCCTCGACGGGCCCGTCACAACCGAACTCGTCCCCATCGGCCGCGCCGTCCCGCACACCACCATGTACGTCCTCGACGAGCACCTGCGCCCGCTGCCCGTCGGCGTGCCCGGCGAGGTGTGGATCGGCGGCATCGGCGTCGCCCGCGGCTACGCGGGCCGCCCCGACCTGACCGCCGAGCGCTTCGTGCCCGACCCCTACGGCCCGGCCGGCGCCCGGCTCTACCGCACCGGCGACATCGCCCGCGTACTGCCCGACGGCAACCTCGACTTCGTCGCCCGCGCCGACCACCAGGTCAAACTCCGCGGCTACCGCATCGAGCCCGGCGAGATCGAGTCCGCGCTCACCGCGGACCCGGCCGTCGCCGAAGCCGTCGTCCTGGTCCGTGAGGACAGCCCCGGCGCCAAGGAACTCGTCGCCTACGTCGTCCCCGCCGAAGGCGCAGGACCCGACGACCTCACCCCGGCCGCGCTGCGCGCCCGCGTCGGCGAGACCCTCCCGTCGTACATGGTGCCCGCCGCCTACCTCACCCTCGACGCCCTGCCGCTGACCGCCAACGGCAAGCTCGACCGGCGCGCGCTGCCCGCCCCGGGCCGCGACGCCACCGCCGTCGGCGCGTACGTCGAGGCCCGCGACGCCACCGAGGGCGCCATCGCCGGGATCTGGGCCACCGTCCTGGGCCGCGACACCGTCGGCGTCCACGACAACTTCTTCGAACTCGGCGGCGACTCCATCCGCGCCGTCACCCTCGTCGGCGCGCTGCGCGAGGCCGGCTGGGAGACCAGCGTCCGCGACATCTTCGCCCACCGCACCGTGGCCCGGCTGCGCGCCGCCCTCGGCGACGCCGACGGGGCCGGACCGGGCGGCACCGTCGCCCGGTTCGCCCTCATCGGCGAGGCGGACCGGGCCGCACTGCCCGCCGACGTCACCGACGCCTACCCCGTCTCGCTCACCCAGGCCGGGATGCTCGTCGAGATGTACGGCGAGAGCACCGAGAACCGCTACCACAACATCACCTCCTTCCGGATCCGCGACGAACTCCCCTTCGACCAGGTGGCGTTCCAGCGGGCCGCCGACCTGATCGTCGAACGCCACGAGGTCATGCGGACCTCCTTCGCCCTCGACGGCTACTCCCGGCCGCTCCAGCTCGTCCACGCCGCCTCGCGGATGCCCTGCGTCTTCGACGACCTGCGCCACCTGCCGGCCGCCCGCCGTGAACTGGCCCTCTGGGAGTTCGCCGACCGCGACCGCGAAGAGCTCTTCGACCTCACCCGCGCACCGCTCATGCGGATGGCCGTCCATCTCCTCGACGACGAGAGCTGGTGGCTGTCCATCACGGAGTGCCACCCCGTCATCGAGGGCTGGAGCTACCACTCCCAGCTGATGGAGATGCTCCGCGCCTACCGCGCGCTGCGCTCCGGCGCCGAGCCCGAGCCCGCCCCGCCCGTGCCCGCCGTTCGCTACGCCGACTTCGTCGCCGGTGAACTGCGCTCCCTGGACGACCCGGCCGACCGCGAGCACTGGCGCCACGTCGTCGACACCTACGAGCGGTTCAGCGTCCCCGCCGGATGGCAGGGCGACGACGAGGGCGACGAGCGCTACCGCATCGACATCCCGCTCGGCGACGTCGAACCGGGCCTGCGCGCCCTCGCCACCGCCGCCGAGGTCCCCTACAAGAGCGTCCTGCACGCCGCGCACAGCAAGGTCCTCTCGCTGCTCACCCGCGCCGAGCGGTTCCGCGGCGGCATGGTCGCCGACGCGCGCCCCGAGGAGGCGGGCGCCGAACGCGTCTCCGGCATGTACCTCAACTCGGTGCCCTTCCCGTACGAGCGCACCGCCGCGACCTGGGGCGAACTCGCCCAGCAGGTCTTCGCCCGCGAGGTCGAGCTGTGGCCGCACCGCCGCTACCCGATGCCCGCCATGCGCAGACCCGGCGGCGAATCCCACCTCATCGACGTCCTCTTCCACTACCTGGACTTCCACCAGGTCGACACCGAACTCATCGACATCATGGCCAGCCGCGACGACAGCCCCAACGAGTTCCGGCTCGTCGTCGGCACCCCCGTGCGCGGCCACCTGTCCATCGCCTCCCGCACCCGCACCCTCTCCCGGGGCCGGGCCAAGCGCCTCGCCGCGCTCTACACCGCCGTCTTCGCCGACATGGCGTGCACCGGCGCCGACGGCGACGCCCGCGGCGCCTACCCGGACGCGTACGAGCGCGGCGCCCTCGCCGCACCCGCCCTGCCGCACTCCGACACCCCCGCCGACATGCTCGGCGCGTTCGAGGCACAGGCCGCCCGGACCCCGACGGCCCCCGCCCTCGCCTTCGGGTCCACCAGCCACTCCTCCACCAGCCACTCCTCCACCAGCCACTCCTCCGCCAGCCACTCCTCCACCACCCTCTCCTACGCCGCGCTCGACGCCCGCGCCGAGGCCGTCGCCCACCGGCTGCGCGCCCTCGGCGCCGGGCCCGAGACCCGGGTCGCCGTGCTCCTGGACCGGGGCCCCGACCTGGTGGCCGCGCTCCTGGGCGTCTGGAAGGCGGGCGCCGCGCAGGTGCCCGTTGACCCCTGCACCCCCGACGCCCGGATCGCCGGCACCGAGTTCACGCTCGCGGTCACCGAACGCCGCCACGCCGCCCGCCTGGGCGACGTCCCGCTCGTGGTCGCCGAGGACCTCACCGACGCCCCCGTACCCGCCCGGCCCGCCACCGCCCACGACCCGGACCGGCTCGCGTACGTCCTGCACACCTCCGGCTCCACCGGCACCCCCAAGGGCGTCGAGATCAGCCACCGCTCCCTCTCCCACTACCTGCACTGGGCGGTCGAGCAGTACGCGGCGGCGGGCACCGGCGGCGCGCCGTGGTTCACCTCCGTCGGCTTCGACCTCGGAATCCCCGCGCTGTACGCACCCCTGATGACCGGGCAGACCGTGCGGCTGCTCCCGCAGTCATACGGGCCGGGGGAGTTCGGCGCCGAACTCCTCAAGGGCGCGCCCTACTCCTTCGTCGGGCTCACCCCTGGCCATCTGACGCTCCTGGAAGCCCAGTTGACCGACGCCGAACTCGGCTCCCTGGCCGCGCTCGCCGTCTGCGCGGGCGACGCCTACCCGGCCGCCCAGGCCGACCGCGTCGCCGCCCGCATCGGGTCCGGCGGCATGGTCCTCGCCGCCGAGTACGGCCCCACCGAGGCCACCGTCGCCGCCACCGCCCTGCGGGTCCTGCCCAGGCACCGGAACCGGCACCGCAGCGCACCGCGCCCCGCCGCGGCAGCGGCCGGCGTCCGGGCCGGACTCCAGCACGCCGACGCCCTGCACGCCCCCGAGCGGCCCCGCGCCCCGCGCACCCTCGTGGCCCTCGGCTCCCCGCTCCCGGGCGTCACCCTGCGGCTCCTGGACAGCGCGCTGCGGCCGGTCCCCGACGGCATCGCCGGTGAGGTGTACCTCGGCGGCGACGGGCTCGCCCGCGGCTACGCCGGACGCCCCGGCCTGACCGCCGCCGCGTTCCTGCCCGACCCCTACGGACTGCCGGGCGCCCGCCTCTACCGCACCGGGGACCTGGCCCGCCGGCTTCCCGGCGGCGCCCTGGAGTTCCTCGGCCGCGCCGACGACCAGGTCAAGATCCGGGGACACCGCGTCGAACCCGGCGAGGCCGAGGCCGCGCTCGCCGCCGACCCCTCCGTACGCGAAGCCCTCGTGGCGGCCGTCGACGCCGCCGACGGAGGCAAGCGCCTCGCGGCCTGGGTGGTGCCCGCCGAGGGGCACACCGTCTCCGTGCCCGCCCTGCGCGACCGCCTGCGCGCGGTGCTGCCCGCCGCCGTCATCCCGGCGACCGTCACGGCCCTGCCCGCGCTCCCGCTCGGCGAGAACGGCAAACGCGACCGGTTCGCCCTCGTGGCCCGCGCCGCCACCGCCGCCGACGCCCCCTACGTGGAGCCGCGCACCGACACCGAGCGACGGCTCGCCGCCGTCTGGGCCGAGGTGCTCGGCCTCGAACAGGTCGGTGTGCACGACGACTTCAGGGACCTCGGCGGCGACTCCCTGCTCGTACCGCCCCTGCTGCTCGCCGCCCGCAGGGCCGGGCTCCCGCTCGACCTCGCGACCGCGCTGCGCCATCACACGGTGGAGCAACTGGCCGCCGCACTCGACGTCCGTACGGCCCACGACCCGGCCCAGGAAGGCTGACCCCATGCGTCATCTGATCTCCATCGACGACCTCACCGACGCGGAGCTGCGGCGGATCGTGGACCGCGGTGCCGAGTTCTCCGCCGGTCTCGCCCGGCGGCCCGCACCGCTGGACGGCCAGGTGGTCGGCGTCTACTTCGCCAAGACCTCCACCCGCACCCGTACCGCCTTCTCCTCCGGCTCGCTGCGGCTGGGCGGCTCCCTCATCGCCTACGGACCCGGCGACCTCCAGCTCAACACCGGCGAGACCACCGAGGACACCGGCCGGGTGCTGTCCGGGATGCTCGACGTCCTCGTCGCCCGGACCGCCGGGCCCGAGGCCGAACTGCGCGGCTGGGCACAGCAGGGGACCATGTCCGTGGTCAACGCCATGACCGCCGAGGAACACCCCACCCAGGCGCTCACCGACCTCACCACGCTGGTACGCCACTTCGGCCGCATCGACGGCCTGCGCATCCTGTACGCGGGCGAGGGCAACAACACCGCGGCGGCGCTCGCGCTCGCCCTCACCCGCTTCCCCGGCGTCCACTTCGAGGTCCGCACCCCGCCCGGCTACGGCCTCGGCGAGTCGATCGCGCACCGGGCCCGCGCCCAGGCCGCCCGCACCGGCGCCACCCTGGTCGAGCGGCACGACATGGACGGGCTGACCGGCGGCTACGACGTGATCTACACGACCCGCTGGCAGACCACCGGCACCAGCAAGCCCGACCCCGACTGGCGGAACGTCTTCGCCCCGTTCCGGATCACCCCCGCCCTGTGGGAGACCAGCCCGGACGCCGTGTTCATGCACGACCTGCCCGCCCACCGGGGCGAGGAGGTCGTGGCCGAGGTGCTGGACGGACCGCACAGCATCGCCTTCGCCCAGGCCACCAACAAGATGCACAGCGCGATGGCGGTACTGGAGTTCGTCCGCACCGCCGCGAAGGCCGAGGAGCCCGCGAAGGCCGAGAAGCCCGCGGAGCTCGGGGCGACCCCCTCCGGGGACCGCACCCTGGTGGCCGCGCGATGAGACCCGCGACCGACACCGCGACCGATACCGCGACAGACTCCGCGCCCGACTCGGTGACCGACCCGGCGGCACTGCCGTGGCTGCTGGCCGCCGAGCAACGGGACGACGCCGTACCGGAGGAGAAGCACCGGACGACCGCGCAACCCGAACCGGTGGCCGAACCGGTGACGGATCCTGACGGGGAGGCCGCGGCGCCGCCCGTGCCGCTGCGGCGCAACCGTGACTACCGCCTGCTCTGGGGCGGCGCCGGCCTCTCGCTGCTCGCCGGGCGCGCCACCGCCGTCGCGTATCCGCTCGCCGTCCTGTGGGCGACCAGGTCACCCAGCGACGCCGGGCTCGTCGGGACCGCGCTGCTGCTCCCGCAGCTCGTGGTGCAGCTGCCCGGCGGCGCGCTCGTCGACCGCTGGGACCGGCGGCGCGTCATGCTGGGGGCCGGACTCGGCCAGGCGGTGGTGGCCGGTGTGATCGCCGCGCTCCTGCTGAGCGGGCACATCTGGCTGTGGGCGCTGCTGGCCGCCGCGTTCGTCGAGGGCACCCTCGGCGTGCTGTTCCAGCTGGCCGAGCGGGCCGCCGTGCCCGCCGTGGTGCCGCCCGAGCAGATCGGCGCCGCGATGACCGGCAACGAGGCCCGTACCCGTGGTGCCGCCATCGCGGGCCAGCCGCTGGGCAGCGGACTGGTCACGCTCGGCTCCGCCCTGCCGTTCGTTGCGGCGGCCGCCGGGCAACTCGCCGCCGTGGCCTGTCTGTTCGGGGTACGTGGGAAGCTTCAGCAGGACCGGAAGGACGCGCCCCGGACGGCGCTCGCCGCCGAGGTCCGCGCCGGTCTCGTCTGGATGTGGCGCCAGCACTTCCTGCGGGCCGTGATGGCCGCCGTCGCCGTCTCCAACATCCTCTTCCAGGGCCTGAACCTGGCGGTGATGTCCGGCATCCAGTCGGCGGGCGGCACCGAGTTCCAGGTGGGCGTCGTGCTCTCGCTCAGCGGGGCGGGCGGCCTGGTCGGGGCGCTCAGCGGCGGCCGGTGGACCGAACGCCTGTCGATGCGTGCCCTGGTGATCGGCGGGCTGGCGGTGTGGGCGGTGCTGATGGTGCCCGTCGCCGTGCTCCGCGACCCCTACGCGCTGGGCGCGATCTTCGCGCTGAGCGGCTACGTGGGCGGTGTGTTCAACGTGGCGGGCGGCGTCTATCTCGTCCGGATCGCACCGGACAGCATGCGGGGCCGGGCCAACTCCCTGGCCATGCTGGTCGGTGGCGGTGCGATGGCCGCCGGCCCGGTCGCGGCCGGCTTCGCCCTGGAGGGCCTCGGCCCGACCCGTACGGTCCTCGGGCTCAGCCTCGCGATGGCCCTGACGGCCCTCGCCGCGCTGATCTCCCCGGCCCTGCGCCGGGGCCCGTTCGCGGCGGCCGACTGACGGGACGCTCCCGGGCGCCCGGCATACGGAGGAGGGGGCCACCGCAGCCGCGGTGACCCCCTCCTCCGTGTGCGCCGGGAGCATCAGCCCCCGGGTGAGTCACGCCGGTCGCGCGACGCCGTCGCGAGCACCACGGCGATGGCCACCGCGACCGCCCCGACGAGCCAGGCGGCGGTGGTGAGCGTGAGCCGGTCGGGTTCGAGCAGCGGCTGACCCCGCTCCGCCTGCCACAGCAGCAGCGCGGTGAGCCCGGCATGGCCGGCACCGCCGACGACGATCAGGGCCGTACGCGTACCCTCGCCGCGCAGCAGCGGCAGCCGTCCCGCGAGCATCCCGAGGCCCAGTGCGGCGAGCGGCAGCAGCTGCAGCGCGTGCAGGCCCACGAAGTGCGCCACCCGCAGGTCCCCGCCACCGGTCGCCCAGTCGGTCAGCGGCAGACCGGCACCACCGTCCAGCACCCCGACGCTGTGCGCGCCGAGCGTGGACGGATGCTCCCCGGCGTCCATGGCCCGTTGCTGCGCGGCCGTGGGGGTGGTCATCAGATAGCCGATCGACATGCCCGCCAGGGAGACGAACAGTCCGATCGGGATGGCCCAGGCCAGCGGCCGGTCCACCTTGCGCTGCCACAGGAGGAAGACCCCGAGCAGCAGCGTCATGGTCCAGCCGATGTACGCCGCGCCGCCCATCGCCTTGACCAGTACGTCGTTGAACGTGGACGACACGTTGAAGTGGCTGCGTTCGCCCCGTACGGCCTGGAACGTGATGATCGATATCTCCGGGACGATGAACAGCACCACGGTGACGGTGCCGAGTCTGCGCAAGGTGCGCTGCCAGCGCTCCGTCCGGCCGATCATCCATGCCAGGGTGATCGTGTAAAGGCCGAAGGAGACCGCGAACTTCAGGGGTTTGAGCCACACCCCCTCACCCAGCACGGTGCGTCCGTCGAGGAACAGGCCGCCCGCGGCCACGACCGCGAGCAGTGCCATGGCCCCCGCGCACCAGGTGAGGGGGCCGTGTAATCGGGGGATGCCCCCGTTGTCGTTGGTGTCCTTCCGTTCGACCCGGGCGCTTGTGATCGTGACCACAGTGACTCCTTCACTGGTGGGGGCAGTGACCGGTACCGGCCGCCTGTATGGCCGAAAAACGATGTAGGGATTCGTACATCCGTTTCCGGAAGAACGTAATCCGTTGCCATATCGTCCCGGCATCGCAGCGGTTTCGGTGCCTCTCGCACCCCCTTTGACCAGGCAATACGCCCTGCAAGCGGCGTTATAGGACGCACATAGTCCGGGCCGCGAGAGTCGTCCCATCACCGAAGTCCTCCGCACCGCCACTGACGAAGGAGATCCACCGATGCCGCAGAACACCATGGACCGCCGGAGCGTCCTCAGGGCCGCCGCCGGTATCGCCGGGGCGGCGGCCGCGGTGACGGTGGCCGGCGCTCTGCCGGCAGCCGCCCACGGCCGGTCCCGCAGCGAGTTCCCCGAGATCCCGGGCATGGTCGGCGACCGTCGCGCCAACGAGTTCTGGTACGAGTACGACGAGCGCTTCTACTTCAACCCGACGCCCGAACTCGTCGAGGCAGTCGATGTCATCGTCAAGCCGTTCGGCGGCTTCACCAAGGTCGACTCGGCCTGGGCCGCCACCCGCTCCGGCGGACGCTACCCGCGCAGCTTCCTGGAGCTCATCCAGCCCAACCGCGACGCCTTCGTACTGCTCTCCGACGCCCAGCGCGACGTCTACCGCGAGTTCTACGGGAACGACCCGGCGGGACTGGTCCGCGCCTTCCAGGACTTCGGCCAGGGCGTCCTGTTCGACCCGCGCCGCTCGGAGGGCAACAAGGTCCACATGATGAACTTCACGCCGCCGGACTTCACCCACGCCTACCACCGCTGGCACCCCTTCCTGGCCGGCTTCCGGCTCCTGGACATCGACGTGAAGTGGTGGACGCACATCAACCGGCTCGCGGGCGTCTCCTGGGAGCTCCAGTCCATCGGCCAGCCGGCCATCGACGCGAACGACAACAAGCGCCTGGCCCCGCGGACCGTGGACGGTGTCACCCGCAAGTGGCTGCGCCGCAGCGCGAACCAGCTCGACACGGCCTTCGACACCTACCCGTACCCGGTCGACCTGGGCAAGTTCTAGAGCCTGCCCGACCTGCCCGACCCTGGTCCGCCGGACAGGCCACAGGACCGCAGCTCACCCCCGTAAGACTCAGGAGGCACAGCCCATCATGCGAGCCACGACCGGAACTTCACCCCGCATCGGCGTCTGGATGATCGGCGCACGAGGCTCGGTCGCCACGGCCGCGACCGTCGGCGCCACCGCGATCGCCGCGGGCAGCGCCTCCTGTGACGGATGCGTGACGGACCTTCCCCCGTTCCGTGACGCATCGCTCCCGGCCCTCGCCGACCTCGTGTTCGGCGGGCACGACATCGTGTCCGTCCCACTGACGGCGAGGGCCGGGCAACTCGCCCTGGCGGGCGTCCTGCCCGCCAACCTCCTCGACGGCGTGCGCGGCGCCCTGGAGGCCACCGACCGCGAGATCCGCGACGGCTCGCAGCGGCCCGGCGAGCCCCAGGCCGAGGCCGCCGCGCGCTTCGCGGCGGACATCGTCTCCTTCCGCGAACGGCACGCCCTGGAACAGGTCGTCGTCGTCAACGTCTCCTCTACCGAGCCGCTGCCCGACCCCGACCCGGCCTTCCTCGACCTCACGGAGCTCGACGAGGTCCTGGCCACCAGCACCGACCTGCTGCCGCCCAGCTCCCTGTACGCGTACGCCGCCTTCCGCGCCGGCTGCGCCTACATCAACTTCACCCCGTCCGCGGGCGCTTCGCTGCCCGCCCTGGAACAGCTCGCCCGCGCCTGCGGCGTCCCGCACGCCGGGCGCGACGGCAAGACCGGCGAGACCCTCGTCAAGAGCGCGCTCGCCCCGATGTTCACGCAGCGCGCCCTGCGCCTGCGCTCCTGGTCCGGCACCAACCTGCTCGGCGGCGGCGACGGCGCCACCCTCCAGGACCCCGAGGCCGCCCGCAGCAAGACCGAGTCCAAGCAGCGCAGCCTGGAGGAGACCGTCGGTCACCCCGTCCAGGGCCAGGTCCACATCGACAACGTCCCCGAGATGGGGGAGTGGAAGACCGCCTGGGACCACATCTCCTTCGAGGGTTTCCTCGGCGTCCGGATGTCCATGCAGTTCACCTGGCAGGGCTGCGACTCCGCCCTCGCCGCCCCGCTCGTCCTCGACCTCGTACGGCTGGCCGCCCACGGCCGCCGCCGCGGCGAATCCGGGGCGCTCACCGCGCTCGGCTTCTTCTTCAAGGACCCGGCCGGCTCCCGCGAGCACAACCTCACCCTCCAGTACGAGGCCCTGACCGCCTGGGCGAACGCCCCGGTCCCGGCCGCGATCGGCACCCCGCGATGAACACCACCCTGCGCACCTACGCGGAACTGGTCCGGGCCCCGGCCGCGATCACGGTCCCCGGCGACGTCGTCGCCGGGGCACTCGCGGCGGGCCGCCCCGGCATCCGCCGCACCACCGGCCTCGCCGCTTCCTCCGTCGCCCTGTACTGGGCGGGCATGGCCCTCAACGACTGGGCGGACCGTGCCGAGGACGCCACCGAGCGCCCCGAACGCCCCATCCCGTCCGGCCGCCTCACCCCGCGCGCCGCCCTCGCCACCGCCATCGGCCTCACCGGCGCGGGCCTCGGCCTCGCCGCCCTCGCCGGTGGCCGGCGCACCCTGCTGCGCCGCACCCTGCCGCTGGCCGCCGCCGTCTGGGCGTACGACCTCGGCCTCAAGTCGACCCCGCTCGGCCCGGCCGCCATGGCCGCCGCCCGCGCCCTGGACGTCCTGCACGGCACTGGTCCCGGACGCGCGGCCGCCGCCCTCCCGGCCGCCGCCGCGGTCGCCGCGCACACCTTCGCGGTGACCCGCCTCAGCCGCCACGAGGTCGACGGCGCGCCCACGAGCGAGCCGAAGCTGTCCCTCGCGACGACGACCGCGATCGCCGGAGCGGGCGCGGCCCACCTGCTGGCCACCGCCGGCCCGCGCGCCGCAACCGCCAGCGCCGCCCAACTGCCCACCCCCGCCCGGCTGTTCTCCGCCGCGGCGGACGGCTCCCACCTCGGCGCCCCCGCCGCGTCCTCCGTAGCCGCACTGCTCGCCGCTGCCGGGACACCGGACGCCCCCGCCGCCCGCAAGTCCGCCCGCGACCTGGTCACCGGAGCGGCCCTCGCCACCTACGCGGGCACCTGCGCCCGCGCCCAGACCGCCGTCGTCCGCGACCCCTCCGCCCCGCGCGTCCGCGCCGCCGTCGGCGCGGGCATCCACGCCCTGCTGCCCCTCCAGGCCACCCTGGTGGCCCGCGCCGGAGCCCCCCTGCTCGCCCTGCCGCTGGTCGCCGCCCTGCCCCTGGTGGGCCGGCTCGCCCGGAAGGTGTCCTCGACATGAGCCACCGCCCGGACGCCCCGCCCCCCGGACTGCGCTTCGCGTACGGCACCAACGGCTTCGCCGACCACCGGCTGCCCGACGCGCTGCGCGTCCTCGCCGACCTCGGCTACCAGGGCGTCTCCCTCACCCTGGACCACCAGCACCTCGACCCCTACGCCCACGACCTGCCCCGGCGGATCGCCGAGACCCGGCGCGCCCTGGCCGCCACCGGCCTCGCCGTCGTCGTCGAGACCGGCGCCCGCTACCTCCTCGACCCCTGGCGCAAGCACCGCCCCACCCTGCTCTCCGCCGAGCCCGAGGGCCGTGAGCTGCGCCTCGGGCTGCTGCGCCGCGCCATCGGCATCGGCGCCGAACTCGGCGCCGGGGCCGTCCACTTCTGGAGCGGCACCCCGGACCCCGGCACCACCCCGGAACAGGCCTGGCAGCGGCTGGTCGACGGCTGCGCCGAGACCGTGGCGCACGCCGACGCCACCGGGATCGACCTCGCCTTCGAACCCGAGCCCGGCATGCTCGTCGCCGACCTCGCCGGCTACCGCAGGCTCCACCGCGAGCTCGGTCTCCCCGACCGCTTCCGCCTCACCCTCGACATCGGCCACTGCCGGTGCCTCGAACCCCACAGCGTCCCCCGCTGCGTCGAACTGGCATCCGACCGCCTCGCCCATGTCCAGATCGAGGACATGCGGCGCGGCGTCCACGAACACCTGCCGTTCGGCGAGGGCGAGATCTGTTTCCCGCCGGTACTGCGCGCCCTCGGCGCGGCCGGGTACCAGGGACTGGTCTCCGTGGAACTGCCCCGGCACAGCCACGCGGCAACCGCGACCGCCCGCCACAGCATCGAATTCCTGCGTACCGCAGCAGTCCTGTCGAAGGAGGCCGAACCCGTATGACAGCACCGACCATCACGGCGGCACCGACCACCGTGCACCACACCCTCACCCTGCGTGCCCTCACCGAGGGGCTGGGCTCCGCCCTCGGCCACGAGCACCGCGCCCGCCTCGCCCAGGACCTCGCGGCCGTCGCCGAACAGGGCCCGGCCGCCCTCGACAGCCGCTTCCCCGCCGCCGGCCGCGTCTACGGCCGGGGCAGGCTGCCCGGCTGGGCGGGCTGGAGCGTCGAGGACGGCGTACGCACCAGGCTCCTCGCCCAACTGAAGGCCGAAGGACAGGAGCTGGCGCAGGAGATCACGGAGCGCTACCGCAACGGCGACGCGGCTGAGCGGCGCGGCGTCCTGTGCGCCCTGCCCTTCCTGCCGCTGGGACCGCACGCCGTCCACCTCACCGACGACGCCCTGCGCACCAACGACAACCGGCTCATCGCCGCCGCACTCGGCCCCTACGCACGGGTCCACCTCGACCAGTACCGCTGGCGCCAGGCCGTCCTCAAGTGCCTCTTCACCGGAATCCCGCTGGCCAAGGTGGCCGGACTGCACGAACGCCGGGACGCCGAACTGGCCCGGATGGCCATCGGCTTCGCGACCGAGCGCCGCGCGGCCGGCCGCACCGTACCCGCCGACCTGTGGCTGGTCGCCACCCACGACAGCTGAGCACCGCCCCCGGCCCGCGACGGAGCCGGGCCACACACCCCGACGGAGATCGGCCATGCGTATATTCGACCCGCACATCCACATGACGTCCCGGACCACCGACGACTACCGGGCCATGTACGACGCAGGTGTACGCGCCCTGGTGGAACCGGCCTTCTGGCTCGGCCAGCCACGTACCCACCCGGCCAGCTTCGCCGACTACTTCGACGCCCTGCTCGGCTGGGAGCCCTACCGCGCCGCCCAGTTCGGCATCCGGCACCACTGCACCATCGGACTCAACCCGAAGGAGGCCAACGACCCGCGCTGCACCCCCGTGCTCGACCTGCTGCCGCGCTACCTCGCCAAGGACTCCGTCGTAGCGGTCGGGGAGATCGGCTACGACACCATGACCGACGCGGAGGAGCACGCGTTCGCCGCGCAGCTCGACCTCGCCGTCGAGTTCGGGCTGCCCGCACTCGTCCACACCCCGCACCGCGACAAGGCCGGCGGCACCGCCCGCTCCCTGGCCGTCATCGAGGAGTCCGGGATCGAACCCGGCCACGTCGTCCTCGACCACCTCAACGAGGTCACCGTCACCGAGGTCATCAAAACCGGCTGCTGGATGGGGTTCTCCATCTATCCGGACACCAAGATGACCCCGCAGCGGATGGTCGGCATCCTCAAAAAGTACGGAACGGAGCACATGCTGGTGAACTCGGCGGCGGACTGGGGACACAGCGATCCCCTGCTCACGAGGATCACCGCGGAAGCCATGCTCGAAGCCGGTTTCGACGAGGATGATGTCGACCGTGTCATGTGGCGCAACCCGGTCACGTTCTACGGGCAGTCGGGCAGGCTTGACCTGGACGGTTACAACGATGTGCAGGCCGCGGGGCTGTACGCCGGAAATTCGATCGCCCGCGGCGGCAGTTGAGGTCGATACATCATGCGTCTGCACCACTCGGACTCCACCACCATCCACCTCGCCTACTGCACCAACGTGCATCCGGCGGAGACCCTCGACGGGATCACGGCCCAGCTCACCGACCACGCGGAACAGGTGCGCCAGCACCTCGGCACCGACCTCGTCGGCCTCGGCCTCTGGCTTCCCGCCGACGTGGCCCACCACCTCGCCGACCACCCTGCCGACACCGCCGCGCTGCGCCGGGCCCTGACCACCAGGGGCCTGGAGACCGTCACCCTCAACGGCTTCCCCTACCGGGGCTTCCACACCCCCGTCGTCAAACGCGGCGTGTACTTCCCCGACTGGTCCGAGCCGTCCCGCCTGACCTACACCCTCAACCTCGCCAAGGTGCTCGCCGGACTGCTCCCCGACGACGCCGCCCGCGGCTCCATATCCACCCTGCCGCTGGCCTGGCGCACCCCCTGGACCGGTGTGCAGCGCTCCACCGCCGCCCGGCACCTCGACGACCTCGCCGCCGGACTCAAGCAGATCGAGGCCGAGACCGGCCGCACCATCCGCGTCGGCCTGGAACCCGAACCCGGCTGCGTCGCCGAGACCACCGCCCAGGCATCCCGGGCCATCGCCGGCGCCGACCACGACTGGATCGGCCTGTGCCTGGACGCCTGCCACCTCGCCGTCCAGCACGAGGACCCGTCGAGCGCCGTCGCCGCCCTCGTCGCCGAAGGCGTGCCCATCGTCAAGCTCCAGGCGTCCTCCGCCCTCGTCGCCGACACACCCGCCGACGCCGAGTCCCGCGAGGCGCTGCGCCCCTTCGCCGAACCCCGCTTCCTGCACCAGGTCCGCGAACAGCGCCCCGACGGCACCCTGCACGGCTCCGACGACCTCGCCCCCGCCCTCGCGGGCGCCCTGCCCGGCGACGCGCCCTGGCGCATCCACTACCACGTACCCCTGCACGACCAGCCCGAGCCGCCGCTGCGCAACACCAGCGACTCCCTCCAGGAGACCCTGCGGGCGACGTTCGGCGGGGAGCACGCCCTCACCGACCACGTCGAGGTCGAGACGTACACCTGGGACGTCCTGCCCGCCGGGCTCCGGCCCTCCGGGGCGGCCGGCATCGCCGCCGGGATCGCCACCGAACTCGAATGGACGCACGGCGAGTTGATCCGGCTCGGCCTCACCGAGCACGGGGGAGGCACCCCATGACCGACCATCAGGTCGCGGTCCTGTGCACCGTCGGCCTCACCCCCCGCCTCCTCGGCGAGATGCCGCACGTCGCGGCCATCGGCCAGGAGGGCTTCACCGCCCGGCTCGACACCGTCTTCCCCGCGGTCACCGCCACCGTCCAGGCCACCCTCACCACCGGCCTGCTGCCCCGCGACCACGGGGCCGTCGCCAACGGCTGGTACCACCGCGACCACGGCGAGGTCATGATGTGGCGGCAGCACAACGCCCTGGTCCAGGGCGAGAAGGTGTGGCAGGCCGCCCGGAAGCAGGACCCCGGACACAGCACCGCCTACCTGTGCTGGTGGTGGGCCATGGGCGCGGACGTCGACACCGTACTGACGCCGCGACCCGTCTACCACTACGACGGCCGCAAGTCCCCCGACTGCTACACCAAACCCGCCGGGCTGCGCGATGAACTCACCGCCCGCCAGGGCGAGTTCCCCCTCTTCAACTACTGGGGACCGACCGCCTCCATCGCCTCCACCCGGTGGATCGCCGGCGCCGCCCGCCATGTCGCCGACACCCGCCGCCCCGACCTTTCGTTCATCTACGTGCCCCACCTCGACTACGACCTCCAGCGCTACGGCCCCGACAGCCCCCAGGCGGTGCGCGCCGCCCGCGAGGCCGACGCCGCGCTCGCCCCGCTCCTCGGCGACCTGCGCGACCGGGGGACCACCGTCGTCGCCCTCAGCGAGTACGGGATCAGCCCCGTCTCCAGGCCCGTCGACATCAACCGCGCCCTGCGCCGCGAGGGACTCCTCTCCGTCTACAGCCAGCGCGGCATGGAGTACCTGGACCCCTGCACCTCCCGCGCGTTCGCCGTGGCCGACCACCAGGCCGCCCATGTGTACGTCGCCGACCCCGCCGACATACCGCGCGTCCGCGACGTGCTGAAGCACACCGAGGGCGTCGACGAGATCTGGGACCGCACCGAACAGGCCACGTACGGCATCGACCACCCCAACGCGGGCGAGCTGGTCGCCGTCGCCGAACCGGACGCCTGGTTCACGTACTACTACTGGCTCGACGACACCCGCGCCCCCGACTTCGCACGCGGCGTCGAGATCCACCGCAAACCGGGCTACGACCCGGCCGAACTCTTCTTCGACCCCGCCGACAAGGCGGTGAAGGCGAAGGCAGCACTCACCCTGTTGCGCAAGAAGGCCGGGATGCGCGCACCGCTCACCGTGGTGCCGCTCGACCCGGCCCATGTCAAGGGCAGCCACGGACGGCTGCCCCAGGACCACCGGGACGGGCCGCTGCTGCTGTGCTCCGACCCGGGACAGGAACGGGACCGCTACCACGCCACCGAGGTGAAGGACTTGCTCCTGCGCCTCAACGGACTGGCCTGAGACCGGCCGTATCGAAAGGATCGAGAGGAGGCCAGATGACACCTCGGCGGAATACCGCGATCAGCGAGGTGCGCATACCCCGACCGGCGCTCGAAGCGGTTCGCCGGATGCAGGAGTCGGGCGAGATCCACGTGTGGTGGTGGCCGCTCGGCGCACGGACCGACCCGGCGGACTACGCCGTTCTCGACGAGGTGGAGCGGGGCCGGGCCCAGCGCTTCCACGCCGAGGCGGACGCCGCCGCGTTCACCGCCACCCGGGCCGGTGCCCGGCGGGCCGTGGCCGGGCTGCTCGGCGTCGAACCGGGAGAGGTCGGCTTCGGCCGGCGGATCTGCCCCGGCTGCGGCGACCGGGAGCACGGCCCGCCGGCCGTCACCGACCCGCCGGTCCCGCTCGCGGTCAGCCTGTCCCGCACGGCGGGGGCCGGAGCCCTCGCGGTACGGGCGGGCAACTGGGTGGGCGTCGACGTGGAGGCCCTGCGGCCGGTCGAACCGGCCGGCCTGGCCGAGGTGGTCCTCACCGCCCCGGAGAGCGCGTACGTCCTCGGCCTGCCCCCGGGCCCGGCCAGGGACGCCGCCTTCCACCGGGCCTGGACCCGCAAGGAGGCGGTGGTCAAGGCCGTCGGCCTCGGCCTGCTGGGCATGCCGCTCAACACGCTGGACGTCGCTCCGGCGCAGGACGGCCCCGTGCGGGTGGTGCACCGCTACCGAGGTGAGGAAACGCGGTGGCAGGTGACGGACGTCGACATCGGCGACCGCTGGGCGGCCTCCGTGGCCCGCCCGGAGACCAGCCCCGCGGGCCCGGTCCACACCCACGCCCCGGCGTGACGGCGGGCTTCGCGCCGCAAGATCCCCTTCTTGCGGCGCGAAGCCATGCCCGGACCCCGCCGCACACTCCCGGCCCCCGGAGTCCCGGTGGCCCGCACCGGACACAACACACTCGCCCGGCGTCGCCGGGCCGGCGCGGCGGCCCCGGCCCGGCGACGATTGCCTGGTCAACTGGCCGAAAAAGCCACTAAGTAGATCGAATATAGAACTACGGGCCACGCTCGACCCGATGCCATATACGCTCGAAAATCATCCCCTTGAGACCCGGAACCGCACTACGGAGAGGACAGGTCGCAACATGGTGACCGAGACGAGCCGCCCTTCCCTCGACAACGGCTACAACACGGTCAACCGGGGGCACGCCCTTCGTCTGGCCGACGTGACCAAGGTGTACGGCAAGAACGGCCGCGGCGTGCGTGCCCTGGACGGGGTCTCCGTGGGGATCGAGCGAGGCTCCTTCACCGCTGTGATGGGCCCGTCGGGTTCCGGCAAGTCGACGTTCCTGCACTGCGCGGCCGGCCTCGACAAGCCGACCACCGGCCAGTCCTACATCGGTGACACCCAGCTCAACGACATGAACGAGACCCAGCTGACGAAGCTGCGCCGCCAGCGCATCGGCTTCGTCTTCCAGGCGTTCAACCTCATCCCGTCCCTGTCGGTCCGCCAGAACGTCGAGCTGCCCCTGCGCCTCGCGGGCGAGAGCCTCGACAACAACTGGCTCGACGAGATCCTCGGCCGCGTCGGCCTGGGCGGCCGGGCCGCCCACCGGCCCGCCGAGCTCTCCGGCGGCCAGCAGCAGCGCGTCGCCATTGCCCGCGCCCTCATCACCCGGCCCGACGTCATCTTCGGCGACGAGCCGACCGGCGCCCTCGACACCGTGACCGCCAAGGAGATCCTCTCCCTGCTGCGCGACTGCGTGAACGAGACCGGCCAGACCGTCGTCATGGTCACCCACGACCCGGTCGCCGCCTCGTACGCCGACACCGTCCTCTTCCTGGCCGACGGCAGGATCGCCGGAAAGATGGACTCCCCGACCGCCGACCGCGTTGCCGAGCGCATGACACACCTGGGAGCGTGGGCCTGATGCTGCGCTACGCACTGCAGACGCTCAAGGCCAGGAAGGGCGGCTTCATCGGCGCCTTCCTCGCCCTGTTCTGCGCCGCCGCCCTGGTCACCGCCTGCGGCATCCTCCTGGAGACCGGGCTGCGCGGCACCATCGCCACCGAGCGCTACGCCGCCGCCCCGGTCATCGTCGGCGCCGACCAGAACGTCCACCAGACCACCATCAAGAAGAAGAAGGGCAAGGTCAAGGAGAAGCACAAGGCGAAGCCGCTGGCCGAGCGGGTCTGGCTGCCCGAGGGCACCACCGCGAAACTCGCCGCCTTACCCGGTGTCCGCAAGGCGGTCCCCGAGACGAACTTCCCGGCGTACGCGGTCGGCCCCCAGGGCCAGATCGTGCCGGGCATCGACGGCAAGCCGTCCTACGGCCACGCCTGGACCTCCGCCGCGCTGACCCCGTTCGAGCTGACCGACGGCAAGGCACCCGCGGGCGCCGACGAGGTCGTCCTCGACCGGGAACTCGCGGCCCGTACCGGCCTCAGGACCGGCAGCAGCCTCGTCATCCAGTCGACCGGCGCCCCGACGACGTACAAGGTCAGCGGCATCGCCGCGGCCCAGGGCGGCGACCTGCACCAGCAGACCTCGCTGTTCTTCTCCGACGAGACCGCCCGCGAGCTCTCCGGACGGGCCGGCCAGATCACGACCGTCGGCCTGCTGCCCAAGCCCGGCGTCTCGGCGAGCGAACTCGCCGACCAGGCCGAGAAGGCCCTCGACGGCGACGGCCGCAAGTACGCCATCGCCACCGGCGGCGAGCGCGGCCCCATCGAGTTCCTCGACGCGGGCAAGGCCCGGGTCAAGCTCGTCTCCATGGGCGGCGCCATGGGCGGTACGTCGCTGCTCGTCGCGATCCTCGTCGTCGTCGGCACCTTCGCGCTCTCCATCCAGCAGCGCTACCGCGAACTCGCCCTGCTGCGTGCCATCGCCGCGACCCCCAAGCAGGTCCGTCAGCTGATCGGCCGCGAGGCCCTGATCATCGGCGGCCTCGCGGGCGGCCTCGGCTCGGTCGTGGGCCTGCCCATCGCGTACTGGCTGCACAGCAAGTTCATCGACTTCAAGGCCATCCCCGACACCCTCGAACTCACCTTCAGCTTCGTGCCGTTCACCGCCGCCGTCGGCGCCGCCCTGCTTGGGGCGTGGGTCGCGGCCCGCATCTCCGCCCGCCGCACCGCCCGCATCCGCCCGGCCGAGGCCCTGTCCGAGGCGTCCATGGAACAGCGCCACTTCGCGTGGGGGCGGCTCGGCGTGGGGGTGCTCGTCCTGGCCCTCGGCATCGGTGTGGTCGTCCTGCTGGGCTTCCTGCGCACCGAGCCGGCCTCGCAGCCCGTCACGTTCCTGTCCGTCGTGGTCCTCGCCGTCGCGGTCTCGCTGCTCGGCCCGGTCATCGCCCGCATCGCCGTCGCGATCCTCGGGATCCCGCTGAAGTTCTCGCGCGTCGGCGGCCACCTCGCGACCGCCAACGCCCGCGCCAACGCCAAGCGGATGGCCGCGGCCGTCACCCCGCTGGTCCTGCTCATCGGTATGGCCTGCACCGTCCTGTTCGTGCAGACCACCATGGGCGACGCCGCCTCGGCCCAGGCCAAGGCGGGCAACAAGGCCGACTGGGTGGTCGCCTCGAACGGCCCCGGCGTCCCCGCCGAGGCGACGGACGCGCTGCGCGCCGTACCGGGCGTCACCCAGGTCACCGAGATCGTCCGGACCCAGGTCCGCATCGGCCTCGACAAGTACCCGGCGCAGGGCATCTCCGCGCAGGGCCTCACCACGAACTGGGACCCCGACGTCTCGCAGGGCAGCCTCAAGGGCTTCGGGGACAAGAGCGTCGCGATGAGCGACGTCTCCGCCGACCACCTCGGCAAGAAGCCCGGCGACACGCTCAAGGTGACGCTCGGCGACTCCACCGTGGTACAGCTGAAGGTCGCCGCCGTCTACGAACGGGGCCTCGGCTTCGGCGACCTGACCATGTCGCACGACCTGGTCGCCCAGCACGTCGACAACCCGCTCGCCTCCTCCGTCCTCGTCAAGACGGCCGGCGACGGCAAGGCGGGCCGTGAGCAGCTGACCAGCGCCCTCAAGCGCTTCCCGGGCATCGGCGTCCTCGACCGCACCCAGGTCGACGACGTCCAGGCCGACGTCCAGCAGTCCAACGCCGAGGTCAACTACCTCGCGATGGGCCTGATCATCGCGTTCACCGCGATCGCCGTGGTCAACACCCTGGCCATGTCGGTATCGGACCGCAGCCGCGAGTTCGCCCTGCTGCGGCTCGTCGGCACGACCCGCCGCCAGGTGATGTCGATGCTCAGGATCGAGTCCGCGCTGATCGTCCTGGTCGCCGCGGTGCTCGGCACGGCCATCTCGCTCGCGGTGCTCACCGCCTTCAGCGTCGGCATGACGGGCGCCGCCCAGCCGTCCATCGACCTGCCGATGTTCCTCGGGGTCCTCGGCTTCGCCGCGGTGCTCACCGCGCTGGCGACGCTGGTCCCCGGCCGCTTCGCGCTCGGCGGCCGCCCTGCGGACGTCATCAGCGCCCGCCAGTAGGCCGAAGCGGCACGCCAACACCCCAGGGGTGTACGGGAGTTCAGCTCCCGTACACCCCTGATTGCGAGCCGGGCGGGACTTCACGGACACGGCCGAGGGGCCGGCCCCCCGGTGCGGGGGCCGGCCCCTCGGCCTGCCTGGCGGATACGCACGTCGCGTGCGCGGGCCCGCTCAGCCGAGGACCGCACCGTTGCCCGCCCGGTCCACCCGGCTGCGCCGGTGGTCCAGGTGCGCGTAGACCCGGTGCAGCCAGCGGTCCGCACCGTCGTAGGCCGGAGTGAACGACGTACGGCCGTGCACCGCGAGGCGGTTGTCGACGACGGCCAGGTCGCCGACGCGCAGCGACAGCGCCGACATCGTCTCCATGAACGCGTCCCGCAGCTCGGCCATGGCGTGCCGGGCCTCGTCGTCCAGCGGATGCGTGGCGGAGAAGTCCACCAGCACATTGGGGTCCTCCGGGTCGCCGTTCAGCACCGCGTGGGCGGGCGTCACGCTGTCCAGGGTGCCGAAGGACGGAGGCGGCTCGGTCAGGAACCGCGGCTCGGAGAGCACCGCCCGCGTCTTCTCGGAGAGCAGCGGAAGCGCGCGGCGGATGGAGGACGTGCACAGCTTCGCATCGCCCGTCGGGTCCTCCCGCACACACAGCAGACCCACGAAATCCGGGCGGTTGTCATGGAATGCGTTCTCGATGTGGAGTTCGAGGAGAACGGAACCCGCATTGCTCTGCGAGGACTCGCTCCCCGGAACGGGAACGACATTCTGCACTAGCGCGCCGGTCTTTTCGTTACGGAATGCTATGACCTCTCCGAGATGCAGCATCGCGGTGGTGATGACGGAAGCGGCGACCGTGGGAAGACGCTCCACCGACCCCTTCACGGCCGGCGTCGGACGCAGCGGGTCGTCCGCCACCACCGGCAGGTTGCGCAGCAGCAGGACCCCGTCGGGGCCCGCGTCGTGACGGAACGCGCGCAGCGCCGAGAGCAGCCTGCGAGGAAGCTGTACGGAGGCCTCACGCGCGGCGTCCAGCCAGCGGAGATCGTCGATCCTGCCGTCCGCGGACCCCTTCGGGATCAGCTGCTCGGCGACGGCGACGAGTGCGTTCTGCTCGGCCTCCGTCAACTCCACGACGGTGCCTGCCGCCACTGCCGAAAGCGGCAGGGAAAGCGTATGGGTCTCGGACATGTGGACATCCTCGGGTCGGTCGGAAATTACCGTCCCAGTCTCCGAGTGAGTGCTATCGCGACCCTACGGGGAATTCGGGCCCAGGCACCTGCCCGGACACATATAGACGACCCGTAGCCGCCGGGCGGACGATCGCACCGTGGCATTTCTGTCCGCACGGTCGGCCGGGCGGAGGAACCGGAGGCCACGGGAAGACGCGAGAGGTCGACAAGGACCGTGAAGGAATAAGGAATGGGGGCAGTCCATGGCGTTCGTACCCGGAACACCGAAGAGCACCGGGACCCAGCAGCCTTCCCGGGCAGCGCCCGGGACACCGGATCTCGCCGGTGCGGCCCACGTCTGGTGGTGGCATCCGCCGCAGCGGGTCGTCCCCGACGATCTGGCGCTGCTCGGCACCGACGAATTCCACCGCGCGCTCACCCTGCTGGCCGAGCGGGACGTGGCCGCCTTCGTGCACACCAGGGCCGGGGCGCGCCGCGCCCTGTCCGAACTACTGCTCGTGGCACCGCAGTCCATCGAGCTGGGCCGGCGCCAGTGCCCCGGCTGCGGGGACCTCGGGCACGGCCCGCCGGTGATCGAACACCCCGAGGTGCCGTGGGCGATCAGCATGTCCCGTACCGCGGGGTGCGGTGTCTTCGCGCTCGGTGAGGGCCACGCCATCGGAGTCGACGTCGAGGCCGTACGGCCCATGCGCCAGCCCTCGTTGTACGACTCGGTGCTGACCGACAACGAACGCGCACACCTGCTGACGCTGCCGCCCGGACCGGCACGCGACGCGGTGTTTCACCGCGTCTGGACGCGCAAGGAGGCCGTCGTGAAGGCGGCCGGGCTGGGACTGGTGGGCACCGCGCTGAATGAGCTGGAGACCTGGCCGGCCCGTCACGGACCGGTCCGCGTACTGCACACGCACTCCGGCCGCACCACCGTCTGGTCGGTCCAGGACCTGCGGCTCGACGACCGGGTGGCCGCCGCCATCGCCCGCCCGCCCGGTGGCGCTCCGCCCGGTCCCGTTCACATCCACTCCGTACTCGGCCCGCCCGGGGAAACCGATGCGCCCGACACCGAAGGAAGCCGACCGTCATGACGACGCAGCCCCTGGAGACCGCCCCGATGGCTCCGGCCGCTCCGGCCCCCCGGGCCGCCTACGCCGATGAACTCGCCGACCGCAGCACGCTCGCCGCCGACATCGGGGAGCTCGACGGCAACGCCGGGCAGCTCGACGCCGGCCTCGGGGCGCTCGACGACACCGAACTGACCGGATACTTCGCCGAGCTCGCCGCCGCCGTCGAGCAGGCGGACCCCGGGCCCGCCGCACGCGGCGGCTGGGAGGAGCGCGAACGCGTCCGGGTCTCCGTCTGGGTGCGTACCGCCTACGAACACCCCCTGTCCGCCGCCGTGTTCGGCCGCCCCGGCGGCCCGGTCGCCCACGAGGTGCGGGCCGCCCAGGCCGCCGAGCTCGGCTTCCGTATCGATGTCGGCCGGGGCCGCGCCGTACCGGCCAAGCCCTCCGCCGAGGTCCGGGCCGTCGCCGCCGTCGCCGCGATGTGGGCGGTCACCGCGACCGCCTTCGGCACCGCCGCCCGGCCGCCCCGCGAACGCGTCGTCGCCGACGCGTGGACCGTGGTCCGCGAGACCATCACCCCCGCGCTCGTCCCCGAGATCCCGACGTACTCCTGGACCCGCGGGACGTGGTGACACCACGGACGACGGCGACTTCCCGGCCACCGCGGTCACCCGACCGCGGTGGCGCTGTCGTGCGCGGCGGGCGAACGCCGGGCGGGGGAGACCGGGCCGAAGGCCGCCGGGTCCAGCGACGCCGCGTACAGGAGGACCAGCTCATGGCACCGGTACAGCGGCAGCCCCTGCGGATCGAGCCCCGAGAGGTCGAGCAGCGCGGTGTCCACCAGCGACTCCAGCACCCGCTCGGTCTCGTCTTCCGACACCGCGAGCCGCACCGAGGCGTCCCGGGCCGAGAACGGCTCCGTACCGGCACCGGACAGCGCCCTGAGCGCCTGCGGGGCCCCGGCGGCCATGCGCCGTACCGAAGGCAGCAGCGCCGCCCGCACGTCCAGATCACCGAAGGACAGCTCGGCGAGCCGCTCCGCCGGATCGGCGAGCCGGTCCGCGAACCGGCGGGCCGGCCACGACGGCCGCGCCGCGAGCCGGGCTCCCACCACGGCGAGCGCCAACGGCAGCCCCCCGCAGTACGCGACCAGGTCGTCGGCCGAGTCCGGATCGTCCCTCAGCCGCTCCTCACCGGCCGCCGCCGCCAGCATCGCCAGGGACTCGTCGCCGTCCAGCGGCGCGAGCGCCACGGTGTCCGCCCCGGCCACCCGGGCCAGCCGGGCCCGGCTCGTGATCAGCACGGCCGCCTGCGGACTCGCGGGCAGCAGCGGCGCCACCTGGAGGTCGCCGACCGCGTCGTCGAGCACGACGAGGAGCCGCTTGCCGGAGGTCCGGGCACGGTAGAGCCGGACCAGCTCGTCGCGGTCGAAGGCGCGCGAGTTCCCGTCGAGACCGGGCTCGCCCAGTGCCCGCAGCAACCGCACCAGCACCTCGCCGGCGTCCTTGGGCGTGCCGTCCTGATCGCACAGCTCGGCGAAGAGCTGACCGTCGGGGAAACGACCGGCGCTCTCCTCGGCGGCCCGCACGGCCAGCGCCGTCTTGCCCACCCCGGCCATCCCGGTCACCAGCAGACGCCGGGGCCGGTTCGTCCCGGCCGCCAACCGCGAGGTCAGCAGGGACAGTTCCGCGGACCGGCCGACGAAGCCGCAGTCGGCGGCCGGAAGCATGGTGGGCACATCGGACCGCCCCCGCGCTGCCCCTGCACCTCGCAACCCCAACTCCCCGCCCAGCACCGCCTGGTACGTCGCCCCGAGCACCTCGCCCGGGTCCACCCCCAGCTGATCGACGAGCACCTTGCGCCCCTCGTAGTACGTCTGGAGGGCATCGGCCTGCCGCCCGCACCGGTACAGCGCGGTCATCAGCTGGGCGCGCAGCCGCTCCCGTACGGGATGTTCGGCGACCAGGCCCGTCAGCTCGGCCGTCACCTGCTCGTGCATCCCCAGCGCGAGATCCGCCTCGATACGGTTCTCCAGCGCCAGCATCCGCGCCTCCTCCAGTTGCGGCAGCTCCGCCTCCAGAAGGAACTCGGTCACGTTCGACAGGGCCGGACCACGCCACCACCCGAGCGCCTCGGTCAGCAGCGCCTGGGCATCGGCGTGACGCCGCTCCCGCAGCGCCTCGCGGCCGAGCCGGTCGAGCCGCTCGAACTCGACGACATCGATCCGGGCCCCGGGCGCCCGCAGCACGTATCCGGGCTGCCGCCGCACGATCTCGACCTCGTCACCGAGCAGCTTGCGCAGCCGCGACATGTACGTATAGATCTGCGCGCTCGCGGTGACGGGTGGGTCCCACCCCCACAGCAGCGCGCCGAGTCTGGAGTCCGAGACGACCCGCCCGTGTGCGAGCAGCATCGCGGCAAGGACCGTGTGCACCTTGGAACCGGACAACGCGATCCAGTCCCCGTCACGCCGGGCCTCCACCGGCCCGAGAATCCGGAAGTCCATGCGGCAAACCCCTTTCAGGTCTGAGCCTCCTGCATGGAACCCGAAGGTAGGCGGCGCCCTTATCCATGGGTTATCGCCGTCGGCCGGACACCGATACCGCCCGCCGGAGCCCGGTTTCATCGCGATGTCATCGACCGCTGCCACTGTCTTCCTCGACCCGGGCCGGCCGCGTACCGCACCGGAATGCGGCCGCGTCGGCCAACCACATGCGGAGGACGGAATGCGAACAAGAAGGATCGCGGCCGCGGCAGCCGGTCTGCTGATGACAGCCGGGCTCTCGGTGGCACAGGGGACCACGGCACAGGCGGCGGCTCCGTGCGACGGCACCTACACGATCGTGGTCGGGGGCACGGGCAGCTCCTGGAACAACGACGGCTTCTACGGCAACATCCAGCAGCACGTCGGGTACCCCACCACGATCCCCAACGGCGCGAGCGCCCGCGCGGGCGTCAACGAGCTGAACCGGCTGGTCCGCGACCAGCGCGCTGCGTGCCCCGGCCAGCACGTCAAGATGGGCGGGTACTCCCTGGGTGCCGCGGTGGTGCACATCTGGGTCACCGAGAACTGGCAGACGTTCGACAACGTCAACGCCATCCTCATCGCTGACCCCAAGCGCCAGGGCAACCCCGGTGCCAACGGCGGATCCGTGCCCTTCGGCGGAATCGTCGGCGCACCGCTCGCCGGTGCCGACAAGTTCTTCGGCAACATTCCGGTCAAGACCATCTGCCACTGGGACTACGTCTGCGACGAGTCCGCCGGCATCTGGACGTACCCGGCCAACCACGTCAACAACTACCCCGAAGACTTCAACATGGACCACCACAACGACAGCGCCAACGAGCAGTGGTACAACGGCGCCTGGTACCCCGCGTAACCACGGACGCCCTTCACCGTCTGTCGGTGGCCGGGACAACCGGCCGCCGACAGACGGTGATCCGCCGCCGACGCCCCGGGCCCTATCACGGCGTGATAGCTCTGAGCCCGGCCTCGTCCCCGCACAGAATCATCCGGTACGTCTGCCGCAGCAGTCGGCCGGGACGAACCCCCAGGTCATCGGCGAGCCGCCGACGGGTGCGAGCGAACACGGCCACCGCGTCGGCCTGCCGCCCGTCGCGGTAGAGCGCACGCATCAGCATCGCCGCCACCGACTCGTTCAAGGGATGCGCAGCGAAGAAGGCGGACAGCTCGGCGACCGCCTCGGAGTGCCGGCCCAGCCGCAGCTGCCACTCCGACTTCCGCTGCACGACGGCGATCCTGCGCTCGGTGAGCCGCAGCCGTTCCAGTTCGGCGAACGGTCCGGGCAGACCGGCCAGCGGTTCCCCGCGGAACAGCTCCAGCGCCCGGGAGCACAGCCGGACCGCCTCGGCCGTCTCTCCCGCCCGGTCGGCCGCCCCGGCCTCGGTGACCAGCGCCTCCATCCGCGCCACGTCCACCTCGACCCCACCGGCGGCCAGCCGGTAGCCGCACCGGCCGTGCTCGATCAACGGGTCGGGGCCGCCGTCCCCGAGACGCAGCTTCTTGCGTAACCGGTAGATGTACACCGGCACCACATTGGTGACCGGCGGCTCCAACCCCCAGACCCCGTCGAGCAGTTCCTGCTGACTGACCGCCCGGCCCGTGCACAGTGCCAGCGCCGCCAGTACGGCCTGCTGGCGCAGATGCCCAGGATCCAGGGTCCCGCCCGCCCCGCCGCACCTCCAGCGGCCCGAGCACGGAGATCTCCGCCTTCGGCCCGCCCGCCGCCCGCAGCACCGGGCCCGCCGCCTGCGGACGGGGACCGCAACCGGGCACGACCAGGCCGCAGTCGAAGGCGTGGACGATGGCGGCGGCCCGGTCCCGCAGCCCGAGCTTCACGAGGATCCGCGCCAGATACCCGGCCACGGCGTCCTCGGAGACGGCGAGAGCGGCAGCGATCTCGTCGTTCCGCAGCCCGCAGCCGACCGCGTGGAGCACTCTTCGCTCCTGACGCCCGAGCAGTGCGGCGATCGGCCGGCGGCGGGTCGTGGCGGTCGTCGGCATCGCTGCTCCCCGGGCTCCGGACTGGTCGTTCTGGCGGGCGCCGTCGAAAAGCTAGTGGCGGGAGTGCCGAACGAGGCATCCGGAACGATCCGGAGTGACAGGCGCCGGGCGCAGCGAGCCGGGCGGGACTTCACGGAACGGACACGGCCCAGGGGCTCTCAAGGGCCCTCGATGCCGACGACGGTCCCGAACGGGTCGCGCAGCTGGGCGATCCGTCGCCCCGGTTCGATGACCAGCGGGCCCCGGTGGTGCTCGCAGCCGGCCGCCAGCAGCCGCTCGCGTACCCGGTCGAGGTCGTCCACTCCCCAGTACACGACCGGGCTGCCGCCCCGGGGGTTGCGCTCGTCGTCGGCGGGGTGGAAACCGACCTCGACCCCGCCGATCTCCACCCAGGCGTAGACGTCCCCGGCGTCGCTGACGTCCATCCTCATGGGGACGTCCAGCAGCTCACCCCACCAGCGGGCCGACGCCTCGGGGTCCAGGGCGAAGGTCATCACGGTACGTACGCTGTGGAACAAGGCCCACCTCCACCACCGATTATCGGTCGAGCCTCCGGAACCGCCGTACGGCCAGGGGCAGGAAGACCGCCGTCAGCAGCACCGGCCGCGCCACCGCCATCAGCATCGCGTGCTGCTCGATCCAGGAGCCGCCGCCGACCGGTGTGCCGAACAGTTCCCGGGTGGCCGCGGACGTGGAGGAGACGGGGTTCCAGGCCGCGACCGGGCCCAGCCGGCCGGGCATGAGCTGCGGGGCGACGAAGATACTGGAGACCATCGTCAGCGGGTACGCCACCGCGAACAGCCCGCCCGCGGCCTCGGGGTTGGGCACGAGCAGCCCGAGCCACACCCCGATCCAGATCAGCGCGAACCTGAACCACAGCAGCAGTCCGAAGGCGGCGAGGAAGCCCCAGCCCCCGTCCGGCCGCCGGCCCATGGCCATCGCGGTGAGCATCATGATCCCCAGCTCGGCACTCGCGACGCGCACGGCACATGCGGCGCGCGCGAAGACCGCTCACCGGCCCGGCGAGCGGTGGGGCGTCGTGGAGCCATCGAGTTTGGTGACGACCGTCTCGTCCGGGGTGAGGAGCCGTCCGTCCTGCGCGCGGACCTCCAGCGGGAGCAGGGGGAGGCCTTCGCGGCGATCGGTCAGTTCCGAGTGGGGCTCACCGGGTTCGAAGAACCGTGCCTCGCCCCACTGACGCAGCGCGACGATGACGGGGAAGAGCTCCCGGCCCTTCTCCGTCAGCTCGTACTCGTGGTGGGCGCCGCCGTCGGGCGCCGGTACCGAGACCAGGATCCCGCCCGCGACCAGGGTACGCAGCCGGGCGCTCAGGATGTTCTTGGCTACCCCGAGACTTCGCTGGAACTCGCCGAAGCGCCGGCTCCCGTCGAAGGCGTCGCGCACGATCAGCAGCGACCACCAGTCGCCGATCGCGTCGACCGATCGCGCGACCGGGCAGTCGCTGTCGTCGAACCGGGTCCGTTTCACCACGTCGTCCTCCTTCGCGGCCGACCGGCCGTCCATGACGGTTGCAACATGCTACCAGTCACCTCTACGGTCACAGGTAGCAACATGCAACCGAAACCGGACTGCTGGAAGGGCCACCATGAACCAGGCGACATCCACCGCCGTACTGCCCCGCGGCGCCACCGCACTGTTCGCGGTCGCCTGCGGAACCGCGGTCGCCAACGTCTACTTCGCCCAGCCACTCCTGGTGGCCCTCGGCAACGAGTTCGCGATCTCCCCGGCGGCACTCGGCACCATCGTCACCCTCACGCAGATCGGCTACGGCCTGGGCCTCTTCCTCATCGTTCCGCTCGGCGACCTGCTCGCCCCCCGACGGCTGATCACGACGCAACTGCTCCTCCTGGCCGCCGCGCTCCTCTTCGTCGCAACCACGACCACGGCCACGGCGCTCCTCGTCGGGATGGCCGCCCTGGGGATGCTCGCCGTCGTCACACAGTCCCTCGTCGCCTGCGCCGCCTCCTTCACCGAGCCCGCCCGCCGCGGCCGTGTCGTCGGCGTCGTCACCAGCGGCGTCGTCACCGGCATCCTGCTCGCCCGTACCGTCTCCGGACTGCTCGGCGACCTCGCGGGCTGGCGCTCGGTCTACCTCACCTCCGCAGCGCTGACCTGCGTGTCGGCCCTCGCGCTACACCGTGTCATTCCCCCGCGCGGCACACCGGCGCCCGCACTGGGATACGGGCGCCTGCTCACCTCCACCGTCCGCCTGTTCACGCGCGAACGCCTGCCGCGCCTGCGCGCACTGTTCGCGCTCCTCGTCTTCGCCGCCTTCAGCACCCTCTGGAGCAGCGTCACCCTGGTCCTCAGTGATCCCCCCATGTCCCTGCCGTCGACCGCGATCGGCGCGTTCGGGCTGCTCGGCGCCGCCGGGGCCCTCGCCGCCAACGTCGCGGGCCGCCTCAACGACCGCGGCCACGCGAACCGGACCACCGGCTTCGGCCTGGCCCTGCTGACCCTCTCGTGGCTGCCCCTCGCTCTCACCCGGCAGTCGCTGTGGGCCCTCGCGGCGGGAGTGATCCTTCTCGACCTCGCCGTACAGGCCGTACACGTCACCAACCAGAGCCTGATCCACGCGCTGCACCCCGACGCGGGAAGCCGGCTCATCGGCGGATACATGGTCTTCTACTCGATCGGAAGTGCCGTCGGGGCCCTCGCCGCGACGACCCTGTACGCCGCGGCGGGCTGGAGCGCGGTGTGCGTACTCGGTGCCGGATTCAGCGGCCTCGCCCTCGTCCTCTGGGCATTCACCAGGAACGGTGCCGCCCGACCGGTGGAGAGGCGGGAACGATGCATCGCCTGAAGCCAACAGGATCCGAATATGAGTACGACGACTCAGGCCCCGGCCGTACCCGGTCCCGACGATGAGGACCAACACCGCCGAGACCGGGAGACCCTTCATGCTCAGCCCCTTCGCCGACGTCCTGGTGCCCGCGTTCGGCCGCCTGACGGTGACCACCGACCCCGGCACCGAACTCGCGCCCGGCAGCATCATCGCCGCGAACCACACGTCCTTGGCGGACCCCGCGATCGTGACCGCCGCCCTGCACCGGCTCGGCGCCGAGCCGGTCATCATGGCGGCCGCGGGGCTGTGGCGCGTCCCGCTGCTCGGCCGTGCGCTCGCCCGCGAAGGACACATCCCGGTCATCCGCGGAGACCGGCGCGCCGCTGCCGCGCTGGACGCCGCTGCAAAAGCCCTGGAGCAGGGGCGGCTGCTCCTCATCTACGCCGAGGGTGGCCTGCCCCGCCGCAGGGACGCCGCGGAAGCGGCACCCGGCGCCTTCCGCAGCGGCCTGGCCCGGCTCGCCGAACGCACCGGCGCCCCCGTCATACCCGTGGGCCAGGCCGGAGCCCGCCGGATCACCTCGGGCAGCACCGCCAAGCAGCTCGCCGGTCTGGTCACCGCCCCGCTGCGCCGACCGGACCTTCATGTGCACGTGGGCGCGCCGCTGGAGTTGACCGGCGACCGAGCCGCCCGGACGGCACGGGCCCGGACCGCGGTGACCACCGCGTGGCGCACGGCCGCCGCCCACCTGCGCGAGCCCGCCGCGCGCGGCAGCCGCGCCCGGACGGGGTCTCAGGTGTGAACCTCCGGCGGGGGCTCGGCGAAGGCGCCGGCGGCTGCGGCGAGGGCGGCGGTTCTGGCCGCGTGGCCCGGCAGTTGCGGGTCGTACGGCGTGCGGAGAAGCACCAGCTGGTGGTAGAGCGGCGCGGTGGCGGCGATGAGCAGTCGCCGGGCGTCGGTGCGCGGCGGGAGTTCGCCGCGCCGGACGGCCCGGCCGACGACGATCTCGCAGCGGGCGTACCGGTCCTCCCACAGCCGCCGCTGGGCCTTTGCGGCCTTCTCGGAGCGGAACGAGGCGGCGATCAGGGCCGCCATGACCGGTGGCTGTGCGCTCATGCCCGTCTGGATCTCCTCGTTCAGCGCTGTCAGGTCGCCTTCCAGCGAACCGGTGTCCGGCGGCTGCCAGTCGTCGTCACCCGCCGCGTCGAGCACGTCGGCGAGCAGGCCGCCGACGTCCCCCCAGCGCCGGTAGACAGTGGTGCGGTGCACCCCGGCGCGGGCGGCGACGGCGTCCGTGGTGAGCCCGTCGTAGCCGTGTTCGGCCAGCTCCGCGAGGGCAGCGTCGAGCACCTGCGCACGGATACGGGCGGTGCGGCCCCCGGGCCGGCGCCGGGGCGCCGGTGGTGGCCGGGTGCCGTTCGGTCCCGTTTCCGGCTCTGGTTCCGGCTCCGGTTCCGGCTCAGGGGCTGCGGGAGGCGTCATGGGTAAATCCGATTGCTCCAGGGGTGAAGGTATGGCAGCATCTTAAAGCATCAGTTGTCGCACTAGTGGAGTGATCGATGTTCTTCCAAAGCATTCGCCCGGCCACGCGGCCCCTCGCGGCCGCCTCATTCCCGAATGCTCTGGAGACCCCGTATGCCCACACAGATCACCGCGCTCGCCGTCAGCAAGTCCTTCGACGGCAGGCCCGTCCTTGATGCGGTGACCTGCTCGCTCGCCGCCGGCGAGCGCACCGGGATCATCGGGGAGAACGGATCCGGCAAGACCACCCTGCTGCGCCTGCTCGCCGGGCACGAACAGCCCGATGAGGGCGAGGTCGTGGTCCAGGCCACCGGCGGCGTCGGCTATCTCTCCCAGGACGAGCGGACAGACCCGCGGGCAACCGTCCAGCAGATCATCGACCGCGCCCTGAGCGACCTGCGCGCCGTCGAGCGGCGCATGCGGCGACTTGAGGCCGCGATGGCCGACGGCGACGCGTCGGGCCTGGCCGAGTACGGCGAACTGATGACGCTCTTCGAACTGCGCGGCGGCTACGACGCCGACGCCCGGGTGGAACGTGCTCTGCACGGCCTCGGCCTGGGACTGGTCGGCCGTGACCGCAGCGTGGGCAGCCTGTCCGGCGGCGAGCGGGTCAGACTGCGGCTGGCGGCCCTGCTGGCCGCCGCGCCGGAGGTACTGCTGCTGGACGAGCCGACCAACCACCTCGACGACGGCGCCCTGACCTGGCTGGAGGAACACCTCCGCACCCGCCGGGGCACCACGGTGGCGGTCTCCCACGACCGGGTCTTCCTCGAACGTGTCGCGACCAGCCTGCTGGAGGTGGACGCCGACCGGCGCCGCGTCGTCCGGTACGGCAACGGCTACTCCGGCTACCTCGCCGAGAAGGCCGCCGCCCGGCAGCGCTGGGCCCAGGCGCACGACCAGTGGCGGGCCGACACCGACCGGCTCCGCGAGGCCGCCGCGACCACCGCCCGCCAGGTGGCTCCGGGCCGTCCGATGAAGGACGGCAACAAGATGGCCTACGACCGGGCGGGCGGCCGGGTACAGCAGTCCCTGGCCAGTCGGGTGCGCAACGCCGAGGAACGGCTGCGCCGCCTGCTCGCCGACCCGGTCCCGCCTCCGCCGGAGCCGCTGCACTTCACCCCGGTACTGCGGACCCGCCGCCTGGTGGGTACCGTCCTCGACGCCGCCGGCATCGGCGTCACGGACCGGCTCGACCGTACGAGCCTCACCGTCGCGGCGGGTGAACGCCTGCTGATCACGGGGCCGAACGGAGCGGGCAAGAGCACTCTGCTCCGCGTCCTGGCCGGGGACATCGCTCCCCACAGCGGGAGCGTCACCCGGCGCGGCAGGATCGGCTACCTCCCCCAGGAGCCACAGCCCGGGGAACCGGACGAGACGGTGCTGGCCGCCTTCGCCCGCGGCCGGGCCGGGCACCCCGCCGAGCACGCCGAACAGCTGCTGTCCCTGGGCCTGTTCGACCGCGACCAGCTCACGGTGCCGGTCGGCCGGCTGTCCACCGGGCAGGCGCAGCGTCTGGCCCTGGCGCGACTGCTCAGCGAGCCGTCCGAGGTCCTGCTGCTCGACGAACCCACCAACCACCTGTCGCCCGCTCTCGTCGAGGAGCTGGAGACCGCCCTGGCCGACTACGACGGCGCCCTCGTCGTCGTCAGCCACGATCGCCGGCTGCGCCGACGCTGGCGGGGTGCCCACCTGGCCATGCGGGCGACCGAGACGTCCGCCGCCAAGGCCTGACGCCCCCGGCTCCACCGACCGCGTTGCGGTGCGTGCCGCGCTGGTCGGGTGAATGACCGGCGAGTGGTGCGCCCCGTCCGACGGCGGCAGGGCGACCATCGAGTGAATCGCCGTGTCCGATGAATCGCTGTATCCGAAGGGAAAGGCTCTTCCCATGCGTCGTGCACTGATCGTCGTCGATGTGCAGAAGGACTTCTGCGAGGGTGGCAGCGTTCCGGTGAAGGGCGGTGCGGACCGGGCCGCCGCCATCGCCGAGCTGCTCGGGCACTCGGACGGGCAGTACGCCTTCGTGGTCGCCACCCGTGACCACCACATCGACCCCGGCACCCACTTCTCCGAGAACCCCGACTTCCAGGAATCCTTTCCCGTGCACTGCGTCGTCGGCAGTGAAGGAGGCGAGTTCCACCCGGACTTCGCGCCCGCCGTCGAATCCGGGCACGTCGACGAGGTTGTCTTCAAGGGCGCGAACTCCGCCTCGAAGAGCGGTTTCGAAGGCTTCACCCAGGACGGTACGACGTTGTCCGACTGGCTGAGAGCCCGCGATGTCACCGATCTCGACATCGTGGGGATCGCAACCGATCACTGCGTGAAGGCCACCGCGCTGGACGGAGCACGAGCGGGCTTCACGGTGCGGGTCCTGCTCGACTACACCGCTGGTGTCGCCCCCGGCACCACGCGCACCGCACTCGACGAGCTACGCCGGGCCGGTGTCGCGCTGAGCGGCGAACCTGTCGTCCATGCCTGATCGGGTCGGCGCACCCGCCCCGAGCCGAGGGCCGGGCCTCGGGGGCCCGGCGTCGAGCGGTCTGATCTTGAAATAGGCCCACCCATAGAATTCGGACGACATCCCACGCGAAGTGGGCTTCGCGTGGGAGATGTTCATCCGAGGGGGGCTACGCGGTGACCGCTGCCAGAGCGAGCACGTCGGGGACACGCCCCGACGACCCGGCACTCGCGCTCTACCAGGAACTGCGGCTCCGTGGCGCGGCCAGCTTCGACGAGGCCGTCGCCGAACTGGACCTCGGCCCGAGCGAGCGTGAGCGTTGCCGTCGCGATCTTCTGAACCTGGGCCTGATCGTGCCCACGGGCACCGAGCACGACAACGGGCTCGCGCTCGCCTCCGGCAGCGCACCCGAAGCGGAGTCCGACACCGTGGCCGTGGTCAGCCCCGAAATGGCGCTGATCAAGCTCCTGGAGAGCGAACGCGGCCGCCTCGCCGAGGACCTGCGCCACGCCGAGGAGGTCAACGGCCGGCTGGAGTCGCTGGCCACCCGTTTCCTGCGCGCCGAGGTCCTCGCACCGTCCGCCGAGGTCGAGGTCGAAGTCATCACCGACTACCGGCGCATCCAGCAGGTCCTGGAGGACATCACCGAGACCGTCGAGCACGACCTCTGCGCGCTGCAGACCCAGATCAGCCACAGCCGCGAGATCCCCGAGCGGACACTGTCCCGCGACCGCCGCCAGATAGCCCGGGGGACGAGGGTGCGCTACATCGTCTCCAGCACGAGCTCCGGTACTCCGCAGGGCATGGAGCACCTCACGGAGAAGGTGGCCGCGGGAGCCGAGGTACGGGTGGCCGCGGACCTCCCGATGAACATGATCATCGCTGACGGGCGGTTCGCCCTGGTACCGATGGACCCCGACCATCACGACGCGGGCGCGATACTGGCCCGCGGCCCGTCGCTCGTACGCTCGTACCGTGCCTGGTTCGAACAGTGCTGGCGCAGCGCGGTCCCCTTCGAGCAGCGGCGAGGTGACCAGCAGGACGCCGCCAGCCTCACCGACCAGCAGCGCGCCATCCTGCGGATGCTCGCCACCGGGATGAAGGACGAGCAGATCGCCCGCAACCTCGGCGTCTCGCTGCGCACCGTCAGCCGTATGCTCTCCGAACTGATGCAGGAGCTGGGGGCTTCGAGCCGCTTCGAGGCCGGGGTACGGGCGATGCGGCTCGGCTGGGTCGACTGAACACCCGCGAACGGCCTGTGGCTCCGCGCCGAGGCGTCAGAAACCGAAGACCGACTCCTTGGGCGCCACGACCGGCGTCCCGTGCGGCGGCGGCTCAAGCGCTTCGACACCGACCGGACGGCCGGCCGGCACCCGGAGTACCGCGGCGAGCCGGTCCGCACCCTCCGGCATGACCGGCCGGGCCCAGGAAGTGAGCGCGGACGCCACACTCAACTGGGCCGAGATCAAGGCGAGATGCCGCTCGTCACGACCGGGCCTGTGACGTTCGTACGAACCGGCCTCGGCGAATCCGGTGACCGACCGGACGACCTCGTCGAGCAACGCCACCGCCCGACGGGGATCGAACCCCTCGACACCGTACGCCTGCCGCAGATCGGCGACCGCGGCCGTCAGCCGCCGCAGCTCCGTATGCCAGCCGGGCCCGCCCGGTGCGACATCCGGCACACGGCCACCGCACTCGGCCCGGACATCCGCGAACAGGGCGCTCAGCCAGGCGTTCCACGTACCGTCCAGCACCTGCCGGGTACGCTCCAGCCGCTCCGGACGGAACCCGGACCGGCGCTCCGCGCCGGAAATCTCCAGGACATGCCGCCTGACCGTGTCCGAACCGAACTCATTGAGCAGGTCCAGTGCCCACAGACCCGCTCCACCGTCCGGCGCCAGCCGGTAGACCTCTCTGGTCACATACGTCTGGTCCGGCTTGACCCCTCGCTCCATCAACAGCGCGGGCAGCAGCACGGCATCGTAGAAGGCATGCCCGAGACCGTGGAAGCGGACCGCACGGCCGGGCAACGGCTCCTCACCGGCACCGTGTCCGCACAGCTGCAACGCGACCGCCTCGAACTCCGCGTCGACCACCTGGTCCTCGAAACCCTCCACCCGCACCGGCACACCCCAACGCCCCGGATGCGAGACGGGCACGTCCGGCAGCCCCTCCTCGGCCAGCCCCTCGCACAGCGCGGCGACCCGGGAGGGCAGCCCGCCCCTGTCCCAGTGGGCGGCGAGGTCCGCACGGAAGGGCTCCAGGAGCAGGTACAGCCGACGCACCCGCCGCAGGCCGGCGCCCGCCCCGCACCGTGAACACCGTGGATCCCTCAGGTCACCCCCCTCACCGGGGCGCCCACAGGCACGGCACGCGCCCGCATGAGTGAGAGTGCCGCAGTGCGGGCATCCGCCGGTGACCTGAACGCCGTGGAGCCAGCGCCCGCACGGCTCGCAGTACGGCAGGGGGCGCACCCGCGGCACGACTATCCCCTCGGCGTGCAGCCGGCAGACGACGTTCTGCACCCAGCGGCTGCAGCCGCCCGGATGCTGCGGCCGGGCGATGTGGTCGAACTCGACGCGTGCCCGCACCAGATCGGCCTCTATGGCCACACCGTGCCCGTCGGCCACATCGGCCGGCGTCCTTCCCGTGGACAGCGCCCTCAGCTCCACGGAACCGGCGTGGTCCGCGATGCCGGTGGTGAACAGCACGCTCTCGCCATCGGCACGCAGGAACCGGGCCAGGACGTCCGCCGCGACGTAGGGACCGGCCAGATGCCCGAGGTGAAGTTCGCCCCGGGGAACGATCGGAGTCGCGGTGATCCACAAGGATGCGGCCCCGGCCACGCCGCCACATCGCCGCGTCTCTGTCCCGCAGCCCGGCGATGGAACGCCGGGAGAGATCGTTTCCTGGCCGCGCAAGAAGCCGTTCCGCATGGATATCCGTCCTGGAGATCAGTCAGTACACACGCCGGCACCGGCTGTCCCGCCCGTGCCGCAAGAACCCGTCCTCCACCAGCCTGGCAAAACAATCGCGGCTCGGGCGGGGCCCGGAGCGTGCGTGTTCACGCCGTGACGTGGATACGCCACGGGGTCCGGTCCGACGCCGCGATGGGACCGGACCCCGGTCCGGATCGCGATTCCCCGGCTTGTCCCGGTGCCAGGCACTACGGTCGTGGGCATGATCGAACACGATGCCCTCAGTGCCACCAGCGAGGCCTACGACGCCGCCGCCCCCCTGTACACGCAAATGTTCCGCGACGAGCTGCGTGACAGGCCCTTGGACCGCGCGTTTCTGGGCGCGTTCGCCGAGGCCGTGAGTGCGGGTGGGGGCGGTCAGGTCGCAGATCTGGGGTGTGGACCTGGTCATATCACCGCTCACCTGGATGAACTGGGACTGGCGGTGTTCGGCGTCGATGGCTCTCCCGCGATGATCGAGACAGCTCGGCAGGCCTACCCGGGCCTGCGGTTCGACGTGGGCTCGATGGCCGCGTTGGACATCGCTGACGGCGTGCTGGGAGGCGCACTTTCACGGTGGTCCATCATTCACACTCCGCCGCGAGAACTCCCCGCCATCTTGCGGGAGTTCCACCGTGTGCTGGCACCCGGCGGCCACATTCTGGTCGGCTTTTCGGCCAGCGACGACCCGTCCCACCCGACGCAGGTCTTCGACCACGCCGTCGCTCCCGCCTATCGATGGTCGCCGGATCACCTCGCCGCGATGCTGCGCACGGCCGGTCTGGCCGAGGTGGCCCGGATGGTTCGCGAGCCCCAGCCCACCGACCGGCGGCAGTTCAAGGAGATTCACCTGCTCGCCCGCAAACCGGAGGCAGGGGCTGCCCGGTCGACCGCATGACCGACACCGGGAAGCAGCAGGTGGCAGGTGCTCGCGCGGTGGGTCCTGTTTGACCTTGACACGGTGGCAGGGTCTTCACTGCTTGCCGAGGAGGTGGTCTCGATGACGGTCACGGGACAGGACACGGACGGGGCACGAATGCTCCAGGGGCTGGAGGACGGCAGTTCGTCCGTGCGGCTGCGGGCCGCCCTGGCGGTCGGTACGGCGCCCGACCCGCGCTACGTCGAAACGCTCATCGAGCGATGCGCGATCGAGCCCGAGTTCTTCGTCCGCGACATGCTGACCTGGGCACTCACCCGCCATCCGGTGTCCATGACGCTCCCGGCGCTGGTCCGCGAACTCCGTTCGGAGCGTGCGCAGGCCCGGAGCCAGGCGCTGCACACACTGTCCAAGATCGGGGACCGGCAGGCGTGGCCGGCGATCACCCGGACGCTCTTGTCCGACCCCGACGACGAGGTGGCGCGGAGCGCTTGGCGGGCCGCGGTCGTACTCGTACCGGAGGGCGAGGAGCCCGCCCTGGCCGTGGCGCTGGCGACGCAGCTCGGGCGCGGTGGGCGGGAGACGCGGCTGAGTCTCAGCCGGGCGATGGTCGCGCTGGGCGCAGTGATTCTGCCGGCTCTGCACGCCGCGACAACGGCCCCTGACCCGCAGGCACAGGCCCACTCGCGGCCACACGCACGCCCGCAGGCACACGTGCACGCACACGCACTTGCCACGGAACGGCTGCTGCGCGACCCGGACGCCGGGTTCGAGTTCGCGATCGAGGAGGCGAAGCGCGTCGTGGCCCTCGGTGGGTCCGGCCAGGAGGGACGATAGGGCGTGTTGATCGGTGAGGTGGCGCGACGGTCCGGGGTAAGTGCCCGCATGCTCCGGCATTACGAGTCGCTCGGCCTGGTGCGGCCTTCGGGCCGTACGGGCTCCGGATACCGGGAGTACTCCGGGGAGGACATCCGGCGGATCTTCCACATCGAGAGCCTGCGGTCACTGGGGCTTTCCCTGCGTGAGATCGGGCGAGCACTCGACGATCCCGGCTTCACGCCCTCGGCGCTCGTCGGCGACCTCATCCGCCAGACGCGCGAACGCATCGCGGCCGAGACGGAGTTGCTCACGCGGCTCCGCCGGATCGATGCCGCGGACCCCACCGACTGGGAGCACGTCCTCCAGGTCGTTTCTCTCCTCCAGGCGCTGGGGTCGAAGAGCGCCGACGCGCGCCAGCGCGCGGCTCTCTCCTCCGTCGACGAGGCTCCGGTGCCGGTGGAGGCCCTGGTCGATGCGGCACTGAGCGAGACGGAGCCGAACGTCGCCGGAGCCATTCGATGGGCGCTGGCGCGATCGGGCGACGGCGGTTCGGCACTGCTGGCGCAGGGCCTCGAATCGCCGGTGGCGGCGGTGCGGGAACGCGCCGTTCAGTCCCTCGCCGAGATGCCCGGGGGTGAGGCTGCCGCGCACCTGCGGGACGCCCTCGCGAACCCCGACGCCGTGGTCCGCGGGTACGCGGCTCTGGCGCTCGGGACACGTGGAGCGGCCGATGCGGTACCGACGCTCATCGACATGATCGTGGAGGGCAGGAACGACACCGATGCGGCCGACGCCCTGAGCGTGCTGGCGGACGACACCGCGACGGCGGACCGGATCGCGACCGGGCTCGTCGACCGACTTGCCCAGGACACGACTGAAGCGCCCGCACGCGGACGGCTGACCCAGGCACTGGCGGGCATCCCGGGGACGACGGCCTCACGGGCCCTCGTGGAGCTGTCGCACGACGAGGACCGTGCCGTCGCGCTGACTGCGACGTACCTTCTCCGGCTGCGCGACGGGTGAGCCTGCGGTTCATCAGCGGGACGAGCAGTGCCGCGGCGGAACTTCTCAGGTTTCGTACGGCGGCGCAGGCTGGTTCCGCACCGCGTCCGACCGGCTGATGATCCGCCGGAGTTCGTCTTCGAAGCCTGGAGTGTACGATCGTACGCTCCAGAGCCTACGATCATCCCCATGCAGACGGACTACTTCGCACAGGACCCCCGCACCAACCTCGAACGCATGCTGGCGGGCGACCTCTACATCGCCGACGACCCCGAGATCGCCGACCGCCAGCAGCAAGCGGTACGCCTGGCCGCCCACTACCAGGCCGCCTACACCGAAGACGCGGGCGCGGCCCAGCCCGTCCTTGCCGAACTCCTCGGGGCGGTAGGGGACGAGGTCCACGTGCGGCCGCCGCTGTACGTGGACTACGGGAGCAACATCACGATCGGGGCGCGTACCTTCGTCAACTACAACTTGACCGCCCTGGACGTCGCGGCCATCACCATCGGCGAGGACTGCCAGATCGGCCCCAACGTCCAGCTGCTCACCCCGACGCACCCCCTGGAGCCGAAACCCCGCCGCGACAAGCTGGAAGCCGCCGAGCCGATCACCATCGGCGACAACGTATGGATCGGCGGAGGCGCGATCGTCCTCCCCGGCGTGACCATCGGGGACAACTCCGTCATCGGCGCCGGCGCCGTCGTCACCAAGGACATCCCCGCGGGTGTCGTCGCCGTCGGCAACCCCGCCCGCCCCGTCCGCACCCTCTGAGGCCGCGACGACCATGGCCACCGGACACACCGACCCACAGCGTCGCGAACGCATCCTCACCGCCACGCTCGACCTCATCGCCGAGGAAGGCACCGCCGGTGTCTCCCACCGGAAGATCGCTGCCCGCGCAGACGTTCCCCTGGGCTCGATGACCTACCACTTCAGCGGGATCGACGAGGTGCTTCGGGAGGCGTTCCGCCACTTCACCGAGCACGTGGTCGCGCTGTTCGACACCCACCTCGCCGCTCCGGCCGACCGCGACCAGGCAAGGGAAGCGGTGGTCGACCTCATCCACGCCCTGTCCGACGGAAGCCGACGCGACCTCGTCCTCACCCACGAGCTCTACACCCTCGCCGCCCGACGGCCCTCCTACCGGGAACTCACCCACGAATGGATGGCCCGCAGCCGCGGCCACCTGGAGAAACACTTCGACCCGGACACGTCCCGCCAACTCGACGCCCTCATCGAGGGCCTGACCCTCCATCGGGCCCTGGCCACGGAACCCCACGACCGCGCGCTCACCCTAGACGCCGTCACGCGCATCACCGGGCCCTCCGGGGCGACCACCTGAGGCCGTATTTCTGGCCAGGGTGAATCCTTCTGTGCCCGCCGCGCCTCTCATGGGCGTGCGGACGACCGCGTCCGCCCCGCACTCACCAGGAGGACCACATGACCACCGTCATCATCGCCGCCGCGGCCGGCGCGCTGCTGCTGTGCGCGTGCACCGTCACGCTGCTGCGCCGCCGGAGGCGTCAGCGTGGCTGACCACACCTGGCCCGGCGCGACGCTGGTCGCCGCGGCGCAACGCGGCGACGTCGAGGCGCTCACCTCGTTGGTGTACGGCTCCTACCCGCACGTACACCGGTTCGCGCACACGCTGTGTGCCACACCCCAGGACGCCGAGGATGCCGCCCAGGAAGCGCTGATCATCCTCTACCGCAAGATCGGCATGCTGCGCGCCTCCGGGGCGCTGGCATCGTGGATGTTCCGGATCGTCCGCAACGAGTGCCTGCGCCGCACCCGCGCCCTGCTCCACCGCGTACCGGCCGACGAACACGGCCGGCTCGGCACGTCGGACCGGTTCGACGCGTTCGGGGGCACCTCGCGGTCCGCCGAGGAGGACGTCCTGCTGCGTCTGGAGGCCGAACGCGTCGCGGCGGCCGTCGCGGCCCTGCCCATGGACCAGCGGCAGGTGCTGGTCATGCGGGACATCCAGGGCCTGCCCGGCCGCACCGTCGCCGACCGGCTCGGACTGAGCACCGCCGCGATGAAGTCCCGCCTGCACCGGGCCCGTTCGGCAGTACGCGAGGTACTGAGCGAGGAACCTGCCGTGATGAGGGGAACCAACAACGATGACATCTGACTCGACCACGGTGCCACGCACCGCCACGCCCGGCTACAAGTCCAGTTCCACGCTCGGTTCCCAGCCCGGTTCCACAGTCGTCGTGGGCGCCGCTGGCGCCGTCGGCGTACGAGACGCGCGGGTGCGCGGCGGTTTCGCCAGCGACAGCGTCCCGCGCCATCTGGCCCGCGGCGCCGTCGGGTTCGGTGCGCTCGTAGGGTCCCTGGCCCTGTTGCCGGTCGTCGGCCCGGCGAGTCTTCTGCTCGCGCCGGTCGGCCTGGTCGCACTGCGCGGCTGCCCGATGTGCTGGGCGATCGGCCTCGTGGAGACCGTCTCGGCCGGGCGGCTGCGTCGGTCCTGCGTGGACGGGAGGTGCGAACTGACCCACGCCAGGTCCCAGGGGCCGGCGCCAAAGCGATCTCGGGTCGCGGACCACGGCGGGTGATGCGACCGTCCCGGGCGCGGAAGGGGCGGGAACCCGAGTACCCGCCTCTCCCCGCCCTTCCGCCCGAGCATCCCGGGTAACCCGAAAGAGCGAGAGGGCTCTCGGAACCCCGCCTTTTCCTGCCATCCTGAACCTGGCCCCGCCGCACCCCCGCCGGCCGGACCACTCCGGGGAGGTCTCCGATGACATGCGGAAACTGTGGCGCGGCAGCCACCCAGGGCCCCGACGGGTCCTGGACCTGCAACAACCAGTGCGGCTGGTCGTCCAACTCTCCCGGACCCGCCATGACCCCGGAGATCACCACCACGCGCTGTCGAGGCTGCGGCGCCGAGGTGCACGGCCTCAACGGCCGGTACGCGTGCGGACTGTGCAGCTGGTCCAACCACTGGGACGAAGGCCACCAGCCGCTCCCCGCCGCAGGCAGGATCCCCAGGGACACGAACAACCTGCAGTGAACGCACGAGGCCGCTCACGGATGTGACGGGCCGGAATCCTCATCGCGCGCACCCGCGCACCCGCGCACCCGCGCACTCGACTCCCTACCTCTACATGGACAAGATCCAGGCGACCCCGAAGGGCGCTGACATCCTGGCGTACGGGCGGCTCGCCGCAGGCTGGCCCGAGCGCATCTTCGCCGGGTGGGCCCCGCCTCCCCCGGTCCGTCGCTACCGGGGTGTGGTGGCGTCCAGCCAGTCGTCGACTGTGGTGACGTCCGCCCACTGCGGGAACAGCTTCTCGGTGAGGAACCGGTGGACCTCGGCGTCGGTGTCCAGGCAGGCGTCGGCGAGAACGGTGAGGCCGAAGTCCAGGTCGTTGGCCTGGCACAGGGTATGCAGCACCACGGCGCTGGTGGCGATGCCGGTGAGGACGAGGCTGTCGATGCCGTACGCCCTGAGCACCACGTCGAGGTCACTGCCCGAGAACGCGCTCGCCCGTCTCTTGGTGACCACCACCTCGCCCGGCCGGGGCGCGACATCGGGGTGGATTTCGGTGCCGGGGTCGCCCTCGACATGGAGTCCGGCTCGCGCGACGGCGGTGAGAGCCCTGTTGCGCGGGCTGACTTCGGGAAAGCCCTGGCGTAACGCGATGACCACGTAGATGACAGGAATGTCTGCGGCCCGGGCACCATCTATCGCCCTGCGCAGGCGCGGAAGGTATCCGGAGCCGTCGTCGGCGATGTCCACGATGGCTCGCTGGACGTCCATCACGAGAAGGGCGCTGCTCATACGGTCTCCAGAAGTGATGTCGGACCGGCGCTGAAGCGGGGCCGGGTTCTCCATGTTCGGGCAGTGCGCGCGGCCGCCGGCACTGTGGCGGCACCGTGGCAGTGTGCCCGCCGGGAACGAGTTCCGCCAAGCGGCCTGGCCCGGTGGACCGCTGGACCGCGAGGACCCTGACGGGGAGTCGGGGGCGGCAGGGGCCGAGTGGGGGAGTGCCCCGGCGGCAACGACCTGGCGCTCGTCAACCGGCTCGTCTCCGCGGCCTTCAACCCGCGAGCAGCATGGACAGGACCGGTCCGGCAGGCGAGGACCCGGACTGCCGCCGATATCCTGCGTGACATGGTCAACTCATATGCGAGCGCGGGCCTTGACGATGCCGGGGTTGCGACAGCCGCGGTACGTGCCGGCGCGGACGTCGTGCGGAGCATGTACGGCCGGCGGCTCACCCGCATCGACAAGGGGGCCGGGGATTTCGCCACCACCGCCGACGTGGAGGCCGAGAAGGCGATTCTCGGTGTCATCCGGGCCGCCCGGCCCGATGACGCTCTGCTCGGCGAAGAGGGCGGACACCAGGGTGCCGCTCGGGCCGAGCGCCAGTGGTTGGTCGATCCCTTGTGCGGCACGCTGAACTACGCCGTCGGCAACATGCTGGTGGCCGTCAACGTGGCGCTGCGCAACGGTGCGGCAGCGGTGGCCGACCCGTTCAGCGGCGAGGTCTTCTTCACCGATGGGGAGACCGCCTGGGTGCGGCACGACGATGCCGATGCGCGACTGACGCCCACGCCCGACACCCAACTCGTGGATGTCAATCTGGACCCGCCGTTCCCCAGCGCGCCCGGCTTCCGGGCTGTGGAACTGCTGGTCCATCCCGGGTTCGTGGAACGTTTCCGGCCCCGAGTCGTATCCACGACGCTGGCGTTGGCCTGGGTTGCCGCAGGCAAGCGCGCCGCGTACGTCACCGACGGCGGCGACCTGTCCGGGAGCGTCCATTTCGCCGCCGGTATCGCTCTGTGCCGGGCCGCCGGTTGCATGGTGACCGGGATCGACGGTTCCCCGATCGGACAGGCAGGCCGCGGACTCGTCGTGGCCGCCGACGGCGAAACCCACCAACTGCTGATGTCGATGATCCGCAGCGGAGACCGGCACCGCACCTGAAGGAGAGAGGGTGCCGGTGACGTCGGTGGCTTCGACCACGCGCGACGGGGCCCGGTGAGCGGCGCCTACTTGCCCTGCAGTTCCCCGAGCGGGTCGGGGTCTTCCTCCAGCGCGGTGGTCGCCGCCTTCCAGCCGGTGTCCTCGGGGTAGAGGGCGCTGCGCAGGAAGGCCGTGGTGAGCCGCTGGATCAGGGCGACCCGGGCGGGGCTCTCATCCCTCGTCTCGGCGACCTCGTATCCGGGGATGCCGCCGAGCGAGTGCTCGGCTCCGAACAGCGTGAGCAGGCGCTTGTTTCCCGGGCTGTAGGTGTAGGGGTCGGTGAACCAGTCCGGTCCGCGCGTGGACAGGTGGGACCGGTGTCCCCGGCGACGACGAGGGCCGGTGTGGTCAAGGAGGCCGGCCCGGCCCTGCTGTCGACCAGCCCGACGCCCCATGCCGTCCTGGAGCGGTGGGCCGACCTCTTCGTCGACTTCCTGGTCACCAAGCACGGCCTGGCCGCCGCGACGCAGGGGGCGGCACCGGCTTCGAGGCGCTGCACACCTACTTCCTCGACCGTCTCCTGCCGGTGTGCGCCCAACTCCTCGACGCAGCCGTCGCCTCCGGCGAGACCCGCTCCGGCCTTGACCCCGACCTCGATGCCTGCCAACTCATGTGCGGCATCGGAAACCTCTGTATCGGCGCCGACGGCGACCCCCGCTACGACGCACGCCGACTGGTCGCACTCCTCGTCGCAGGACTCCGTCAGCCGAGCTGACGGTCCTGACGGACTGCCGGGGCGGTTGGCCGGGGTGTTCAGGCCACGGCGTAGTCGGCGAGGGCCGGTTCGAGCAAGTCGAAGGCGTCGGTCGCCTCCGTGGTGATGGTTCCGGCGATCTCGTCGTTGGGGCGTTCGGCCAGGGTGAGGTCCTGGATGCGTTGGAACAGAATGCGGTGGACGGTCCCGAGCAGCCCGGCGGCGGTCTGGACGGTGATGTCGTCCGACGGTGCGCCCACGGCTGCGGCGAGAGTCTGGGCCAGGGCGCGTTCGCGCTGGTCGTGCAGGCCGCGCAGGCAGGCCGAGAGGGTGGGGCTGTCGGCGATCATGCGGGCGAAGGCGGGCCCCGAGAAACCGGAGACCGGATCTGCGGCTGCCGCGGCGTCGGTGAAGGCGCGGCGCAGTGCCGCCAGGGCGGATTCGCCGGGCCGCCGAGCGGCCACCGTGTGCGCCAGGGAAGCGATGAACGCGTCCTGGTGGTCCAGGGCCAGGTCCTCCTTGCGCGGGAAGTAGTTGGTCACCGTCTTCTTCGCGACCCGTGCGGCGGCGGCGATCTCGGCGATGGTGGTCTGCTCGAAGCCCTGGGCGATGAACAGCCGGGTGGCGTGGTCGGAGATGAGTTGCCGGGTCTCCTGCTTTTTGGATTCCCGCAGGCCGGCGGGTTGCGCGGGCGATTTGATGTCAGTAGCCATGAGGCAATCTTACCCTCGTGGCATTTTTATGTTGACACTCGTGAGCCCCGTGGCTAACTTTACTCTCGTCGTAAAGTTCTGATGATGGAACGAAGAGGAGAGTCCATGCCCGAACTCAATCGCACCGCGAGCACCACCCCAGCCTTCGACATCGACCTCGCTGTCGGCCTCGGCGAGTTCCTGACCGGGCGCGACGGCCACAGCCCCGTACCGAGCCCAGCGCCGAGCCCCACGCCGCGTCGCCGTGACGGGCGGCTGCTCGCCCAGATGGCCGCAGCCCGCGCCCGGCGCAACACCCCGTCCACGCGCAACCTGCCGCGCCGCGGCGGCTACTGATCCGCACCCGCACCCGCACCCACAGCCGTACGGACGACCACGCCCGGCCGCCTCGCCGACCGGCAGCGGCGACAGGCTCCCCGAACCCCATGAGGAGAACCGCCTTGCAGATCACCGCGTCCACCGTCTCGCTCACCGTCGACGACGTCGCCGCGTCCCAGCGGTTCTTCACCACCCACCTCGGCTACGCCGAGCAGGCCGCCGCCGATGGATTCGTCTCCCTGTCGCGCGACGACGCCGCAGTGGACGTCGTCCTCCTCGCCCGCGGAATCGAGGTGCTGCCGGCCGACCAGCGCGACCAGCATGTCTCCGGCCTGATCCTCGCCTTCACCATCACCGGCATCGAGGCCGAGGAGAAGCGGCTGTGCGCCGAGGGCGTCGAGATCGCCATGCCGCTGCGCGAGGAGCCCTGGGGCGAACGCCTCTTCCAGATCACCGACCCCAACGGCGTGATCGTCCAGTTCGTCGAGTGGGCCGCCCCGTCCGGACCCGAGAACGCCTGACAGCCCCACCTGCCGCGTCCCTTGGCCTCGAATCCGCCTGAACGGGCTTTGGGGACCGGCCGGTTGAAGCAGCTCCGGCCCACGGGGCCGCCGCGGTCGTGCCAGAGGCCGGTGAGAGCCGCGTTCGTCCTCGGTGAGCAGTCCGGGATCCTCGCGGGGGCACCGGCCCCCGCGAACAGGGCGGACTCCTGCCGGAGCCGTACGCGGAGATCACTCGGTAAGGGGCAGGATCCGCAGGCGACCGCTCGGGCCCGTCGCCGCGATCGTCCCGTGGAACTCTCCCCACCGGTCCTCGCCGAACAACTGCACGAGCGCGGCAGGCGGTCGAGGGGCAGGCGTACCCGATTCTCACTGGTCGCTCCGTGCGGTTCGCCTCCGTGCTCGCGCGAGACCGGCGCGTGCGAGGATCGTGGTGTGGAACGGCCGGGCAGATGCCGAACTTTCCCAGGAGCGGAGTCAGGTGAAGGACGACGAGATACGCGCGAGCTTCGACGGCCGTGCCCGTGTCAAGCTGCTTCCTGACCGTGACACCGCCTCGAATCGGCGCCGGATCGAGGAGATCGCCCACGCGCTGGGCTACCGATTGCTCGCAACCGAGAAAATCAGCCAGTTCGGTATCCGGCTCGTCTATGAACGCGACGACGCCCCGATCGCACGCCGTCGCGCCGAGCTGACCATTGCCCGGCTGCGCGCGGGTGGCCCGCTGCTGCCGGCGGTGGAGCCGCCTCCGCCTCCGCCACCAGGCCCGCCGCCCCCGGCCCCTTCGCAGGCCCGGCCCCGGCAGCCCAGCCATCCTCGGTGGGGGGCGCCGCCACCGCCACCACCGCCCGCCACCGAGGCTCCAGCCCGACCGCGGTTCCCACCCCCACCACCGGGCCCACCGCCTCCGCCACCCCCACTACCCCCCGGCACCGGTCCGTCCATCGCCACCTCCACCGGCGGAAATCGGGCAGCGAACACCACCTGACCCGTTTCGTCGGCCGGGCCTTTCCGGGGCCGGTGTGTGCAGGCCGGGACGGGACGACCCGGCCTGCACACGCGCGTCAGGCCACCGTCCCGGCGACTCCCGTGCGGCCGTCGGGGACGCCGACGATCGTGACAATGACCTGCTTGCGCACGGCCTCGCCGAGTACGTCGGCCATCGCGTCGGTGGTGGCGGCGACCAGACGGGCGGGAGCGTCAGGGATCTCGGGTACGTGATACGCGGCCTCGCGCATGCTGAGGGTGACGAGAGGCGCATCGTCGTCGGTCGGGTTGCCGCCGATGCCCCGGCGGTGCTGCGGGATGCCGATCAGATCAACTCCGACAAGGCGGCGGAACTCCGCGCCGTAGACGGAGCCGACCGCGTCGGTCAGGGCGCTGATCAGCTTCGGTTCTACCGTCCCGTCGAGGGCTTCCTCGCGGATGTGCACGCTGAAGTGCGGCATGGCAGCAACTCCGTTCAGGTCGTTTGTACGATGAGGGGAGCTCACTTTGCAGACAAAGCAAAACACCTTTGATGGCAAAGGTAAATAGGGAGGGGTGTGCGATGTCAAGGCCCAGAACGCACGACGCTGCCGAAGGCGGCGAGAACGAGGTCGATGACGCCGTCCGGGCCCTGCTGCTGCTCATGCCTCGGATGGTGGGCAGAGTCAAGAAGATCCCTGTGCCCGAGGCGCTGCAGTCCTTCGCACTGGCGCCGCGCCACCTCTCCCTGCTCTCCTACCTGCTCTTCGACGGGCCGATGACCGTGAACGAACTGGCGGCCCGGCTGCAGGTCGCGCCGACGACGGTGAGCCTGCTGGTCGGCGACCTGAGCCGGAAGGGGATCCTGGAACGCCGTGAGGACGAGGCGGACCGACGTCGTCGGATCATTGGCATCGCGGCCGACCAGCAACCCGCGATCACTGCCTGGCTCGCCCCGGGTGCGGCTGCGTGGCGCAAGGCGTTGGCCCCGCTGACACCGGATCAGCGACAGCTGTTCGTCGACACACTGCTCGCGTACGAAGCCGCGGTCGGCGGTGCGGAAAAAGGCTGAGCCGGGCCCGTAGCTGATGCCTTGAGAGAGAGTTTCAGTGTGAGAGCTGAAGAGAACGTGCCGCTCGCTGAACGGGTGCTTCTGGTTGAGAGCCGCGCCAACAAGGAGGCCCTAGCGGCTTTTGGTCACGGTTTCACCCGAAGGTCTGCGAACGAGGAGGCGCTCTTCCTCTCGTTCAACTACGCGGACGTACCCGTGGGCAGAACATTCGATTGCTGTTTTCGGCGTGTGGACGAGAGCGACGTCGTCCGGGTGACAGCCACCGTCGTATCCGTCACCCAGCAGTTCGGGGTCGGATGGGACGAGATTCCACACGGTTGGAAGACGCTCACTCTTCTGAGGTTCGAGCCGGAGATTCCCTCGCTGATCAGAGACCTGCCGGAGGCGTCCAGCTGGTATGAGCACCCCATCTCTGTCTTCATCTCGGACAGAGGCGTTTGGGAAGCGCGAGCCGCGAACGAGTCACGATCGGTTTGAAGGCCGGTCCACCATCCGGTACGTGACCGAGTAGGTGTTCTTGATCGCGTTTTGCATGCAAGTCGGTGACGACTGGTCAGTGCTTCGAGCGCCCCTGATTCAGGCTCTGCCCCGGCGTGTTGCGCCCGCGTCACGGTGGACGGCGACCGGGGCCATCGCCCCTCTGTCCGGTCACGTCGGTCCCGCTGCCCCAGCGGGACCGAGTTCGTCGCTTCCGCTGACCTGTCGGCTCCCGCAGTGTGATGATCGAACCCGTGAGCAGCAAGGCGACCAGGCCAGTCGGACGCAGTACGTGGATCGAGATAACGGCGGCAGCGCTCCCGCTGTACCTGACAATGATCGCCGCCTCAGTCGGCGCTCTGGTCGACACCGCGCTGCTCGGCAACCACGCCACCGCCACCCTCGCGGCCTTCGCCGTCGCCATGGCCGTGTTCAGCCCCGCTACCGCCACAGTGGCGGGCGCTCTGCGCGGCGTGATGCCGTTCATGACACCGAGCAAGGAGGATCCCGACCGTCTCCTGCCCGTGGTGCGCAGCGGAACGTGGCTTGCAATCATCGTCGGCGCCATCGCGGCGGCGGCGGTCGTGTCCGTTCCTCTGATCGGCCGAGCGGCCGGGGTTCCCCGTGCCACCCTCGACCAGTTGGGGATCTTTCCACTCCTGCTGGCCGGCAGCGTGCTCGCCATCGCGGTCAGCTCGTCAGCCACGTCCGTCCTGGTGGCACTTGGCCACTCGAAGTCGGTGATGCGGGCCGGGCTGCTCGGCACCGCCGCATCCACCGCGCTGTCCGTACTACTCGTGGGTGGTCCCGGCCCGCTGCCGAGTTACGGCCTGACCGGAGCAGGCATCGCCATGCTCGCCTCCAGCGTGATCAGCACCTGCGTCAACCAGGTGGCCATCCGCCGCTCCACCGTGCTCAGCGGCCGCTCGTTGTATCCGGGCCGGCTCAATGTGAAGCAGGTCTGGGCCCTGGGCGCCGTGGGGATTCCGCTGGCCGGCACAGTACTCGTCAAGTTCGCCGTCCTGGGCGTATTGACCTTTGCGGCAGCCAGGATCGGGACGGACAGTGCCGCAGTGCACAGCGTCGGCATCTCCCTGGTCAACCTCATTTTCACAGCTGCGGTGGCAGTCGGCCAGGCCACCATCCCTCTGATCTCCGCCTACGCGACGAAGCGCGACAGCGGGCGTATCCGGCGCAGCGTTCGGGTGGGAACGGGGCTGGCACTGAGCGTCGTGGGGTTCATCGGGGCAGCGGTGATCCTCCTCAGTTCCTGGGTCGTTCCGCTGTTCACCCAGGATGTCGATGTGCGGCCACAGATCACAGGTCTTCTGCCACTGGTGCTGGCCGTGGTCGTCACCGACGCGCTGCAGGCGGTCGTCGGATTCGGCCTCATCGGTCTCAAGCGCACCATGCCGAGTTTCGTGTCGACCTTCATTTGCTACGGAGTCCTGGCCGCCATCGCCGCTCCGGTAGCCACAACTGGAGGGCTTGCCGCCCTGTGGACGGCACTCGCCCTGGCCAATCTCCTCCAGGCAGTGAGCAAGGCCTACTCCTTTTACCGACACAGCACATTCACCGACACCCGCGCATACGCACCAACCGCCACGTGAGAGAAGCGCCGGCCCGCACAGCTCTCCGTCCTCGACAGCAGTTGACGATCCCTCGGCGACGAACGCGCGGCACCTTGGCATGCTGAGGAACGTCCAATGAGCGTTGGACTTCGCGGGTTCGCCCCGCGGGCGGACTCCGCGGGGCGCCGAGGCGGTACAGACGATGGGTACATGCGACCGGGACAGCAGATGACCGGACGGCAGGCGACCGGGTCCGCCGACGGCATGCGCCTCAGACATGGAGTGTTCCGGGGAACGCGCCGTGCCCGACGCCCGGTGCGGTGACGGCCAGCCAGCCGTGGCCGCGCACCTCGGTGTCCGGGCCGACCTCGTCGGGGTCGACCGAGAGGTACCCGCAGGCGGACCGGGCGCCCGCGGTCCCCGCGTTGGACGGGGCCTCGTCGTACTCGGGGTCGAAGTCCGGGTCGTCGACCGCCAGGGTCTCCCACGGCAGCGGGTCGCCCTCCCATTCGGGGCTGCTCTCGGCGGCGTACTGACGGATCACCCGGCCGTTCTCGGCGACGATCCACACGTCGGAGCCGCCGGCGTCGTCCAGGAAGTAGAACTGGGCCTGGCCGCAGTGGACGCTGACGCGCTCGACCGTCTCGATCATGCCGTCCCAGGGGTCGCCGACGAGCTCGTCGAAGGGACCGAAGACAAGGCGCCAGCCGTCCAGCTCCGGGGTGATGAAGGCCCGCCCCACGGAGCGGTCGGCGCCGTCCTGCCCAGGTACCTGGATCCTCCGGCCCTCTGCCGCCTCCACGCCGGCCGAGACCGTGACGGGCCGCCGGTCGTGCAGGCCCAGAGCCTCGAAGACACCCTCGTACGACGCCCCGGGCACGGCCATCCACCAGCCGCTGAGGATCGCCGACGGAAGCGTCGGGACACCCTCGTCCAGGATCTTCACCTGTATCAGCCGCTCGATCGCCGCCCGGTCGCGGTCGTCGAGCGCGTCGACACCGCCGCCCTCCACCAGCGCCGCCATCGCGCCCCGCCGGACCTTCGGGGACACCGCAGGGTCGCGACGCAGGGAGCGCAGCCGCGGCCGGAAGGACTCGTGCAGCAGGCGGGCGTAGTCGGATGCCTTGTAGGGGACGAGGCGGCCCCGGGCGAAGCAGCCCACCAAGGCCATCAGCCCGGCCTCGGAGTCTATTTGCAGCCTGACGAGCCCCTGGAAGCCCTTGCCCGAACTTCCGCGGTCCGGATCGGCCGCCAGGGCCGCGTACTGGTCGGCGGAACGCTCGTCGAACACCCCGAGGAACCGCCCCGCCTGCCAGTCCGCCACCTCCTTGCGCCGCCAGGCCGCCAGCACGCCGTCGAACGCGGGCGGCCCGATGTGCCGCAACGCCCGCATGACCGGCTGGAGACCAGCGGTCCTGTTCACACCGGCCACGCCGCGCAGCAGTTCCGGCACCACGCTGTCGGCCTGCTCCGCCAGCCGTGAGGCAGCGGCCTCCACGCGCGCGTCGTCGTTGCTGCCCAGGTCCTTGAGAAGGGATTCGATCTCCATGCAGCAGCACGGTAGCCCCAGCCACTGACAGCGCCCCGCGGGACCGTGTGCCGGGGGCCGGGACGGCTCGCGCTGCCGCCGGACACGACCGGGCCGCGGGTTCGACCTGGCTGATCGCCCGGTGGCCACGCACCCTGCCCCGTCCGCCCATTCGCGAGACCTCTAACATCATGTGGCGTTTTGTCGTCGGACGCCGATGCCTGTCCGGTCGTGTCCGCCGCCCAACGCCCACGACATCCGCCGCACGGCGATGGAGTCGGGTATCGAGCAACCGAGGAGAGGAACGTTCATGCGGGCTCGGAGCATCGGCGCGGCCGCCGCGACAGCATTGGCGCTGGTGGCTGCCCGCGACCTCGTCCAGAAGAAGCACGCACTGCTCAGGAACTTCCCCGTGATCGGGCACGCCCGGTACCTGTTGGAGACGATCGGGCCGGAACTGCGTCAGTACGTCGTGACGTCCAACGAGGAAGAGCGCCCGTTCAGCCGTGACCAGCGCACCTGGATCTATGCGTCGGCGAAGGAAGAGAACAACTACTTCGGGTTCGGAACCGACGTGGACGTCGAGCACGTGCAAGGGCACGCGTACGTGAAGCAGCGGACGTTCGCCGGCACGTTGCCCGATCTGCACGACCCGCAGGCCCCGCTGCCCTCGGCCAAGGTGCTGGGCGGCCCGCGCGGGCGCGCCAAGGCGTTCCGGCCGGCGAGCGTCGTGAACATCTCGGCGATGAGCTTCGGATCGCTGTCCGGCGCGGCCATCACGGCGCTCAACAAGGGCGCGGCGCTGGCCGGCGCGATGCAGAACACGGGCGAGGGCGGCCTCTCGCCGTACCACCGCAACGGCGGTGACCTCATCCTCCAGATCGGGACGTCGTACTTCGGCTGCCGCAACGAGGACGGCACCTTCAGCCTCGACAAGCTCAAGGACGTGGTCGCGAGCGCCCCGGTCAAGGCGATAGAGATCAAGCTCTCCCAGGGCGCCAAGCCGGGGCTCGGCGGGATGCTGCCGGGCGCGAAGGTGACCCCCGAGATCGCCGGGATCCGCGGCATCCCGGCCGGCAAGGACTGCGCCTCCCCCTCTCGGCACACCGCGTTCCACGACGTCGACTCGATGCTCGACTTCGTGGAGCTGCTCGCTGCCGAGACCGGTCTTCCGGTCGGGATCAAGAGCGCTGTGGGGGAGATGAGCTTCTGGCAGGAGCTGGCCACGCTGATGGCGCGTGGTGATCGCGGGGTCGACTTCGTGACCATCGACGGAGGCGAGGGCGGCACCGGGGCGGCTCCCCTGATCTTCACCGACTCGGTGTCGCTGCCGTTCCGGATGGGATTCTCCCGCGTCTACAGCACGTTCGCCGAACGGGGCCTGACCGACGACATCACCTTCATCGGTTCCGGCAAGCTCGGCCTGCCCGAGAACGCCGCCGTAGCCTTCGCCCTGGGGGTCGACATGATCAACGTCGCCCGCGAGGCCATGCTGTCCATCGGCTGCATCCAGGCACAGAAATGCCACACCGACAAGTGCCCCACCGGCATCGCCACCCAGGACCCGTGGCTGGTGCGCGGCATCGACGCGCCCTCGAAGGCCACCCGGGCCGCTGTCTACCTGCGCACCCTGCGCAAGGAGCTGCTGAAGGTCTCGGGAGCTGTCGGCGTCGCCCACCCGGCACTCATCACCACCACCGACATCGAGATCATGAACGGCGACTACGACGCCCGCACCCTGGCGAGCGTCTACGGCTACAAGGACGGCTGGGGCGAACTCGGCCCGGAGCTCGCCCAGGAGATCACCGCGCTGCTCACCACCGAACCGAACGCCCTCCAGAAGCCTGCCGGCTGACGTTCGACGCGTCGCGACCTCGCCGGGCCGGTCGTGATGCTGTCGGCGACTGTCGGCAGCACACCGATCTGCTCGGCGAAGCCGCGGCCGGGCAGCGGCCGAGTGCTACGTGTGCGTCCACGACTCATTCCGCCGCGATCCCCGGACGGCTGGGCCGGTGCACTGGACCCGGCGCGGCGCGGCACGGCATCGGTGACCAGTCCTCTGCAGCTCCTCTGCAACTCCTCTGCAATTTCTCTGCAATGCCCTGGCCACCAAGGGCGGGAGCGCGGAGAACGGCCTCTCGGCACCGCCTCCACCTGGCGGATTCCACGGCTCCCCCGATCTCTCCAGTCGATCATGGTTGATAGCCTCCCGGGATGACTGCGCCTTTCGATGAAGCCGTCCGCGCCCGACTGCAAGCCCCCAACATCTGGTACGTCGGCACCGTGTTCGCCGACGGAGCACCGCAGGTCAGCCCGATGTGGGTGGATCTGGAAGGGGAAGGGGAGCTGACGTTCAACACCTCGGTGGGTCGGGTGAAGGAGGAAAACCTGCGCCGCGACCCCCGCGTCTACCTCTCACACGCGGACGCCACCGACCCCTTCGACCGAGTGCAGATCAGTGGTGTGGTGGCCCGTTTCATCGAGTGCGAGGAGGCACACGACCGGATGGACCGGCTGGCCCGCAAGTACCTGGGCGTCGATCGCTTCGAGTGGATCATGCCGGAGGAACAGCGGGTCGCGGTGATCGTGCGTCCCGTCAAGGTGCGGCACATCGTCGGGGTGGAGCGGTTCCGGCCCGGTGGCCCCGTCCCCGAGCCCGGACCGGCGTACCCCTCGTGACAATCGTCGCCGGCACGACGGCTTCGCCCCGGGGAAGCACGGCCGCCCTGCCCGCCGGCTGAACCGCTCCGGCCCCGACCACCACTACGCGGCCTCGGGCGGAGGAGGACGGGTCAGCCGATCGGGTCCGGACCAGGAGCGAGCGGCGGGAGTCCGTGGGCGGCGGCGATCAGCAGGCCGGGGCCGGCGCCCAGCCGATCCACCGCGCCGCTCGTGCCGAGGGCGACAGCTGACAGAAGGCCCAGAAGGCATCCGGCCCTACACCCGAGAAGCGCCGCAGGAAGCCTAGGCGCACGGTCCGGAACCGGTTCGTCGTGTCCACAGGCTCAATCCTGGATCCTTGATGTCACTGTTCCGCCAAGCTTCCAGGGCCCTTGTGCCACAGATCCACAGCGGCCACACGCCGTCGGAGACGGCCGGCTTCACACTGCCGCCGACTCGCTCCTCACCGACGCCGTCGGCTTCAGCACCCTGACGCGGTGATGAGCCGCACCGCCTTGTCGAGAGCCATGAGCGGCACCGCCAACCCGTCCCTGCACCCCCTGCACCCCCTGCGCTCCGTGCCGGATCGTGTCGCAGAGCAGCACTGACGGCGGCACACCTGCGGCAATTGCATCCCTTCGGGGGGATTGGTGCCCCGGAGGCATTGGGAGGGCCGTCCCTGCGCATGATCCCGGCACTGGACGATCACACGCTTTGGAGGCTCCGAAGTGACTGCGGCGGAACACGGCACCATCGAGCCCGACGGAGAACTGCTGGACCTGGCCGATCAGGAGCTGGTTCGCGATCCGTTCACCGCCTACGCGCCCGTCCGTGAACGGGAACAGATGGTGCGGGGACGTGTGCAAGGAGTCGACCCGATGTGGGTGGCCACCCGCCACGACGACATCCGTACGGTCATGAGCGACCCCCGCTTCACCATTGACGCCGCGACCGTCCCCGGCGCGCCGGTGGCCCACCGTACCGAACAGACCTGGCAGGCCCGCGGCATGTATGCAGGGCACGAGAAATACCTGCGTGCCGGCATCTTCGACGCGGACGGCGTCGATCACCGACGCCTCCGCGGCCTGGTCACCGCCGCGTTCTCCCCGGGCCGTGTGGCCGCATTGCGCCCCAGGATCGAGGCAATCGCCGGCCAACTGCTCGACCGCCTGCCGGGCCACGCGGAGAACGGAGTCGTCGACCTCATCGAGCACTTCGCCCGGCCGTTGCCCATCACCGTCATCTGCGAGCTCATCGCCGTCCCTGAAGCCGACCGTGACCGCTGGCGCGCGCGGAGCGCCACACTGACCGCCGGTATCTGCGGTGACGAACTGGGCGCCGCGCTCGCCGGCATGGTCGAGGACGCGCACGCCCTCGTCGACCACCATGCCGAACACCCCGGCGGCGACCTCATCTCCGAACTGCTCGCGCCCCACCACCATGACCGGCTGAGCACCGACGAGTTGGTCGCCCTCATCACCAACCTCGTCGTCGCCGGACACATCACCACCGTCAACCTCATCGCCAACAGCACCGAAGCACTCCTCACCCACCCGGACCAGCTCGCCCTGCTGCGCGAAGACGCCACTCTCATGCCACACGCCGTCAAAGAACTCATGCGCTACTGCGGCCCCGTCGTGCGCGCGCTGCCCCGCTACGCCACCTGCGACACCACGGTCGGCAGCACCCCCGTACGTACCGGGGAGGCCGTCCTTCCGATCGTGTCCGCGGCCAACCGCGACCCGGCCGCCTTCACCGACCCCGACCGCCTCGACCTCGGCCGCACCCGCAACAGCAAGGAATCCCACCTCGGATTCGGGCACGGCGCACACCGCTGCCTGGGCGCGCACCTCGCCCAGGAAGAGACCGCCGCGGCTCTGACCGCGCTGCTCAGCCGTTTCCCCGACCTGCAGCTCACCACCGACCCGGAACATCTGCAACGCGGCACCAACCCCGTCAACTGGCACCTGAAAGCCCTCCCTGTACGCCTGCAACCCCAGTCCTAGCCAGGGCTGTCCGATGGATCAGGGTGTGGTCCGCTGCGGAAGCCGGTCACAGGGACACCTCCTCCGGCGCCGGAACCCCGGCATTCGTCAGGGTTGATGTGCGAGGGCTGCGGGCAACCTTGTGGCGTCATCCCGCAACTCATACCAAAGGAGACATACGTCGTGTTGCGCCGAACTGCTCTCACCCTCTTCGCCGCGGCGGGCCTGGCCATGTCCACGGCACTGACCGCGCCGGCCGTCGCATCGGCTCCGGCCACGGCCGCCGCCTACCCCACCACCCCGGTCAAAGTCTCCGACGGCGCCGGAAGTTCCATCACGGGCACCTTGACCTGGTACAACCGGTCGGTGGACTTCACCGGGACGTTGAAGTCGGTCGGCTGCCGCAGAGCGTGGTACAGCGTGTTCGACGGCTATGCCAACCCGCTCGGCGCCAGGAGCAGCAGTACGCACTGCAACACGGTGACTTCGGTGCCGGCCACACTCCCCGCGGATGTCGTCGGCGGCGGCTCGTACGTCGGGGTCTGCCTTGACGATGCGAACGGCAAACCGGTGACATCGTGCGGCGTCTACCCCCGTCCGTGACCGATCTCCGGCCTCTGCCGACCACGTGGGTCGGCCCCCGGACAGAAGTGTCCTGCTCGTCCGGTGGTCCGATCGGGCGTCACGGAGCCGCCTCCACCGCGATGGCTACGCGTCCCGGTCGTTTCGCAGGGCCTGGACGAGCCAGGGGTACACCGGGATCAGGTTCGGCACCACCTGCCAGCCGTTGACGATCCAGACCAGCCGCCAGTACCGATCCACCCCGGGATCGTGCGCTTCTTCGAACTGCTGGGCCATCCAGTCCCGGAACTCCGTGTCAGGGATGCGCGCGAACGCCTCGGCGAAGCGGTGCACAAGGCCGTCGACGACGGGCCCGGCCCGGTTGCCGAGTGGGTCGATGCCCGACTCCATGGCCTCGGCCACCTTCTGACGGGTGAACCGCATCAGTTCCTCGCCGGCCGCGCTCTCGATGCCGAGCATGCGCCCACCGGCCTGGCACATGGCCGTCCGGCGCATCCGGGCCCGGAAGTCCTCGTCGCCCATCAGCTCGACGAGTTCCACCCATGCGGCGACCTGCTCGCTGGACGGATCGTGGGGGAGGCTGGGAGCGGCAGCGCGAACCATGGCCACCGCGGCCGGGTCGGCATCGGCTGTGCCGAAGGTGCCCTCCACGAACTCGTCGATCAAGCGTCGGCGTTCCTCGCCGGACAACTGCGTGAGCCTGTGCATGAGCTTGGTCTCCTCGGGATCGGACCCGCGTCCGGCCGCGACCCGCAGAACGCTCCGGCGCAGTTGCAGCATCCGGATCTGGACGTCGATGGCGTCGGCGTGCGCCGCGGCGACTTCCGCCACCGAGAGCTCACGGTCCAGTACCCGTCGAATCGTGGCCAGGCCGATGCCCAGCTCGCGCAGGGTGCGGAGGAGTTCCAGACGAAGCAGTGCGTCGCGGTCGTAGAGCCGATAGCCGGCGGGGCTTCGGGTGGTCGGAGTCACCACCCCTGAATCGGAGTAGAACCGGATGGTCCTCACGGACAGGCCGGTCCGCCGGGAAAGATCCCCGATCGAGTGGAGGGTTGTGACGTCCATGTCCCCGACTCTGCTGTCTCCAGTCACTGGAGACTCAAGTCTATGGACCGGACGGGTCCGACCGGGACGTCCTCCGATCGCGAGTTGCCGCGTACGTGCCACGCGCATTCCGCCGACCGCCGGGACGGGGGCAGCCTGGGGAGGACGGGACCCTGTCAGGCCCGCAGGTAGGCGAGCACCGCCAGCACCCGCCGGTGCCCCTCGGTGGCCACCGGCAGGTCCAGCTTGGAGAAGATGTTGCCGATGTGCTTGTTCACGGCGGCATCGCTGATGAACAGCTCGGCCGCGATGGCGGAATTGGTGCGGCCCTGGGCGACCAGACCGAGCACCTCGCGCTCCCGGGGGCTCAGCCTCTCCAGGGGGTCCTTCCGCAGCCGCACGAGCTGCTGGATCACCTCCGGGTCCACCACCGTGCCGCCGATGGCGATCCGGTCGACGGCGGCCGTGAAATCGGCCACCGCGGCCACCCGCTCCTTGAGCAGATAGCCGACCCCGGCCCCACCGCCGGAGTCCAGCAGGCCCAGCGCGTACGAGCGTTCCACGTACTGACTGAGCACCAGTACCGGCAAACCGGGGAATTCTTCACGGAGTTGCACGGCAGCCCTCAGGCCGTCGTCGCTCAGCGTCGGCGGCATCCGTACGTCGGTGACGATCAGATCGGGCCGCTCGGTGCGCACGGCCGCGACCAGGGCGTCGGAGTCACCTACCGCCGCCACCACTTCGTGCCCGACCCGCTGCAACAGCCCGACCAGGCCTTCGCGCAACAACACGGCGTCCTCTGCCACGATCAGGCGTAGCGACACGGAACCTCCACATGCAACAGGGTGGGACCACCGACCGGACTCGACACCCGCATACGGCCGTCGAGTGCCTTGACCCGGTCGGCCAGCCCGGTCACGCCGCTGCCCGCTTCCGTGTCCACGCCGCCGCGGCCGTCGTCCGTGATGTCGAAGATCAACAGATCGGCATGGTATCGACCGCGCACCTCCGCCTTCGCGGCCCCGCTGTGTCTGGCGATATTGGTCATCGCCTCGTTGAGGAGGTAGTACATGGTCGTCTCCACCTTCCTGGGCAGCTCCTCGGGCAGCCGAAGGTCCACCGTGACCGGGATCGGGAACCGGGCGGCGTAGTCCTCGATCGCCGCGACGAGCCCGTGATCGGCCAGCACCGGCGGATTGAGCCCCCGGATCAGAGCCCGCAACTCCTGGTGAGCGGAGGAGAGTTGCTTCTCCGCCTGGGTCAGCAGCTCGGACTGCGGGGAATCCGGCGGGGTGTCCAGGCGCAGCATCCCGAGGGTCATTCCCAGCGACACCAGCCGCTGCTGCGCCCCGTCGTGCAGATCGCGTTCGATCCGTACCCGCTCTGCGTCGAAGGAGTCCAGCAGACGGACCTGCGAGGCACGCACCTCGCGCAGCTCCTCCCCGAGCTCCCGGTCGCGCGGGGCCAGGAAGGTACGCGCCATGGCGGCGCGCGCACCCGCCCACGAGGTCACCGTGTACGGCGAGGCCAGCAGCACGATCACGCCGAAGACCGCCCAGGGCCAGGTCTCGCCGTCCAGCGAGCCGAAGAAGACGGCCGGCAGCCCGAAGCAGAAGCCCAGCACCATCAGATCCAGCCACCACAGCGCGGCCGTCGAGATCAGCGTGAACATCAGCTCCCGCCAGGTCACCTGCTCCTTGAGCCGGGTGGCCACCCACGCCTTGGTCCCGCGCGCGTCCGGGCGCCGGTGCGGGTCCGGCAACCGGTCGAGGTCCACCAGCCGGAGCCGGTGGCGCTCCGCCGTGGCCACCACCGTGGAGGCCAGCACCAGACCCACCAGGGGGGCGATCCCGATCAGCACCACCAGCAGCGCGACACCCACCGCCAGACCGGCGGCGAAGATCGCCACCGCCGCCGTCCCGAACAGGACGCCGCTGCCGAGATAGGCCAGGGACCTCCAGGGCCAGCTCGACGTCAGAAAGCTCATGGGGCGCTGAGCCATGGCCTGCCAGGCCGTTGTGGGACGCATGCGGCCACCGTAGCCCGGCAGTTCGGGCTTCCGAGGTAGAGCCTGCACTACCTCGGAAGTAGAGAGTGGATCAGTGCCCGGCCCCTTTCTCGTGCAGTGAGATCGACGCATGACGACAACGAGGCGAACCTCCGTACAGGACGCGGTCGAACTCCACGGCGTGCGCAAGGTCCACGGCAGCGGCGACCACGCGGTGACCGCGCTGGACGGCATCTCCATGGGCTTCTCCCGCGGTACCTTCACCGCGATCATGGGCCCCTCCGGCTCCGGGAAGTCCACCCTGCTGCAGTGCGCGGCCGGACTGGAGCGGCCGACCGACGGACAGATCGTTCTCGCGGGAGTCGACATCGGCAAGCAGAACGAGAAACAGCGCACCGAGCTCCGCCGCAAGCACATCGGCTTCGTCTTCCAGGCCTTCAACCTCGTCGAGTCGCTGACCGCGGCCCAGAACGTGGAACTTCCCTCCCGGTTCGCCGGCCGCAAGGCCGAGCCCGAGCAGGTCGCGAACGCGCTCGCCTCGGTCGGTCTGACCGAGCGCGCGAACCACCGGCCCAGCCGGCTCTCCGGCGGCCAGCAGCAGCGCGTGGCCCTCGCACGGGCCCTGGTCACCCGCCCCGACGTCCTCTTCGCGGACGAGCCCACCGGTGCCCTGGACACCGTCACCTCCCGCGAGGTGCTGCGGATGATGCGGATGCTGGTCGACCGGGAGGGCCAGACCACCCTGATGGTCACCCACGACCCGGTGGCGGCTTCCGCGGCCGACGTCGTCGTCTTCATCAAGGACGGCCGGATCGCCGACCGGATCCCGCTGGACAGGGACCCGCAGAGCGACAACGCCGCTGTGATCGCCGCTCACATGGCCCGGCTGGAGGCGTGATGCTGATCATCGCGAACGTACGGGAACGCTGGGCAGGCTTCCTCGGAGCCTTCCTCGCCGTCCTGGTCGGCGTGGGCCTCATCACCACCACCCTGGTCATCCACGACTCCTCCCGCCCCACCACCCAGCCCCGCTACACCGACGCCGCCGCCCTGGCCCTGCCCGAGCAGGCCCTCGACACGGACAGCAGCCCCGAGGACCGGATCGCGTGGAGCCCGGCCGAGGCCGCACCGGTCCAGGCCGAGCTGGCCGCGGTCCCCGGGGTCGCCGCCGTCGTGGTGGACCGCTCCTTCTACGCCCAGGCACTCCGCGGCGACAGGCCCGTCGCCGACGAGGGCGCCGCAGAGGCCGGCCACGGCTGGGAAAGTACCCGGATGGCGCCCTACCGGCTGGTCTCCGGCCGGGCCCCGAGCGGGGACCGCGAGGTCGTCGTCGACCGCGCCCTGGGCGTGGCAGTGGGCAGCGAGCTCACCGTCAACATCACCGAGGGCCGCACTCCGTTCACCGTCGTCGGCACCGTCGACGGCCCCGGCTACTACTTCAGCGAGGCATTCGCCGCCGAGCAGCAGCCCGGCGTCGGCGCCCTCGCGCTGATCGCGGGCAAGGGGGCGTCCACCGCCGCCATCGCCTCCGGCGCACGACAGGCCCTCGGCGACAGGGGCACGGTCGTCTCCGGCGACGCCCGCTCCGAACTCCAGCCCCGATACATCGAGCACAAGCGCTCCCTGGGCGTCCAGCTCATCGGCGCCATGGCTGTCCTCGGCCTGTTCACCACGGTCTTCGTCGTCGCCTCGATGCTGGTCCTGTCGACCGGCATGCGCCGCCGGGAGATCGGCCTGCTGCGCACCATCGGCGCCGCACCCGGCCAGATCCGCCGCATGATCCTCGGCGAGGCCGCCGTGGTCGGCCTGCTCGGTTCGATCGCCGGCTGTCTGGCCGGCATCGCCGCCGCCCCGCTGTTGCACGACATCCTCGAGGGACTGGACGTCACCCCGCCGGGCATGGAGGTCACCGTGGCCGCCTGGCCGCTGCTCACCGCCTCCGCGGTCGGTATCGGCGTCAGCGTCATCGGTGCCTGGGCCGCCGGCCGCAAGGCCGCGAAGGTCGCCCCGATCGAGGCCCTGCTCGACAGCCGACCCGCCGACAACGGTATGGGGCGAGGCCGTTGGATCACCGGACTGTCCGTCCTCGGCCTGGGCACCGTCCTCGCCATCGCCACCGCCACCACCGGCGCCGACAACCGCATCAGCACGGCGCTCTTCGCGACCATGACGCTCATCGTCGCAGCCGCCCTGCTGGCCCCGGCCCTCGTCGGCCCCGTCGGCCGGTGCCTGACCGCACCCTTCCGGAAACGCGGCTCGGCCGCTGCCCTCCTGATCCGCTCCGAACTCACCGCCAACCCCCGCCGCGCCGCCTCCCTGGTGGCCCCCGTGATCGCCGCAGTCGGCTTCGCGGTCCTGCTCAGCGGAGCGGTGGAGACGATGCGGGTGGCCTACCCGGCAGGCGAGGCCCTGAAGGTCGCCGGCCAGACGATCGTCACCTCCGACGGCACCCCCGGCAACACCGACGAGGTCGTCGCCGCCAACCCGGTCGGCAAGGCAGCCCTGCCGACCCGCGCCTTCGTCGGTGAGAAGCGGACCGTCCTGGACGTGCTCGGCACCCGTGACGCCCGGTGGAACGGACCGGGCGAGGCCGTCCTCGGCCGGCGCACCGCATCCGACCTGGGCTTGAAGCGGGGCCAGAGCGTCCCGGTCCGGTTCGCCGACGGTGCGGGCGTCGACCTGAGGATCAGCGAGGTCCTGCCCGACGACCCGGCCCGCGGTGACTTCGTGGTCGCCCGCGACCTGGTCCGGGCCCACGACCCGGCCGCGCTCACCGACGACATCTTCGTCCCGGCTGGCAGCAAGGCCTCCGCCGAAGTCCCAGGCACCGCCCTGCACGATGCCATGCGGTACGCCCTCGACGACTACAACACCGACGCCGAGCTCACCGACAGCCTGGCCGCCATGCTCATCGCCATCGCCGTCGGCTACAGCGTGATCGCCGTCGCCAACAGCATGGCCATGGCGGCCCACGGCCGTCGCCGCGACTACGCGGTGATGAAGTCCGCCGGCGGCACCGTCCGCCAGCTCCTCGAGCTGGCCGCCGGCGAGACCGCCCTGCTGGTGGCCGTCGGGGCCGGCCTCGGTGTCCTGGTGACGCTGCCCCCGCTGGCGGCAATGGCCTCCGGTCTCTCCCAGGCCACTTCGTCCGACGTCGGCCTGCACCTGAACACCGGAGCCATCACCATGGCGATCACCGGCACCCTGGCCGCGGCAGTCCTGACGGGGGTGATGGTCACCGGGAAGACGCTGAGGAAGTCCGCTTGAGGGCTGTCCCACCAGGGATTACGGGACAGTGCCCGGCGGCCGCGGAGCAACCTTGCCGGTCAGCCGGTCGCCCCCATCAACGTGTGGCTGCACCCAACACGGCCGCAGTTGCTCGACCCCTGCGATCAGGTACTTCGTGCCGGCCCGGGGCAAGAGCCGCTCACGCGTCACACCCGCGTGGAGCGTGACCGTCGACGGCCAAATCGTCCGACCACACCCTCGTCGAGGCGATGCGGAGCATCAACAAGGCCATCCTCAACCCGGTCTTCATGCTCCCGTTCATGGGCACGATCCCTCTCCTCGCTCTCGCCGTCGTGCTGGCCTGGCGCGGCCACGGCCGCCCCGTGCTGCCCTGGCTGATCGCCGCACTGGTCCTCTACCTGGTGGCCTTCATGGTCACCAGCGGCGTCAACGTCCCTCTCAACGACCAACTTGCGCGCGCCGGCGACCCCGGCCATGTCGGGCAACTTGCGGAGATCCGCGCGGACTTCGAGAGCAAGTGGGTCCGCTGGAACATCGTCCGCGCGCTCCTGCACACGGCGGCGTTCGCCTGCCTGGCCTGGGCGCTGCTGGTGTACGGCGCGCATCGGTTTCACGAGAACGAGAGCAAACACACCGACGCGTCCGCGCGGATTCCTGCTCCGGCATTCCACTCCGGGTACCCGCAGACCGCGCAACGTCCACGGCAAGTCCAGCCCCCACTGCGCCCCGCTCACTTCCCCCGCACTCGACCCTGACGCCGGGGGTGCCGGGTCGGCGGCGACTGATCGCAGCCGGGCGCCGGCTCCAGGCGCTGAGGCATCACATGGATCTGCGCGGCATCCCGGCAGGCGCCCCCATCGCCTGTACCTCCGGGTAAGAGGGGGCCGCAAGTTCTGTCGGCAGGCCGTCGCGGACGGCGGTCGCAGTGGTCACGGCCGCCGCCAGGGCGTTGCGGTAGAGCAGGGAGCCGAGACTGATCCTGCGCACGCCCAGCGCGGCCAGTTCGGCGAAGGCGGGTCCGGTCGGTGTGTACAGGATGTTCAGCGGGACGGTGAGAGCTGCCGTAAGGGCGGCGATCCTGTCCGGATCCGACAGCCCCGGCACGAATACCCCGTCAGCGCCGGCCTGTTCGTACACCGCGAGGCGTGGCTCGGTCTCTTCCTCCTGGCGTCCGAGCCAGTAGGTGTCGGTGCGGGCGTTCACGAACAGCTCGGGCACGGCGGACTTGACCGCGGCGATCTTCGCGGCGTGCAGTTCCACGGCGGCGAGGGTGCCGGCCGGGCGCCCGTCTTCGAGGTTGATCCCCGAGGCGCCCACGTCGTACAGCCTTCTGGCCAGCTCGGCCACCTTCTCCGGGTCATCGCTGAAACCCCCTTCGATATCGACGTTGAACAGGAAGGAACCCTGTCCGAGCCGGCGGGCCAGAGCCAAGGTCTCCTCGACGGTCGCCGCCGCCCCGTCCGGCAGGCCGGCGGCCGCGGCGACGCCGAGGCTCGTGGTGCCGATCGCCGGGAAGCCCTGCGCCGCCAGAATGGCCGCGGAGGCGTAGTCCCAGGCATTGGGGAGCAGCAGCGGGGTCACCTGGTCGTGCAGACGCGCGAAGGCGGTCCGCGGGCGCTGGAGCAGGCCGTCGGCCATGGCCAGTGCGTGAGCCCGGCCGGGGCAGACCCGCGGTGGTGCGCCGAAGGTGAGGGGCAGGGGGTGCGTACGGTTGGCAGTCGCAAGGTCCAGGAGCACCGCATCGCCCTCGCCGATCTCTCGTCCGGCGACCCGGGTGGCACGGGCGGCGACCCGGCGCATGGCCGGTACCGGCGGAACTTCCCGGAGTATCCGGGCCAGCGGTACGTCGCTGCCGGCCGCGTTCTCCACCAGCGCGGCCGTCGCCGCGCAGGCCTGTACCAGCAGCCCGATGCGGTTGGCGGCGGTCTCCAGAGCGGCTTCATCCGTGGGCACTGGCGCCAGTTGCGCCACCAGCCGGGCCACTGCCCCGTCCTCGTCCGGGGTCGCGTCCGCGGCTCCGAAATAGGCCCCGGCCACCACGGTCACCGCCTCCGCGGCCGCCCCGGGATCCGGCATCCCCAGAGACTCGGCAAGGGTACGCACCACCCGCACCCGGACCTCCCCTCCGGGCCTTGCCGCAACCGCCCGCCGTAGTGCGGCGGGCTCCAGCCGGGCCAGTTCGGCCTCCACCAGAGCCCGCCGTCGCCGGTGGGACTCACCGGAGCTGAACCGGGCCACGGTGGCACGCAACCACGCGACGCCGACCCCTGCCGGACCACTGCCCGAAGCCTGATTACTGCCCGAAGCCGGACCACCCTCCGCAGCCGGACCGCCGCCCGAAGCCGGCAGCTCCGGGACGAGCGCCGGGTCGGCAAGCGCCGCCGAAATATCCGCATAGCGGTCGAACACATGCGTCGTGTGCGTCATGGCTCCGACGCTAGGTCAGGAACGGTTCGGCATCTGCCGAATCGTTCCTGCGCCGGCGTGACCTCATGCCCCGCCCGCCGAGACCGCCGGCCTGTTCGCCGACCGCACCCGGGCCGCCTCCTGCCGGGCGCCGCGCGACGGCCACCCCGGATCGACATCGAACGCCCTCACGGGTCGTCGGGCGGGGCGGCCCATGGGTGGGCTCAGCCGATCAGGGTCGGATCGTGTGTGAACGTGGCGGAGCGCAGACCCTCGGTGACGTCGAAGGTCTTCTCGGTGAACCAGGCGCGGCCCTCGAAGGCCGCCGCGTCGAACTCCCGCCCGGCCCGGCCCCCGCCGCCCTGGCCGTCGCGCGCATCGAGTTCCCGACGGCTGACCCGCGCAACACACCCCACGCGATATGACTTTGAGTGTCCGTCAGGATACTTTGAGTGCATGATCGGTGCGGCGTCGTTCCCCCCGGCGCCTCGCCGCATGCGGGACAGTGGCGTCCTCGTCGTGCTCCTCTGGGTGGCCTTCCACCTGATGGGCTGCGTCCACAGCCACGGTCCGGCGTTCGACAGTCCGCACTATCCGATGAGCACGGCCTACACCGTTGCCGCCCCCGTGGCCGCACTCGGCGGCGGGCCCACGGTCTCTGCCCCGGAGCGGGCGCCGTGCTGCCCGGACACCGGTGATCACACGGTGGACCGGGTCCGCAGCGACGCACCGCCCGTACCCTCGCCGGGCGGCGCGCCGACCGTGCATGCCCTGCCGTGCGGCCCCGACGCGGCTCTGGCCGGGGCGGGGGGCGCCCGTGCTCCGGGAGACGGCACCCTCGGCGGACGCGGTGTCCTCACGGCCTTGTGCGTGGCACGGACCTGAGAGGCCCCGCACGGCCGCCCTGCCTCACTCCGTCCGGCACCTCCGGGCGGGTCCCGGTCGGCCGTGTGTCCGCGCCCTGACCCGCCGATACCCCACGCCGGCTGCCGCAGGCCTGGGGTGAGGAGCCGTGACACCCTCCATGAACACCTCCCTGTACGCCAACGCCCCTCTGTACGCCCCTGCCCCCGCTTCCGCCCGCGGCCCGTCCGATCTGGTCGGCCACACCCCGGTGCTCTGGGTGGGCGAACCGTTCGCCCCTTCCGGGCGCGGCTTCTGGGCCAAGCTCGAAGGCGCCAATCCCGGCGGGATCAAGGACCGTCCGGGCCTGCACATGGTCGCCAGCGCCCGCGAACGTGGTGACCTGGCCGACGGCGCGGCCATCGTCGAGTCCTCCAGCGGCACCCTGGGCCTGGGGCTGGCCCTGGCCGGGATCACCTTCGGCCACCCGGTGACCGTGGTCACCGACCCGGGCCTGGAGCCCGCGATCCGCCGGGCCTTGACCGCGTACGGCGCCCGCGTCGAACTCGTCACCACCGCACACCCGGTGGGCGGCTGGCAACAGGCGCGGCGCGAGAGGACGGCCGACCTGCTCGCCCGGCACCCCGGGGCCTGGTGCCCGGACCAGTACAGCAACCCCGACAACGTCGCCGCCTACACCCCGCTGGCCGCAGAACTGATCGCCCAACTGGGCCGCATCGACGTCCTGGTCGCCTCCGTCGGCACCGGCGGCCACTCCGCAGGCATCTCCGCCGCCCTGCGCCGGACCTTCCCCGACCTGGACCTGATCGGGGTGGACTCGACCGGGTCGTCGATCTTCGGGCAGCCCGCCGGGCAGCGCCTGATGCGCGGACTGGGCTCCAGCATCCACCCGGGCAACGTCGCCTACGACGCGTTCACCGAGGTCCACTGGGTCGCCCCCGCCGAAGCCGTCCGGGCCTGCCGTACCCTGGCCCGCAGCCACTACGCCTCCGGCGGCTGGAGCGTGGGCGCGGTCGCACTGGTCGCCGGATGGGTTGCCCGTACCCGGCCCGCCGGAACCCGCATCGCCGCGATCTTCCCCGACGGCCCCCACCGCTACCTCGACACCATCTACAACGACGGCTGGTGCCACGGCCACCACCTGCTCGACGCACCCATGCCGACCGGGCCGGAAGAGATCAAGGAACCCGGCGAACGGACAGTGACGTCCTGGACCCGCTGCACCACGGTCACCGACCCCGCTCCGGCCGCCGCCCGCACCGCCCTGGCGGGTGCGCGGTGAGGCGGCTGCGCACCCAGATGCGCTCCTTCACCCCAAGCATCCAGCTGCTGATGGTCAACCAGTTCGGCATCAACCTCGGCTTCTACATGCTTATGCCCTACCTCGCCGACCACCTCGCCCACGGCCTCGGCCTCGCGGCGTGGGCGGTCGGTCTGGTGCTGGGCGTACGCAACCTCTCCCAGCAGGGCATGTTCTGGCTCGGCGGCACCCTCGCCGACCGGATCGGCTACAAGCCGGTGATCCTCGCCGGCTGCGCCCTGCGCACGGGCGCGTTCGCGCTGCTGGCCTTCGCCGACACCTTGCCCGCCCTGGTCACGGCCGCCGCCGCCACGGGACTTGCCGGAGCCCTGTTCAACCCCGCGGTCCGCGCGTACATCGCAGAGGGAGCCGGGGAGCGCCGGGTCGAGGCGTTCTCCTGCTTCAACGTCTTCTACCAGGCGGGCATCCTGCTCGGTCCGCTCGCCGGACTCGCCCTGCTCGCCCTTGACTTCCGCGTGGTGTGCGCGGTCTCCGCGGCCGTGTTCGCAACTCTGGCGCTCGTGCAGGCCCGCGCCCTGCCCGCCCGCCGCCCCGCCGCGGAATCACAGAGCGAGGCGGGATGGCGGGGGATCGCCGCGGACTGGCGGACGATTCTGCGCAACCGTCCCTTCATGCTGTTCTCCGCCGCGATGGCCGGCTCCTACCTGCTGGCTTTCCAGACCTACCTCGCCCTGCCCCTGCAGGCCCGCACCCTCTTCGGCGATGGCAGCGGTACCGCGATGGGCGGGGTATTCGCCGTCTCCGCCCTGGTCGCGGTCGCCGGCCAGCTGAGGCTGACCGACCGGGCCAGGAAACGCCTGGACGCCCCGAAGGCCATCGCGGTCGGACTGGCGGTCATGGGGGCGGCGTTCCTGCCGCTGCTCCCCGGGCCCCACCGCCCCGCTCACGGGTTCGCCGCGCTGCTCGGGCTCGCCGGGCTGGTGGCGTGCGCGGCGCTCCTGGCAGCGGGTTCCGCACTGCTGTACCCGTTCGAGATGGACACGCTCGTCCGGCTCTCGGGTGAACGCCTGGTCGCCACGTACTACGGCGCCTACAGCACCGTGGCCGGCATCGCCGTGGCCGGCGGCAATCTCGCCGTGGGCGCGCTGTTCGACCTCGCCGCCCGCACAGATGCCCCGTGGCTGCCCTGGACAGCCCTGACCGCACTCGGGATCGGGTGCGCCGCGGCCCTGACCGGACTCCGCCGTACCGGTCATCTGCGACCCGCGATGCCTGCGGCGGCGGTACCTGCCACGGCGTGAGACCAGTGGCCGGGTGAGCGCCTCATGCGGCATCAGGGGAACATGACGAAGCCCTTCCCCGGTGGAGGGGAAGGGCTTCGTGAGCGAGCGCTGGGCAGGCCTTGCACCTGCATTTCCCCACGGGAAGCGGGGCGTCTTTCCTTGGACCACCAACGCATTGTCAGCCGCCGCGAGTCGCGGCGAACTTCCAAGATCAACTATAGCGCATGCGGGCCGGGGTCGCCCATCGGTCGTTATGTGAAGGTATGCCGGGATACCTGGCCGGAGTCGGATTTCCGGGCCGGAGTCGGATTCCTGGGCCTACAACCAAGCGCGTTCCTCGCGAGTCTTGATCTCGGCGGTCATGTCCCGCCATAGATGATCAAGAACGAAGGAATGCATGAACCGACCCAGAGGCACGACGGCCGCCACTGCCGGCGCCGTCGTGCTCGCCACCGCGGGCGGCCTGCTCACGGCAGCCCACTCTGCCTCCGCCGCCGCCGTGACCTGCGCATCGCCCGTCTTCAAGCGGACGTTCTACGCGAACACCACCTTCTCCGGGACCCCCAAGGGAACGGACTGCGACTCCGCGATCGACCAGAACTGGGGCACGGGCGCACCCGGCTACAAGGGCATGCCCGCCAACGATTTCGGCGTCCGCTGGTCCGTGACCCGTGACTTCGGCTCCGGCGGACCCTTCACGTTCGATGCCTCCTCCCGCGACGGCATCCGGGTCTACCTCGACGGCATCCGCAAGGTCGACCTGTGGAAGAACGTCGCCACCACCGTGTCCAAGACCGTCAACGTGACCATCCCGTCGGGCAAGCACAGTCTCCGCGTCGACTTCGTCAACTGGACCGGCGCCGCCAACGTCAAGTTCGCCTATAATCCCCGCACATCGGCGACCGTCGACAAGGTCAAGCCGCTCGTCCCGACCGGGACCACCGTCACCTACAGCACGGCGACCACGTCCACGAAGATCAGCTGGGCCAGGAACAAGGAGATGGACCTCGCCGGGTACCGCGTGTACCGGCGGCTGAAGGGCGCTTCCTACCCCGCGAAGCCGATCGCGACCACGACGTCCACCTCGTACACCGACACGACCGTCCCTAAGGACGGCAATGTCTACTACTACGAGGTGCGCGCCTACGACAAGGCCGGCAACGCCTCCTCGGGCACCGCCGACCTCGGCATCACCACCCTCGACCAGACCGCCCCCGCCGCCCCGAAGGGTGTCGAGGACAACTGGGCGATGGGCCATCCGGACAAGATCACCCTCTACTGGGACAGCAACACGGAGTCCGACCTCGCCGGCTACCGCGTGTACCGCTCGACGTCCGCTCCGGTCGCCCTCACCCCCGAGAACCTGCTGAACGGCGACAAGCTCTCGGCCGGTGGATACAGCGGGCCCCTGCCGCAGACCGGCGACGTCTACTACTACGTCGTCACCGCCGTCGACACGCACGGCCACGAGTCGGCGGCCTCGGGCACGGCGATGTACTACACCCGTGATCTGACGGGCCCGGTGGACACAGCCCTCAACGCGCGGGGCGCGGAGAGCGAGGCAGGCGTCACGCTGACCTGGGACGCCTCCGAGCGGACCAGCGACGACTTCGCGGGCTACTCGGTCATCCGGTCGCGCCAGCCGCGCGGTGTCGCCGGGGCCCAGCGCGAGGAGGTCGGCAAGGGGGTGAAGGGCACCCGCTTCACCGACGCCGCCCCGCCGCCCGGCGTCACGTACTACTACGGGGTGGTCGCCGTGGACCACGCGAGAAACGGGGGCGTTCCGTCCGAGGAGATCGCCGTCACGGTCGCCGGCAACACGACCGCCCCCGCCGCGGTCACCGGCGTGACCGCGGCTCCGAAGGAGAACGGTGTCACCCTCTCCTGGAACGCGAGCGAGGAGCCCGGCCTCGACCACTACCGCGTGCTGCGCGGAACCCTCCTCGACGGGAAGTGGACGTACGTCCCGGTGCAGGACTCCTGGACCCTGCGGCCGCGGGAGATCAAGGGGACGGCGTTCCACGACGCGGTACCGGCCGACGGGCAGCAGGTGCGTTACGCCGTTGTCGCCGTCGATCAGTACGGCAACCAGCTCACCCCGGACACCGGAGCGACCGTCACCGACGTTACCGAGCTGGACCTCCGCCCGACCGCCCCGCCCGCGACCGGCGCACCACTCGCGAACCTCAGCACCTACCCGCCGGGCGGGCTCACATGGGCCCTCTCCAGCGCCACGAACGAACACGGCAGCGCGGTCTCCGGCTTCAACATCTACCGCTGGAACCCGCGGACCAGGACGTTCGACCTGATCGGCACCGAGCCCGAGGACAACTCCAGCAGCGGATCCTGGTTCGACGGCACCCGGCCGACCGCCACCACGGTGTACTACCGCGTCACGGTCCTCTACGCGGACGGCAGCGAGTCGGGCGCGACCGAAACCGTGGCCGTGACCGACTGAGCGCGCTCGGTCGGTCACGACGAGATCCGCTGAGACCCGGCGGCCGCCGCTGCGCAATGTCCGGCGGCGGCCGCCGCGCCGGGCCGGGCGGCCGGTGGCGTGGTCGGGTCGACGGGCCGAGCTCGATGGGTTCCGGGCGAAGCGCTACCTTGCGGGAGCCAAGGAATTCGATCAACCAATCGTGCGGGGTGTCCATGGTGGCCATCGGTGATGACGGGCCGGCGGCCGAAGCGGTGCGAGCGGCCTCGGGCCGGCTGCGCGGCGGCGGCGCCGGTCCCCGGCGGGACGCCGTGACCGAACTGGCCCGGCTCGGCGACGAGCATCCGGACCTGCGGCCGGACGTGGCGGAGGCGGTCTGCGCGTTCGTCCGCGAGCACCTGGCCCGGGACGAACCCCCGGCGGACGGCAGCGATCATCCGGCCGGGCCGGACAGCGGCAACGATCCGGCCGGGCCGGAGGTACGGCGAGCGGCGCTCGCCATGCTCGCCGACCGGCTGCGCCCCGTGCCGGACGCGGCCGGGCCGGACACCGCCCGCTGGGACGGCATCGCGGTGGACCTGACCGGCGCGGTCGTGGACGGCATCGACTTCACCGGCTGCCGGTTCGCCCGGGCGACCTTCGCCGACTGCCTGTTCCGTGGCACGACCACGTTCGAGGGCGCGCGATGGGCGGGCGACGTGGTGTTCGCGCGCGCGGTGTTCTCCTGCGATGCCGGGTTCGTCGGCACCCGGTTCGGCGAGGAGGCCGTCTTCGGACGGGCCCGGTTCCACGGCCGGGCACGGTTCGACGGTGCCTGCTTCGACGGTCTCGCCTGGTTCGGCTTCGGCGAAGAGGGTGTCTGGGAGGACGAGAGCTGGGCGGATCCCGACGACGACGCCTCCACGGAGACGTTCGGGCCGACGACCGTGATCCCCTGGAGCGAGCCGAACGAGGCCGACCCGCACTGGCCCGATGCGTACCTGATGGGCGAGTACCAGTCCTGGGAGGAGGGCGGGGACGGGGCGCTGTTCCGCGGTGCCGCGTCGTTCCGCGGCGCGCACTTCCGGGACGCCGCGTGGTTCCGGAAGGCGAGGTTCGGCGCGGCGGCGTCGTTCCGCGGTGCGCGCTTCGACTCGCAGGTGTACCTGGACCAACCCGCCGCCGACCTCACCGACGCCCGTGCCGCGGCCACCGACCTCGAACAACGGTGGCCGTTCGGCTGGACGGCGGTATCCGCCGACGACGGCCCGGCACGCCTGATGACCGACGCCGCCGTCGCCCCGTACACCCACCAGTTGGCGGCAGCCGAGGCGTCCGTACGGCTGGCCGGGCTGCGGATCCTGGACGCTCTTGGCGACGCCCGGCCCGAGTTGCGCGACGGGATCGTCACCGCGACCTGCGCGTACCTGCGGATGCCGCTGCCGTTCCCGGTCGGCGCCACGGACCTCGACGACGAGCAGCGGGCCGAACTGGCCGTACGACAGGCGGCGCAGAACCTGCTCACAACGCATCTGCGGCCGGCGGACGCCAACCGGTTCTGGCCGGACGCGAAGCTGCCGCTCTCCGGCGCCACACTGGTCGACCTCGACCTGAGCGGCTGCCGGCCGGCCCACGCGGACTTCACGGGCACCCAGTTCCACGGCGCCACGCGGCTCGACGACTGCCTTTTCACCAGCGGCGCACTGCTCCGCCTGCCCGACGGCGGCGGTTCCGCGACGTTCCACGGGCCGGTCCGCCATGACGGCGCCGACCTCGGCGAGGAGTACTTCGCCCTACCCGGGCTGCCCCGTCGGCACACCGCCCGCGCCACACTCGAATCGCTGCTCGCGACCCGCAGCGCGCCGTGACCGCGCCGCCGGTCCGGCACCGGCGGCGCGGACTCGCCGACGGGGGACCGGACCGGCCGGCTGCAACCACCCCCGACGGGATCAGGCCTCCCGTTACGGTGACAGGCATGTCTGACACCGACTTCTGGACCCTGCCTCCCGACCGTATGACCCGGGGCAGCGGCAGCCGCTACGAACTGACCGTCCTCCACCCGCCGTTCACAGTGGACGCCGCCGGACTTCCGCCCAACGCCCCGGACCGGGCCGAGGAGTTCGCCCGCTCCCTGGAGACGATCGACGACGTCGTCGAAGACCTCGGTCCCCGTAAGCAGAGCGAATCGGTCACGGTCGCCACCAGGTCTGATCTGGACGTCGTCCAGGTGGGGGTGTGGGGGAACGTCATGTCGGTCTCCGACCCGGCCTTCGCGGACGACGGCAACGACATGCCGCTGCTCGCGGAGGCCACCCGGCTGCGTGAGCGCTTCCCCGACGCGCGGATCGTGGGCCGGGTGGAGGTGCACTGTGGTGCCGAGCACACCGAGGACCTCGTGTGGCTGCCGGACGGCACCATGTTCCATGCCTGTGGCTGGCCCGGTGACGAACCGTTCGTCGTGACCGGCGACCCGCAGGCGGTGATGTCCGCCCTCGGGATCACCGAGGAAGTGCTCGAAGAGCTCGACGTGTACTTCGACCTGGACGACGACCCGAACCAGAACGACTGGGGCGCCCTCGCCACGGCATGCCTCGGGGACGCGGACCCGTGGGGAAGGTCGGATCTGGACGCCTCCTCGCTCCGGGTGCGGCACAGCGAGCATGCGACCAGCCACATGGAAGACCTTTACTTCATCGGCTGAGCAGCTCTCAACGTCCAACGAAATCAGCTTGGTTGACGCTCCGACACGCGCCTGTCCGCCTTCTTGCGCGGTGGTGGACCGGCCTAGGATGAACGGGCGGCGCGTACATGTCACGGGGGCCCATACGTGCCGCCCCTACCCCTCAAGGCCCCATTCATGAGGGAAGATCACACTTGAACAGAGCACTGCGCATACCCGAGCGGTGGCGTCTGGCAGGCCGAGTCCTGGCCGCTTTCGGGATCGCTTCGGCGATCACCGTGACCGGCCTGCCCGGCATCGAGACCGACACCGCGAGCGCCGCGCCGCGCGCCGTCGCGGCCCGGATCAAGCCGGGTGCGAAGCGCTGCGACGTGAAGAACCTGGGAAGCAAGTACCAGAGCACGCCGAAGAACTCGGGGTTCCCCAACGACCCCACCGGATCGAATTTCTCCGCCTGGCAGGGCAACCCGAAGAACTTCAACTACGACCTGCCCGGCAAGGCGTACGACGGGGTGAAGCCCCCGACCGCCGCCGACAGGACACAGGCCCTGTCGAAGGTCCCGGGCGACACGGAGAAGAACTACAAGGAGTGGCAGAAGGCCGCGGACAAGTCCGGTGACCCGGAGGACCGCAAGTTCGAGATCTACGCCCGGTACTTCCACAACAAGGAGGGCCTGAGCTTCGAGCACTGGTTCGAGCACCGGTACATCCGCAACCAGACCAACAACCACAAGGGATCGGCGTTCGAACGCCAGCTCGTCCGTGACTTCCGCCTGGTCGGACCGGACTGGCTGTGCGAGGTCACCGTCGAACTCATCGACGCACAGGGCAACGTCGTCGAGACGCGCCGGTACGACGCCTACAACCAGCGCACCAAGGAGTTCAACGAGTTCAAGTCGAACTCGGAACTGACGAACAAGCAGCTCGGCAAGGACCGGAAGATCGCCCGGTTCATGCCGGACCACAAGTTCCGGTTCACCGGCGCGAAGGCGTTCACCACGGGCCAGCGCAAGAAGATCGACAACCTGAACAGGTACGTCAACCGGCTGCGGCCCGGCCAGACGAACCAGGTCCGCGGCAACCAGCGGATCTACAACCCCGTCCCGCGGACCAAGCCGATCAAGGGCTACTCCGACTACCAGCGGTGGTTCGCCCCGGGCTGCCAGGGCGGCCAGGGCAGGACGCAGCTCGCCGCCGTCTCCAACTGCGGCACCCGCGGCCCGCTGAACGACCGGATCAACGGATCCGGGAAGAACCTCGAACAGGCCAAGAGGATCCAGGCCGACGCCCGCCGGCTCGACACCCGGGGCACCCTCCCTCGCGGCGGCCCCGGCGGCGTCGACTTCACCACCCTGGAACTGCGCTACGTGGGCGGCCTGGGCAAGGGCAAGGGCATGCAGTACTCCATGCGTGCCGACCAGATGCCCGACCCCGACGAGAACCCCGGCTTCGGTGGCGAGGCGCGCATGCAGCTCTCCTCCGACGCCCTGTTCACCTGGCTCGCACTCACCCCGGAGAAGTTCTGGGTCAACCTCAACCCGGACGAGCCCGACCGGGTCATGGACGCCAAGTTCGGCAGGACCGACGCGGGCCGGGTCCTGCTCGAAGCGGACCTGGAGATGAAGCACGACTTCTCCGAAGCCCTCAACCCCGACAAGCATGCCGGCGCCAAGCGGTACTGGGACACCGCACCCCGCCAGAACGGCATGCCCTGTTTCCCCGGCGTGCGCATGTGGATCGAGCCCAAGCCCGCCCAGGTCCGCGAGCAGGACGGCGGAATCTACATCCTCGACGCACCCCTGAAGGTGTCCACCCAGTGGCTGGACGTCGAGTGGCAGGCACCCGGATCCACCGAGTGCAAGGGCCTGACCGACGAGCAGAAGCACGCCATCGAGGCCGGCGTCCGCACGAACGTGATGCCGCTGGTGGAGGACCGGGTCAACACCGACCCCGACTACGCCGACCTGCGCGCCGTCTACACCGCGCGCGTCGCCGCCGAGTACATCCGCCAGCAGGACGCTAAGACCCCGACCGACTTCCACAAGATCATCGACTCGAACGACGTCTCCGCGTGGCCGCTGCGCGCGCCCAACGAGAACTGGACCCGCGAGGACGTCCACAAGCGCTACATGGACTCCATCAAGAAGGGCATCGAGTGGTTCGAGCTGGAGTACGGCGGCAAGGTCTACAACCAGGGCGTCGGCGGCGTGGACTTCTCCAAGCAGCCCAAGCAGAACATCTCCCGCACCCGGTTCAACGTCGAGCACCGCACCCTGGACACCACCACCAGGACGTCCCTCCAGTCCGATGACGTCTCCTACCGGGACACCGACACCCTCTACCTCGGCGGCGGCAGGATGGCGGCCGGCGAAGGCGAGGATCCCAAGCCAAATCCCACCCCCACTCCCACGAAGCCTGATCCCGGCCCGTCCAAGCCGGGTGACGACCCGTCGACCCCGACCCCGGCCCCGACCGGCGGGAGCACCCAGCCGCCGGCGAACAAGCCCGACCCGCACGGCGGCCTCGCCGACACCGGATCCGACACCCAGATCGGGCTGATCTCCGGCATCGCCGCGGCTGTCGTCGCCGCCGGCGCGGCCCTGGTGTGGTGGATGCGCCGCAGGCGTCAGGACGCCACCGGCTGAACCGGCCGACGGCGCTTCGCCCGCTGAACAGGAGAAGGGCCCCACTCCCCGAAGGGCGAATTCCAGGGGTCGTTGCAACACAAGTGATCAACTGGCTGTTGCCAGGAGCTTGGCGAGGCGCTCGGCCGGGGTTTCCCAGCCGAGCGTTTTGCGTGGCCGGCTGTTCAGCCCGGCGGCCAGGGCGTCCAGCTGTTCGCGGCTGTAGCGGGCCAGGTCGGTGCCCTTGGGGAAGTACTGACGCAGCAGGCCGTTGGTGTTCTCGTTCGGGCCGCGCTGCCGCGCCCGCCGTGCCGAGGGTGCCGCGGTGGCCGGTGAGGTGCTCAGGCGGCCCTCGGCCAGGAGGGTTGCGCGGTCGCTCTCAGGCAGGGAGGCGAGGGCGCGTTCGTGCACCCCGCCCACGATGCGCCGGCTTTGCTCGGCGGTGCCGTCGCCCCTTCCGGCTCGGCGTTCGCGAAGCCGGGCCGTCGGCTCATGACGAGGACGGCCTGAACATCCCTGGCTGCATTTGACCGTTGAAGACTCTGATCGAACTGCCCCTTCGGCCATAACTGGCCGTTTCACGGGCGGGCAACAACTCATACACGTATTGGCCTCACACTGATGGACCATGCCCCACTCAAGCACCACAGCCAACAGCATCAGCCGCCGGTATCTGCTGGCCGCCTCGGGCGCCCTCGCATTCACCGCCGCCTGCGGATCCAACACCGGCCGTGCCGGCGGAGCGGGTGATGGCCCCGCCCTCGACCAGTGGTACCACCAGTACGGCGAGGCCGGGACCGAACAGGCGGTGAAGCGATATGCGGCCGCGTACCGCAAGGCGAATATCACGATCGAGTGGCGGCCCGGCAATTATGACCAGCAGACGGCCGCAGCACTGCTGACCAAGAACGCACCGGACGTCTTCGAGGGCAGTCCGACCCTGGACCAGATCCGGGGTGGTCAGGTCGCCGATCTCACCGACCTGCTGGACGGGGTACGCGATGACTTCAACCCCGCGGTCCTCACCCCCAAGACGTACAAGGGCAAGATCTACGGCATCCCGCAGACCATCGACATGCAGATGCTCTATTACCGAAAGAGCCTGCTGGCCGAGGCCGGAGTCCGGCCACCGCAGATCCTCGACGAACTGGCCGACGCCGCAAAGGCCCTGACGACCAAGGATGTCAAGGGCCTCTTCCTCGGCAACGACGGGGGAGCCGGCGTGCTCGGCGCCACCCCGCTCCGCGCCGCAGGCCTGGAACTGGTGACCGCCGACGGAACGGTCGGATTCGACGATCCGCAAGCCGCCAGAACCCTCGGCAAACTGAATCGGTTCCACCAGGACGATTCCCTGCTGCTCGGAGCCCCCACCGACTGGTCCGACCCGTCCGCGTTCCTCCAGGGCCTGACCGCCATGCAGTGGACGGGACTGTGGGCCCTCCCGCAGATCGAGAAGGCGCTGGGCGACGACTTCGGCGTCCTGCCCTTCCCCAGCGACGGGGCACACGGCAGGCCCTCGGTACCGGTCGGCGCCTACGGGGCGGCCGTCAGTGCGCGCAGCAGCCACATCGACGCGGCGAAGGCATACGTGAAGTGGCTGTGGGTGGAACGGACCGACTACCAGGAAGACTTCGCGCTGTCCTACGGCTTCCACATTCCCGCCCGGATCTCGCTGGCGAAGAAGGCAGCCGGACTCGCCAAGGGCGCGGCGGCCGAAGCCGTCCGCTTCACGACCGAACACGGCTATGCACAGCCCCTGTTGTGGACCAGCAGGAGCCAGACCGCCTACCAGGACGCCCTGAGCCGGATCATCACCGAAGGCGCCGACCCGGACGCCCAGATCAGATCGGTCGTCGCGACGGCGAACGCCGAGCTGAAGCGGGTGCGGTCATAGCCACGCAGACACCTGAAGGCACCGGACGGCCGCTGGGACGGCGACTGCTGGGTCCCCAGAACCGCTACCTGTGGTTCTGGGTCTTCGTCGGCCCCTTCGCCGCCGGGCTCGCCCTCTTCACGTACGTACCGCTGCTGTGGAGCGTGTGGCTCAGCTTCTTCGACGCCCACAACACGGTGACACCGACCGACTTCGTGGGCCTGGACAACTACGCCGAGATCCTCGGCGACCCGTCCTTCGTCTCCAGCCTCGTCACCTTCGTCGTCTTCTCGCTCTTCATAGTTCCGGCAACCTACGGGCTCTCGCTCGCCCTCGCTCTGATGGTCGCCCGACTGCGCTTCGCCCAGGCGTTCTTCCGGTCGGTCTTCTTCCTGCCGACCGCCTGCTCGTACGTCGTCGCCGCAATGATCTGGAAGCTGTCGATCTTCAACGGGGTACGGTTCGGGCTGGCGAACACGGTGCTGGGATGGTTCGGCGGCTCGGACATCGCCTGGCTGTCGACCACCAGCCCGCCCTGGTACTGGCTGGTCATCGTGACCGTGCGCATGTGGCTCCAGGCGGGCTTCTACATGGTGATCCTGCTGGCCGGACTCCAGCGAATCCCACGCACCCTCTACGAGGCGGCGGCCGTCGACGGCGCGCGCCCCGGCTGGCAGGTCTTCAGGCACATCACCTTCCCGCAGCTGCGTGCGACTTCCGTCGCCGTCGTCCTGCTCCTGGTGATCAACGCCTTCCAGGCCTTCGACGAGTTCTACAACCTGCTGTCGACGGCACGCGGCTACCCGCCCTACGCCAGGCCGCCCCTGGTCTACCTGTACTACGTGGCGCTGGGACAGGACCAGAACCTGGGCCTCGGCAGCGCGGGCGCGGTGATCCTCGCACTGATCATCGCGGTCGTGGCGGTGGTACAGGCACGCTGGTTCGGTCTCGGACGCCGGGAGGACTGACGTATGCGACAGCACCCGACGGATCGAACAACGGGGCTCTCCATGGCCCATGCCTTCCGACGGCTCGCGCGCGCACTGCGGCTCGTGCTGCTCATCGCGCTCGCCGTGCTCTTCCTCGTCCCGTTCTACCTGCTGGTGCGCAACGGCCTGGCCACCGAAGCGGACATCACCGGGGCGGACTGGACGTTCTTCCCGCACAGCCTCCAGTGGGGCAACCTGCGGGAACTGTTCAACGACAGCAATGTCCCCATGCTGCACGCCCTGTGGAACTCGGCCGTGATCGCCGTCCTCACGACCGTCGGCACCCTGCTGCTCGCCTCGCTGGCCGGATACGGGCTGGCTCGCATCGAGTATCCCTATGCGAGCCAGGTCTTCTACGCGTTCCTGGTCACCCTGATGATCCCGTCCGCCGTCACTTTCGTCCCGAGCTTCGTCCTCGTCTCGTCGCTCGGCTGGGTCTCCACCCTGCGCGGACTGATCGTCCCCACCCTCTTCAGCGCGTTCGCGGCCTTCCTCTTCCGGCAGTACTTCCTCGGCTTCCCCCGGGAGCTGGAGGACGCGTCCAGGGTGGACGGGCTCGGCTACTGGCGTACGTACTGGCGGATCGTCGTCCCCAACACAAAGCCGGTCTTCGCCGCCGTGGGGGCGATCGTCTTCATCGGCTCGTGGAACTCGTTCCTCTGGCCGCTGGTGATCGGCCAGCAGCGCGACGCCTGGACCGTGCAGGTCGCGCTCGCCACCTTCACCACGGCTCAGACGGTCAACCTGCATGAGCTGTTCATCGCAGCCGCCGTGTCGATCCTGCCCCTGCTGGTGGTCTTCCTGGTACTCCAGCGCCACATCGTCGCGGGCGCGGAGCGCTCCGGCATCGATGAATGATCAAGAGCCCGGGCGCCGGCGCGGACCACCGTCCGCACCGGGGTCAGCGGTCGGCGATGTCCTCGCGGAGGCCCCCGGGCGAGAGCTTCGCCGTGTACGGCGGCGGGCCGGTCGGGCTCATGGCCGCCTACTTGGCCCTGTTGCGCGGCGCGAAGAAGGTCTTCGTCGTGGACCGCGTTCCCGAGCGGCTGGAAAAGGCCCGGGAGATCGGTGCGATTCCGGTCAACTTCGCCGAGGGCGACCCCGTGGAGCAGATCAAGGACCGGACCGAAGGCATCGGCACGGACAAGGGCGTCGACGCCGTCGGCTACCAGGCGGCGGCGCGCGGCACCGACCGCGAGGAACCGGCGACAGTCCTGAACTCGCTCGTCGGCACGGTCCGGGCCACCGGAGCGCTCGGCGTACCCGGCCTCTACGTTCCGTCCGACCCCGGAGGCCCCGACGAGCAGGCCCATCGCGGCATGCTCCTCGTCTCGATCGGCAAGCTCTTCGAGAAGGGCCTACGCCTGGGTACGGGGCAGTGCAACGTGAAGCGCTACAACCGGTTCCTGCGCGACATGATCATCGAGGGCCGGGCCCAGCCGAACTTCGTCGTCTCGCATGAACTGCCCCTGGACCAGGCGCCCTCGGCGTACGACAAGTTCGACAAGCGGATCGAGGGCTGCACGAAGGTCGTGCTGCACCCGTAGCGGAAGATCCGACGGCACGCCGTACGAGCCGGGCTCTCCCGTTCGGCCGGGAGCGGGCACGCCTCGCCGCCGATGACGCCTGGGCCGCGGCCACCTCCAGCTCCGGCCCATCGTTTCCGCGCCCCGACCTGCCGCGGGGGAGGAGCGGGACCCCGGCCCACCTCGGACCGGCGACGGGACAGCCCACATGGTGCCGCCGCCACGGGATACCCCAAACTGGCCCGCATGGATTGGTTGCCACTGCTCTCCACCCTGGCCGGGGCCGCAATCGGCATCTTCGCCACTCTCATTGCCGATCGGAATCGGTGGAAGCGCGAGGATGTCAAGGAAGCCCTTCGGCTGCGGCTCGACATCTACACGCAGTACACCACCATCGTGAAGGTCCTCGGCGAGACCCTGCGCGCCCTGGCCGATCGAGAGCACCCTTCCAACGACGAGCGGGCGCTTGCGCTGCGCGATGCCTTTCGGGATTCAGGCATAGGCATCGCGTCAGAACGGATGTGGCTCATCGCGCCCCAACCCGTCGTCAAGGCATCCAACAGCGTGTTCCACTGCCTGCGACGCATCTGCGACGGCTACATCGACGGCACTGCCGTCAGCAGTCCGGAGGACCGCGCCCGCTGGGAGGCACGCGGCGAAGCAGCCGCCGAGATGCGCAAGCTCATGCGCGAAGATCTCGGCGTCGGCCCACTCACCGAACGCCACAGCCCCCTTCTCAACGACCAGAACAACCCCGCCGCGCAGCGATCGTGACCGTGGCACCAATGTCATTGGATGGCACACCTGGGAACGCCGGGCATGATTTGCCGAGTCGGCTCCGTGATCGGCCACGGTTGCCCCCGAGCCGCCGGGCTGACATCGAGGCCTCGCTCGCGGAGAACGCAGCCCTGTGCGAGCAAGCCACCGGACGACAGGCTGTCATCATCCCTCAGGCACAGGTCACGCAAGCGCAGAGGCCTTGAGCCAGGCGTCATCGCGTACATGGAAGTAGGGGTAGTACAGGTTCAGCGCGGAAGCACCCAGCCCGGTACCCAGGTCCCGGCGGCGTCCTGGCCGCCCGTCGTGGCGGCGAGGTGGGCGCGGAGGGTGGCCAGCGCCGGGTGGGGGTTGTCGCGGTGCCAGAGGAGCGAGTGCGGGTAGACGGGCGTCGGGTCCGTCACCGGGATGCGGCGCAGGCCGTGATCGGCGGGCCAGATGAGGCGGGTGTGCTCGCCCATGAAGGTGGCCAGAGCCGGAGTGTCGGAGATGGTGTCGAGGAGCGCGTCGGAGCCGAAGTTGGGACCGGTCACCTCGATGGTGAGGCCGAACTCGGCGACGAGGTCGTCGTAGTAGGCGCCCCACTCGGTACCGGGGGCGATGCCGGGCATCCAGATCCGGTGCCCGGTGAGCTGGGCGACGGTCACCGACCGGGCGCCCGCCAGTGCGTGGGCGGGGCCGGTGAGGAGCTGGAGCGGCTCGTCGAGCACCCGGACGGACTCGATGCCCTCGGGCAGGGGCCGGCCGGGCGCGGCGACGGCGCGGAAGGTCGCATCGATCGCACCGGAGCGGATGGCGGTGACGGCCGTCTCGATATCGAACAGCATCATCACGTCGAGGTCGATCTCGGGGTGTGCGCGGTGGAAGCCGCGCATCAGGCCCGACTGTGCGCTGCGCGAGGCGATCACATCGACGCGCAACGGACGGTGGTCGGGGCGCACGGACGCGCCCGCACGCTCGGCGACGCGGAGCAGCTCCCGTGCGTGGGGCAGGAACGCCTGCCCATCGATGGTGAGCTCGGCGCCGCGTGGGGCACGGGTGAACAACCGCACGCCGAGGGTGCGCTCCAGCGCGGCGATGCGTTTGGAGACAGCCTGCTGGGTGATCGACAGGTCGGCGGCGGCCTTCTGGAACTGGCCCGCTTCCGCGACGGCGACGAAGGTACGTACGGCTTCGAGATCCACGCCTACCCACCTTACTGAACAACGGATGGTTGTGAATCGCTGGCAGGTCAGTTGTTTGACCTGCTGCAGTCCTGCCCACTTAGCTCTCCTCGGTCAACGTCGGATTGTTCGGGTGGGACTTCACGGGGGGTGCTGAGCATGGTGGGCCGGAGACGGTTGGGCCGGCAGTTCGGCTGGCTGTGGGCGTCGTATGCAGTGAGCGCGTACGGGGCCGGGCTGGGGTTCGGGGCATTGCCGCTGATCGCTGTACTCGTGCTGCACGCCGGCCCCGCCGAGGTGTCCGCGCTGTCCGCGGTGGGGCCTGCTGTGGGGGCGCTGATCGCGGTGCCGCTCGCACCGTGGGTGGAGTTCCGGCGCAAGCGCCCGGTCATGATCACGATGGATCTGGCCCGGTTCGCGGCCATGGCGACGATCCCGGTCGCCTATGCCATGGGCCGGCTCGGTTTCGTCCAGCTGCTCGTGATCTCGGCCGTGATCGCCGCAGCCAAGATCGCGTTCAACGCGGCCAGTGGTGCTTACCTCAAGGCCCTCGTCCGGCCGGATGACCTGCTCGTCGCCAACGCACGGTTCGAGTCCACGAACTGGAGCTCCATCGCGGTGGGGCCACCGCTCGGCGGGGCGGCGATCGGCCTGTTCGGGCCGGTCACCACCGTGGTGGCCGACGCGCTCAGCTACCTGCTCTCCGCACTGGGCATCACCGCGATCCGCGGCCAGGAGGAAGCGCCGCGACCGACCGACAAGAGCCCGGTCCGGGCGGGCGCACTGCTCGACGGCTGGCGGCACATCATGGGCCACCCCGTTCTGCGGCCGCTCTACCTCAACCAAATGCTCGTCGCCGGTCTGATCATGGCCACCGAGCCGGTGCTGGCCGTGCTCCTGCTTCGCCAGCTCGGGTTCCCGCCCTGGCAGTACGGCCTCGCCTTCGCCGCCCCCTGCCTCGGCGGACTCATCGGCTCGCGGCTGGCCGGCCGTGTCGTGGCCCGCTTCGGACGGCACTGGGTCTTCCGGACCGTCGGCACCCTGCGCGCCATCTGGCTGATCGGCCTGGCCTTTGTCCGTCCCGGCGTCGTCGGCCTCGTCACCGTGATGGCCGTCGAGCTGGCGATCATCATCAACATGAGCCTGTACAGCCCGGTGCTCGCCACCTACCGGCTCGAACACACCCCCAAGCATCTCGTCGCCCGCACCCTGACGGCCTGGTCGATCGGCCAGCAGGCGGCCATCGCCATCCTCACCGCGCTCACCGGCCTGCTCGCCGATCTCACCAGCCCCCGCACCGCTCTCACGGTCGCGGGACTGCTCATCCTCAGCAGCCCGCTCCTGCTTCCCCGACAGGACCGGACGTCGCAGCACGAGCCGGAACCGGCCCGCAGCGGCTCATGACACTCCGCAACCCACCGCTGAGGCCCACAGGCCACCGCAGCCGGTCCGCCGACGCGCTTCCGCGCAGACCTGGAACACCACCGGTAAGGAGAACACCCGAGTGAGCACTGCCCCCGCACTCGACCCCACGCACACCGCACTTCTCGTCATGGACTACCAGCCCGCGATCCTGGCCGCTCTTCCCGAAGACAAGGACCGCAACGCCCTGCTCGGTCGCGTGGAACGGGCCATCGCCGACGTTCGGGCGAACGGCGGCACCATCGCCTACGTACGCGTCGGCTTCACCGAGGCCGACTGGGACGCGATCCCCGCCTCCAACAAGTCCTTCGCCCCGCTGGCCCAGCACCGCGTCATGCACCACGAGGAGCCTGCCGCTGCCATCCACGAGCGTCTGGCTCCCCAGGACGGCGACATCATCATGCGCAAGGTCCGCTACGGCGGCATGTCCACCACCGACCTCGACCAGCAGCTACGCGAGCGCGGCATCACCACTTTGGTCGTCTCCGGCATCAGTACCGGCGGAGTCGTCCTGTCCACCGTTGTCGACGCGGCCGACCGCGACTACCAGCTCTACGTCCTGTCCGACGGCGTCGCCGACCCGGACCCCGAAGTCCACAACATCCTGCTCCAACGAGTCCTCCCCTCACGGGCCCACATCATCGACACCACTGAGCTGCACGCCCTGCTCCGGGCCCGCTGACTCGAACCACGTGCTGATCACCCACGACCGCCGCACCCACCCGGTGCGGCGACGCCGCGGTCCTGGTCCACCGCCTGGCGCCGGAAGACCAGCCCGCTCGCCCGGAGCCCGGTGATCTCTCTGGCGGGACGGACCCCCCGGAGATCCGCAGGCAGGCCACCGCACTCGCCGATCACCTTGGCCCCGAAGGCATCACGGTCACCCCGTAGAGCGACGGGTCCTGGTACTGCTCCTTGGTCCACGCGGGCAACCGGCGCGGCATCACCCCTGCTGTGGTCGTCCCGGTACGCACCGGCGTGGTAGTTGGGCTCGTCGAAGGCGAACGCACGGGCAGCGGCGGGATCGGGCAGATCGACGATATGCACGCTTCCAGTGGGCGTTTCACCATCATCGGCGAAGGTCGGACCGCGAGCGATCAGCTCCTTCGCGTACCGGTCCATGTAGGACCAGTGCTCCTCCAGCAACTCCTCGCGCAACGCGAGGGAGCCCAGCCGGTCTCGGCGGTAGCAGAAGTACTCCATGACCACAGACCCTTCCTCACCAAGGGCACCATCTCAACCGGCCTTGTCGCCGAAGACCCCGCGTTCCAAACGAAACAGCATTCCGTCATACGGCGTAGCCACCACGAATGCGCGGTCTCAGCTGCACATATTTGCATCGCTCGCGGGTCGTTCAGGGACTTCCGGGTGTCCACTCGAGTTCCAGCCAACTGCTGGCCCCTGCTGGGCAGCAGACACTTCGGCAACGCCATCGGCGGTTCGCCGACTTGTGCGGTGAAGCGACGGGCCGGCGCCGCGCGGGACACTCCCGACTCGGCCGCCAGGATCGCCACGGTCCACGGACGGGCCGGATCGTCGTGGAGAAGGCGCAGAGCGTGGCCTGCCACTGGGTCCTTCATTGCCCCTTGAAGTGAACGAGGCCAGTCATGCTGTGGTCGGGGCTGTACGGGACGCGTAGTGCCGTGCGCCGGTGACGATGAGTGAGACGTTCTGTCCGCCGAAGCCGAAGGAGTTGCTGAGCACGGCCTCCTGCGGGACGTCTCGTCGTTCTGCGACGACATCGAGATCGATGTCGGGACCGACGCCGGCCGCGGTGACGTTGCGGGTCGGCGGGATGACGCCGTGCTCCACACTGAGGACGGCGATGAGCGCTTCGATCGCGCCGGCGGCGCCAAAGAGGTGACCGAGCGCAGCCTTGGGGGCTGTCACGGTGGCGCGGCCGAAGACCTCCCCGATCGCGTGCGCCTCGGCGACGTCGCCGACCGGAGTTCCGGTGGCGTGGGCGTTGATGTGACTGATCTGCTCGGGAGCCAAGCCGGCTTGTGCGAGGGCCTTCCGCATGGCCGAGATCTGGCCGGAGCCGTCGGCGGCGGGCGCCGTGATGTGGTGAGCATCGGCGGCGATGCCGGCGCCCGCGAGCACCGCGTGGACGCGCGCGCCTCGGGCGCCGGCGTGCTCGGCGCTTTCGAGTACCACGACAGCGGCGCCTTCGCTGAGGACGAATCCGCTGCGGTCCGCGGCGAACGGCCGGGACGCCGACGCGGGTTCGGCGGTATGCCGCGACAGTGCTTGTGCCTGGGCGAAGCCGGCGACGGTGATCGGGGTGATCGCGGCCTCGGTCCCGCCTGCGATGACCACGTCCGCCTCGCCGGAACGGATGAGCCTGGCCCCCAGGGCGATCGCCTCGGCACCGGAAGAGCACGCCGAGACGGGCGTGTAGACCCCGGCCCGTGCTCCGTATTCGATACTGATCAGCGCCGCCGCTGCGTTGGGCATGAGCATGGGGACCGTGCGTGGCGAGACGCGCCGGGTCCCGGCCGCTTCCAGCACGTCGTCCTCCTTCAGCAGCGTCCGTACGCCCCCGATGCCCGTGCCGATCGCCGATGCGAGCCGGTCCGGGGCCACCTCCGGGGCGCCGGCATCGGCCCAGGCTTCGGCCGCCGCGACGAAGGCCGCCTGCTGCGAGCGGTCGAGCCGCCTGGCCTGTACCGGCAGCAGCAACTCGGCGGGGTCGAGCGCCATCGTCCCCGCGACGGTGTCGGGAAGGCCGGCGTCCTCGTGGCCGCGCAGGACGCCGCCGCGGATGCCGGACTCGCCGGCAAGCAGGGCGTCCCAGGTGGACGCCACGTCTGCCCCGAGTGGGGTGGTCGCGCCGAGTCCGGTCACGACGACTTCAGTTCGGTGCATGCCCTTCAATCTTTCTTGTATGCGATACAAGTGAACACTCTTGTTGTATCACATACAATTTCGGCGTGGAGAAGAAGCGAACCGAAGCACCATCGACGTCGGCCCGGTCGCGTGACCGCGGTCGCGCGACGAGGCGCCGGCTGATCGAGGCAACTGCACGGCTCTGCGAGGAGCGGCCCGGCTCAGAGGTGAGCGTCGCGGAGATCGCGAAAGCGGCAGGTGCCTTCCCCAATCAGGTGACCTACTACTTCGGCTCCAAGGACTCGCTGCTCGTGCACGCCGCCTTTCTCGGCTTGCTGCACGACGCCCGACGGATCGAGCGCATCGGTCGCCAAGCCCCCGATGCGGCGACGTTCCGGCGCAACATCGCCCGCGCCGTGCTGGCCATGCCCTCGCTCCCGTCAGTCGCGCGAGCACTCGCCGCCGGGATCTCCAAGCCCGAACTCGCGTCCGTGGTGGACCGGCACCTCCAGCTGCTGTTCCGGCAATCCGAGCGCTACGTGAGCCAGCTCATCGACGGTCGCGGCTGGAGGGCCCGTCGACCGCTCGACGTGGAGGCCAGGACGTTCTGGAGCACCGCGCTCGGCGCAGTGCTGCTCGTCCGCGCCGGGGCACACGGCACTGTCGCCGACCTCGACCTCGCAGGAGCCCTGACCATCCACGACGAATCCGATCCCGGCCAGTGCTGTGACCGGGAAGGTTCGCCGGGGTGATTCCTGCGGGATGATCGCGTCGTGACTGAGATCGTGTTGATGGCGGACCCGAAAATCGCTGCCATACCTGTTGCCGAGTGCGGTGAACGTCTTGTGGACGTCCGCCGAGACGATTCGCTGTTGGTCGATACACGCGAGCGGGGCCCGGCAGACGCCTTCGCGTACCTGCGGGAAGGCGTGCTGGAACGGCTGGTCAAGGCCCAGGCAATGCTTCCGCAGGGCTTGCGGCTGCTGTTCGTCGAGGGGTACCGGCCCCCTTCTCTTCAGCGGGAGTACTTCGATGAGTACGCCGATCGTCTGCGAGCCGCCCACCTCGATTGGTCCCCAGAGCAGATCCACTCGGCGGCGAGCCGGTACGTGTCACCACCCGACATCGCTCCGCACAGCGCTGGTGCGGCTGTCGACCTCACCCTGGCCGGCGCCGACGGGCACGAACTGGACCTGGGCACCCGCATGAACGCGGACCCGGAGGAGAGCGGGGGCGCCTGCTACACCCATGCAGCCGACATCAGTGAGGAGGCCCGCGCCAACCGGAAGCTGCTGGACACTGCGCTCACGGCTGTGGGGCTGGTGAACTACCCCACGGAGTGGTGGCACTGGTCATTCGGGGACCGCTACTGGGCCTTGATCACGGGAGAGGCCGCCGCCCTCTACGGTCCGAAAGAGATTGACCCGTGCAGCTGACCGCCCCGACCTTGCCGGACAACCCGGCCTCGCCCGCCCAGTCGTAACGGCGGCCCGCTTCCCGACCGCTCCGTTCGTCCACCGGCGCATCCCGAGAGCATCGAGGCCTGTTCGGCGTTGCTCGGGGAGTTCGTGGCACGTTCGCGGATGTTGTCGAGCCACGAGCCGAGCCTGACCACCACGGGCTCGTCAGCAACGTTCCGACGGCCCGACAGCGCGCCCCCGGCTCTCCGGGTGCTCGGGCACGTCGGCACGTCACCGAGATGACGTGCGCGTCATCCCCCGGGCCCCTCGTACACCGGTTGCACCCGGCCGGCCACGCGGCTGCGCCCTCGGCGCCGACCAGCGGGAAGGCCCGGTCAACCACGCTCGGCACCTTCAGGAAGCCGCGGCCCGGTTGCTCCCGGCCGACGTGGCCGCAGGCCTCCGCAATGACGTCGACCGCCGCCTGGCCGAGGAGGAGGAGATCACCTGCGGCGCCAATCACGGCCCTTCCGTAAACCGCTGGGCTGTCCGCCGGCGCGGGGCGTCGTCATCTGGGACGTCCGGGGAAGCGAAGCGGAAGGGCACGCCAAGGTGAGCGGCCGGCGCCAGGCCTACCTCGGCGGCAACGCCAGGAGCACCGACGGCCAGGGGGGCAGGCCCCGCCGGTTCCGCCCGTCTCCAGGGTGGCGAGGGCGGTATCGCGGTTCCCCCACAGGGACTGAAGGGGCCGGGCTGTGGCATCGGGATCCCGATGCCACAGAAAGCAGCCGCTCTTGGTGACGGCGGCCCCGGCGCCGTTCGGACGGCGGGGCGCCGCCATCCGCCCGGGTCCATCACGGACACAGCCCCGCTGCTCCGACGGAGCGTCAGCCCGCCCAGACCTCGGCCTCATCGGCCGGGACGGTAGTGGCCAGGCCCAGTTCCTTACGGGCGGCGACCGACTTGTTCGGGTCAATACCGGTGAACGCCGGGTCGTAGGCGACGTAGAACGTGTCGGCATCGGCGGCGTTCGAAGCCTTCTTCCAGTTCCCGGCCGCCTTCGTCAGCGTCGCACGGAGCTTTCCGACCTCGGTGCCCTCGATGCCGTCCAGACCCTTGACGTGTGCGTCGAGGGCGGCCGCGACGGCCTTGGCCTGCGCCTTGTAGCCGGCCAGGTCGTCCTCGACGGAGTCCTTCTCGGACTGGTTCGCCCACAGGGCGTCGTAGACCGCGTTCGAACCCTTGAGGTACGTGGTCTGCTCGGGCTTGAGGGACTTCGCGGTGCCCAGCGAGCCGCGGAACGTGCTCTTCTCCACGGTGTAGGTGCAGCTCACCGCGCGGTCACCCGTCGCCCAGCTCTCCTTGGTCGGGGTGTAGTAGAAGAGGGCGACGCCCTTGGGGAGCGCCCAGGTGTCCGGGGCGTACTTCTGCGCCTCGACCAGGCAACGCTTGTCCGCGATCGCCGAGACCCCGTCGTCGCCCGGGTACTCCTTGCCCTTGTCGACCGCGAAATCGCCGACGACCTGGCCCTTGTGCGCCTCTTCGCAGGGCACGATCTCGACAGCGTACGCCGCCCCCTCGGCCTTGCCGTTCGGGTTGTAGCAGTCGCCGACGTCCAGCGAGAACACCGAGCGCTGACGAGTCACCTTCTTCGCGCTGTCCTTGGCGCTGTCGACGGCGTCGGAGACGTCCGAGCATCCCACCGCACCGATCGCGAGCAGAGCGACAACGGCAGATATGCCGCGAAGGGAACGATACGGAGCGGAGATTGCCATGACGCGTACATCCTCTTAAGTGATCTTTATGTAGCCGCGCGCATCCTATGTCATTCCTGTGACCCGTTACGCGAAGGCCCTCACCTCATCGCGGCGTCAACGACTCGCGGCGGCCGCGAGGGGGTATCCGGGCTGCTTGCAGGTGACCTGCCTCCGCCGCTTGAGGACGGTGAAACGGACCTCAGCGGTGCGGTATCCAGGCGTGCGTGCGGTACACACAGGAGACCAGGGCCGGGCAGTCGCGGGTGCCGTACGACTACGCCGCCCCCATGACCGGGTTCCGGCCGGGTTCCCGCTCGGGACATGGCTCGCCAGCGGAAACCCCGCAAGGCGGGGCGTCTGAATGCGCCGGCCAACCCCGTGCCCGCAGCGGCCGGAGGCCGCCTTACGGGGCATCGCGCCAGGCACAGACTGACGCGGTCCCGTCGGCCGCTTCCCGCAGTGCGGCGGCCGTGCCGCGCCGGGGAACGGGCGGCAACGGCGTCGCTCCGTCCGTCCGGCCGCTGCTGCGCCACCTGGCGGTCGCCGCCCAGGACGCGGTCAGGTTCCCCGCGCCGCCGACCTCTGTACCGAGGCGTTCGACGACCTCAGCGGGGAACGCCGTGACGAGGATTCCTGGTCCGCCGCCCGGTCCCTCTGTCACAGGGGCATGGGGCAGTAGACCGTCAGCGCTTCTGTCAGCTTGTCGATCGTCAACTCTGTTCCTGAATAGGCCACTTCACCGTCGTACGCATACGGCGTCCCCGGTGCCAGGCCGGTGATCCGTACCCGGTGCCGGCGTACCGCCGCATGGACGGGGGAGCGGGTCAGCGGACCGGCCACCGCTGCCGCCAGCAGTCGCAGCCCTGGAGTCCGGCCGCCGTGGACCGCTCTGAGGTCCAGCAGGCCGTCCGCCAGGTTGTGCCGCCGCCCCGGAGCGGGCCCCACCCGCTGGAAGAGCCCGTTGCCCACGAACAGGAGCCACAACGGCCGCCGCTTCCCATCCAGTTCGGCCGCCAGTGGGTGTCGACCACGCAGTACCTCGAAGGCCGCGAGGACTCCGGCGGGCCAGCTGCCGATGCGGGCTGCCCAGTGTTCCCGAATCCGCACGAGCTCCGGATAGACCCCCAGGCTGAAAGCGTTGAGGAAGTAGCCGTCCGCCCCGCTAGGCCCCTCGGCACCGGGCCGGAACCGGCCCAGGTCCACCCGGACCGCGCCCCCCGAGGTGAGGGCGGCCGCCGTGTCGTGGACCGTCTCGATGCCCAGGTCGTACGCGAAGTGATTGAGCGTTCCGCCAGGAAAGACAGCGAGCGGCATCCCGTGCGTCGCCGCGACGGACGCCGCCAGATTCACCGTGCCGTCACCCCCGCAGACCCCCAGAGCGCGGCCCCGGCCCGCCGCCTCGGCCAGCGCCCCGGACAGTTCGCCGGGCGCGCACTCCACGACCTCGGCCAGCGGAAGCGCCTCGCGCACCAGCGAAGCGGTCGCGGTGGCGGTGCCGGACTCCTGGTTCACCACGACGACCAGGTCCTTGCCGGCGGGCAACGGCGGAGCCGCCGCCGGTGGACGGCCCGGTGCGGGCAGCTGACCCCGCGTCGGTACGAGCCCGCGCAACGCGAACGCCGCCCCTGTGCCGAGCGCCACACCGGCAAGCACATCGCTCGGATAGTGCACACCCGTGTAGACGCGGGACGCGGCAACGGCCACCGCGACCGGGGCGACGACCGCGCCCCAGCCCTTCGACTCAAGGGCGACACCCGTGGCGAAGGCGGCAGCGGACGCCGCGTGCCCGGACGGGAACGACGTGGTGAACGGCTGCCGCTTGAGCTGCCGCACCACCGGAACCAGGTCCAGTATCGGCCGCTCCCGGCGCACCGCCCGCTTGCCGACGGTATTGATCGCGGCCGAGGCGACGGCCAGCGACGCGACCCCGCGCAACGCCGCCCGGCGTGCCCGCGCGCTGCTGCCCAGTGCCGCCATACCGGCCGCGGCACCGAACCAGAGAAGTCCGTGATCGGCGCTGCGGCTCAGTCGGGGCAGCACCTGATCGGCGCCCCGCCAGCGCCGGCCGGCGACCCTGCGGAACAGGGCGAGGTCGCGGCTGTGCAGCAGGCCGCGCAACCGGGCGGGGACGGCAAGGGAGACGGAACAGGAGGCGGAGAAGGGAAGGGAGCGGCTGCTGCTGGCAATAGACATGAGTCAGCGAATACCCGGCCCGGACCCGATGAAGCGGCAGACGCGCCGAGACGCGGGCGGCGCCATCGTGACCGGGCTCGCCTGGTGGGGTGGGTTCAGGGGTCCTCGATCCTGTTCAGCAGGCACCACTCCGGATCGCCCCCCCAGCCCGTACGAGGACCAGCCGGTGGTCTTTTTCACCGCGGCCATCGGCTCCGGCTCAGCTGGTCCTGATCAGCAAGGTGCCGAGGGCCCCGTCGGCGGCAAGGCCACCGAGGCACGACGGGCATGGGGGTGGCGAACTGGTCGAGGCTCAGCTGGAGCGTGAGTCGTCAGGCAGCCGCTGATTCACCATGCTGAAGAGAACGAACTGGCGCGGATCGTCTCGTACCAGTCCGCGGAGCATGTGCGGACGGGACCTCTTCTTGTGCTGCGCGACTCAGTCGCGGACATCTGAAGCCGCGCCGCTCACCCTGCTCCTCGGGCACCTGACCTCCATGGCGTTTCGCGCCGAGGCCACCGGAGGGCGTGCTCGGCGAGTTGCTGGAGGTTGCCATTGACCACGCCGTGCGCGATCAGCGAGAACCCAGCAGGCGAAGATCGTCCGGTTCGTAACTGTGCGGGTCCACCAATACCGAGTGAACAGATCAACTCCAGTAAGCTGACCGCGTTTTAGGAAGTGGCAAGGCCGCCAGTCGCCTCGTGCGACGGCGGGAAGCACCCGATGCACCCGACGTTCGTAGTCCTCGACGGAGCTCTGATGAACCTGTTCATTCGCGTTCAGCAAGCTTCGCCCCACGATCGCTTCGGGGGGTCGGAGTCGCGCGAGGGCCTGCCGGGCGACCGTCGACGCATGTGGGGATCGCGGTGTCGGGACGTTGGCCGACTCGGGCGATTCACCGGGCCGCGCCGCGGCCCGGCAGTCGCTTGTCCGCGGCGGCGCTCTTCCGCCGTACGAACGGCCCACGCACTACTGACTTGCCACATTGTTCTTCCTGTCCGCCAGTTCTCCGGAGACCGCGCACACCCCCTGCGGGGGAGTGAACCGCTGCGCTGTTCTTCGAAGGCTCGATCGACCTCTAGGACCACCCTCCGTGACCTTGTCCTCAAAAATCGCCATTGCCTTTGGCGTCTTGTCTCTCCTCCTAGCAGTCTGGGCGCTGCTCCTGGCACGCTCGCGCCGCAAACACGTACGACAGGGCAGAGAGTTGTCCGCGGAGGCGCAGGCCGCCAATTCCCGTGTGCAGGCTGCCGAGGGCCGTACCCGGACCGAGGTGCAGAAAAGGCAGGCCGCAGAGTCGCGCACGCAGGAACTGGCTACCCGCGAGGCGGAGATTCTTGACGAAGTGCGTCACCTCGTCTCCGACAGGCTCCCCGCTCTCGCACTGCACCTGATCAGCTCTCATCACCCCGTCCCCGGACTTCTGCACAAGAACCTCGCGGGGTCCGAGGCCGCCCAGCTCCTCGACGCCCTGCCCGAAGCGGTTTCTGGCATCGTCCTCAAGGAGCGGCGCCGCATCGACGCCGCTGCTCGGGCTGCACTGCGTGGTGCGACTCAGGAGTCCCAGGCCCTCTCCTACCGGCTGCAGACGAACATCGTGGGTCTGCAGCACGAGTTCAGCGCGCCGCCGCGTCTGACGCAGAGTCTGCTTGAGTCCGACCACATCAATGAGCAGAACCTGCGCCTCACGCAGAGATCCGCCATCGTGTGCGGTGGCTGGCCGGGTCACGTCCGTAAGGACACCTACGTGAGCGAGGTCGTCAGTGGCGCCTCCTCACGACTGCGCGGCTTCGACCGCATCAACATCGTTTCGCGGCTGGGCCTTTCCAACATCGGCGTGGTCGGGCGTGCTGCCGAGCCAGTTGCTGTGGTCTGCGCCGAGCTGATGGCGAACGCGCTGGAGCACTCCCGTGACGACCTCATGGTGGACGTCGGGTTGATCCAGACCGGCAACGGCAGTGTGTGCATCACGATCGACGACGCCGGCAAGGGCATGACCGCAGAAGCGCTCGCCCGCGGCCGAAGCCTGATATCGGGTGAACAGCAAGAGGTGATGCTCCTCGAACTCGGCGATCCGCCGTCCATGGGCTTCGCCGCCATCGGCCGTCTCGTCGCCGACTACGGCCTCCATGTCTCCATCGACACTTCCTCTCCCTATGGCGGGGTGCGCGCTGTGGTGTCCGTTCCCGAGAACTTGTTGACCTCGATCGACGAAAACGCCACACCTCCGTCGGTCATGGCTCCCCAACCTGCCGTGGCGCCACAGGCCCACAAGCGGCCCGCCGCCGACGACTCGCCCGCACACGCGCCCGCGCCGACCGGCGCGTCCGCGCTGCCGCAGCGCCGCCGCCGTTTCTCAGCGACAGCCACCAACGACGAGACCGCCGCAGCGCCCCGCCCCTTGAACCCGGAAGACACCGGTGCCATGTGGAGCGATTTCCAAAGTGGCCTCACCGGCGACCGGTCCGTCACCGATTCGGAGTCAACACTGTGACCATGCCTGAAACCCACGACGAGACCGGCCCGTCCTCCTGGGTCCTGAAGCCCATCACCGAAATCCGTGGTGTCCGGCACGCCCTGACGATGACTCTCGACGGGATGGTCCAGGCCATCTCCGAGGATCTCACCAAGGACGAGGCAGACGGCATCGGTGCGATGACTGCCGCGCTGCACTCCGCCTCCCGCGCCGCCACCAACGCCGTTCTGGGAGTCCCTCGAGGCACTCCGCTCAAGACCGTCACCTCACACAACGACCGGGGCATCTACATGGTCATGCCGGTCGGAGAAGGAACCAACACCCTGATCGCGGCAGCGGGCGACGAGGACATGCCCATGGGAGTGGTCGCGGCCACCATGGCCCGCCAGGCAATGAAACTCGGGGAACAGATAATGTCCGTTCCCGCTCGTACCAACGACGGGGCGTCATGAGCCGCGGCCAGGAACAGCGACGGCTGCTGCCGGCCTACCTCGCCACCGGGACCAACCCCGGCGCCGGCCTCTCGGGCACCCTCGATTCGCTGGCCGCTCTGCGTGCCAGCGGTCTGCCCCTCGCGAGGTACCACACAGCGGTGCACCAGCGCGTGATCGAGCTCCTTACCGACGGGTCTCTCAGCGTCGTCGAACTGGCCGGCTATCTCGGCCTCCCGGTCAGCGTGACTCTGGTGCTCGCCGAACAACTCGTCAATGACGGTCAGTTAAAGGCCACCGTCCCGATTCCGGACGCCCTGCGCGCGTCGAACGATGGCCGACCGTCGAAAGAAGTCCTGGAAGAGGTTCTGAGTGGACTCCACGCTCTCCTTGCCGCCTAGCTCGCCGCCTGTCTACCTGCCCGAGGGAGAACACCGAAGGATCAAGATCCTCGTTGCCGGCCCGCTCGGCATCGGCAAGACGACCGTGGTCAAGTCGCTGTCGCAGATTCCGACACTGCACACCGACGAAGTCATGACGAACGCGGCGGTCGCCACCGATGACCTCAGCCACGATGTCCTGCGTGACAAGACCACCACCACGGTCGCCATCGACTTCGGCCGTCTGACGCTGCCCGGCGACAAGATCGTTCTGTACCTGTACGGAACTCCGGGGCAGCGGCGCTTCCTTCCGCTGTGGGAAGGCATCGCGTTCGGAGCGCTCGGTGCCCTCGTCCTGGTCGACACCCGGCGGCTCAAGGACTCCTGGGAAGTGATGGAACTCATCGAGGAGCGCGGTTTGCCGTACGCCGTCGCTGTCAATGTCTTCCCTGACTCACCCAAGTACGACTTGGCGCTCATCCGCTCGAAGCTCGACCTCGCCCCGGAGACACCACTGGTCACCTGTGACGCACGAGAGAAGAACAGCGGCCTGCACGCCCTCGCCCAACTGACCGCCCATTCCATATCCGTTGCCGGAGTCAAAGCCTCGTGACGCTCACACCAGCCGAAGCCCCCGTGTCCCTGCACGGGGCCGAACACGCCGCGAACCCGCAGCGCAGCTATGAACTGCTGCGCAGGCAGGGACCGGTCGGCGTAGCCGAGGTGGCCCCCGGTGTCGTGGTCAACCTGGTCACCGACTACCGAGCCGCGCTCGACCTCCTCCAGGACACCGATACGTGGACCAAGGACACCCGGAGCTGGCTGCCACAGGTGCCGGAGGACAGCCCGATCCGGCCCCTGGTGGAGTGGCGGCCGAGCCTGTTCTTCGCCGACGGCGAAGAGCACGCACACCTGCGACGTGTGATCACGGACAGCTTCAGTCTCCTGGATCCCCATGATGTGCGTGCCCTGACATTCCGCTTCGCCGACACGCTGCTCAGGGAATTCGCCGATGCCGGGACTGTCGACCTCGTCGGCCAGTACGCGCAGCAGCTGCCCCTGATGGTCTTCAACGCTCTGTTCGGCATGCCGGACGAGGACGGCCCGCGGCTCGTGTGGGCGCTCGAAGCGATGATGGACAGCGATCCGGAGAGACAGGCACTGGGCGGGCAGGCGTTCGGCGCCTACCTCGAAACCCTCTACGGGACCAAGGCGGCACAGCGCGGCCACGATCTGACCTCCTGGTTCATCGATCATCCCAATGGGCTGAGCCAGGAAGAGGCCGTCAACCAGATCCTGATCACCCTGGGGGCCGGGAACGAGCCGCTGTGCAACCTCATCGCCAACACGCTCGTCCGCTTGCTCAGTGACGACCGCTACTTCGGCACCCTGACCACCGGGAGCCTGCCCATCCAGCACGCCATCGACGATGCGCTCTGGCACGACGCGCCGCTGGCCAACTACAGCGTGCACTTCCCCAAGAAGGACGTGACCTTCCACGGCGCTCGCATACCTGCGGGCTCGCCCGTCATGGTGTCGTACGCCGCCGCCAACACCTGCCCCCACTCGGGCATCCCGTCGGACGGCTACCGCTCCGGGAACAAGGCCCACCTGGCCTTCGCCGCAGGACCCCATACATGTCCTGCCCGTGACGTCGCCACACTGGTCGCCACCGCCGCCATCGAGAGGCTCCTGACCTACCTGCCGGACATCGAACTGGACGTTCCCGCAGACAAGCTGACCTACCGCCCTGGGGCTGTTCACCGGACGCTCACCGCGCTCCCGGCCCGATTCACCCCGTTGACCCCCGACGCCAACGGGGCCACCCCCTGGAGCCGGAGCCCTTCCCGCCCCGAGCGGGACACCCCATTCTCCCCGACATCAGGCGGCACTGAGGCGTAGAAGCCGTATCACCTGCCGTCGATCGTCATGTAGCGGTGGTGCCGTCCGGGAGCTGGCCGGCACCACCGCTACAACCCCAGGGATGAGACGCGGGTCTGTTGACCCGTCCTCTGCAAGAACGGAACCGCGACGACGGTTCCCGAACGAAAGAGGATCAATTGCCGGTGACACAAACCCTTCCCACAGGACTGCCCGACCTTTCTCCCCTACGACAGAAGGTGGGCGCGGCTCTGACCGGATTCCTTGACACCAAGGAACGTGCTGCGCCAGGAATCGAGCTGCTCTACCTGACCTCCGCCCTGCGCGGACTCCTGACCGGTGGAAAACGACTTCGGTCCTTGCTGTGCCTGTACGGATGGCAGGCCGCCGGAGCAACAGGTGACATGACCGCTGCCGTTCGCGCTGCCGCCAGCCTCGAACTCTTCCAGGTGTTCGCCCTGGTACACGACGACGTGATGGACGACAGCGATATCCGCCGCGGGCGGCCGTCCGCCCACCGTGCACTGGCCACCGCGTACACCGACAGCGGCGGCCCGGGCAGCAGGGCCGAGGCGCACGGTCTGGGCGCGGCCGTCCTTCTCGGCGACCTGGCCCTGGTGTGGTCGGATGAACTCCTCCGAACAGCGGACCTCAGCCCGGAGCGGCTGGCGCAGGTGCTGCCCCTGGTGGCCGAAATGCGGAGCGAGGTCATGTACGGCCAGCTCTTGGACCTGCAGACCACCGGCCGCCTTACCGGTGATGTTGATACAGCACTCCACGTTATCCGATACAAGACCGCTAAATACACCATAGAACGGCCCCTGCACATAGGGGCGGCAGCGGCCGGAGCGACCCAGCCCGTTCTCGATGCTTGCACCGGTTTCGGCATACCACTAGGAGAAGCGTTTCAGCTGCGGGACGACCTGCTCGGGGTCTTCGGCGACCCTGCCAGGACAGGGAAGCCAGTGCTGGACGACCTGCGCGAGGGCAAGGCCACCGTCCTGATGGCGCTCGCGGTCCAGCGAGCCTCCACGGCCGAACTGAAGACACTGCGCGAGCTCGTCGGGCGAAGCGACCTCAACGAGGAACACGCAGCCGCGGTCCGCGCGATCCTGAACTCCACCGGCGCCCGGCAGACCGTGGAGGAAATGATCGCCACACGACGGGTCGCCGCCCTCGCCGCCCTGGACGACGCCCCCTTCCCAGGGGATGCCACGGCCTCCCTGCGCCGGCTCGCCCTGGACGCGACGGCCAGACAGACATAGGGCGTCGCCGCACACCTGCCAGTCAGAACCCCGAAGAGGAAGTCGCCCCCATGAGCATCAGCACGCCCATCGGCACGTCCTACGCCGAACGAGCCACCAGCCTGGTAGTCAGGGTGGACCAGGACAGCTGGGGAAGCGTCCGTCCCTCCCTGTACGAGACGGCCCGTGTCCTCTCGGCGGCGCCGTGGCTGCCCGAGGAGCCACGGCGGATCACGTACCTGCTGGAACAGCAGGCGTCCGACGGAAGTTGGGGGGAGGGACCGCTGCCCTACCGGCTGCTGCCGACACTCAGTGGAGTGGAGGCCGCACTGGCTGTCCTGCGAAGGGGCACCGCGTCCGCAGAGGTCACCGGCCGGCTCACGGCCGCGGTGAACAGAGGCCTCGACGCACTGCGATCACTGCCATCGGCGGGCCCGTGGCCGGACACGGCTGCAGCGGAAATACTCGTACCCAGCCTGGTAGCCAAGATCAACGAGAAGCTGGACTCCCTGATCACCGGCGGTGACATACCCGGTTTCGGTGGCCCCCGGCTGCCGGTTCCGGGCGGCTTCAACGCGTCGGCACCTGCTTCCGTGGCCAGGCGGTACGAGTCGGCGGGCAGCCTGCCCGTCAAGTTTCACCACACGTTCGAAGGCATGGACAGCTACATATCACCGTCTCTCGTCCCTGACGTCGACGGCCTGCTGGGCAGCTCGCCGGCCGCCACCGCGGCACGGGCAGCGCGGTTCCCCGCCACTACCGCTCAGGCCGTCGATGACCTCACCGCAGTGGCGCAGCGCTACGGCGGTCTCTTCCCCGAGGCTGCGCCCCTCCTTGTGGTCGAACGGCTCTGGGTCGCCGCCGCGCTGGCGCGCGCCCACCTGCCCGCTGCCGCTCTTCCCACTGTCCGTGGGTGGGCCGAGGAGATCTACGATCCGCAAGGCGTACGCGGTGCGCCCGGCCTCATGACCGATGCCGACGACACTGCCATGGCCGCCCTGGTTGCCTCGCTCGTCGGCCTGCAGTACGACCTGGCACCGCTGGACCTGTTCCACAACGGCAGCCACTACGACTGCTACATCGGTGAGGACACCGGATCGGTCACCGCGAACGCCCACGCCCTCCAAGCCCTCGTGAGCTACCTGCGGCGCTGCCAGACCGCAGAGCTCACGTACGGCCCCCGAGCGGCGAAGCTCTGCGACTGGCTGACCGGCCAACAGCAACCCGAGGGGCACTGGACCGACAAGTGGCATGCCTCCCCCTACTACGCCACCGCGCGAAGCGTCACCGCGCTCGCACAGTACGGCGGCCATCACGCGTCCGGGGCAGTACGGAGCGCTGCCGCGTGGACCATTGACACTCAGCGCGCCGACGGCTCCTGGGGAGTCTGGGGCAGCACCGTCGAAGAGACCGCATACGCCGTCAAAATCCTGCTGAGCGCCGCCACACCCACACCGCAGCCGCAGCACACCCGGGCCCTGGATCTTGCTGAAACGTATCTGCATACCGCCTCGCACCCCGGCCACCAACACCCCGCCCTGTGGCACGACAAGACCCTGTATGCGCCCACCGCAGTGATCGAGGCCGAGGTGCTCGCTGCGCGGGAGTTGCTGCGGGCACGTCGCGCAGCCGCATGTACAGAAGCAGATGTGGAAAGGACGGACGCGTGACACCTGACATAGATGTGACTGCCGACATGGACGTTCCGCCGACAGCTCCGGGGAGACTGCCGCTCATCGGACACGTCGTGCCCCTGCTCAAGGACCGTCTGGAGTTCGTCGAACGCCTGCGCACATACGGGCCGATCGTCCGTATGTCGGTCGGCCTCAAGAAGGTGACCGTGGTCAACTCCCATGAGCTGATCCACGAAATGCTCACCAGCAAGTCCGGCTCCTTCTCCAAGGGGTTGCTGGGCGAGAAGCTCAAGCTCTTCGGTCAGTCGGCCCTGCCGGTCGCGGAGGGGGAGCCCCACCTGCGTAGGCGCCGCCTGCTCCAGCCCGCCTTCCACCGCGAGCGGATCAGCGGGTACGTCGACACCATGCGGGAAACGGTGGAGCCGTCCATCACGGGCTGGCGTGAGGGGGAACTGCTGGACCTGAAAACCGTAATGGGGCTCATGGCCCAGGACGTGGCCATGTCAGTGCTGTGCTCCTTCCGCGCGGAGCAGGAACGAGCGCGCGCGATCCTCGACGCCGTCGACACGGTCTTCACGGCCGCCATCTGGCGCACCATGGTGCCCGTGTCCTCGCTGGAACGGCTGCCCACCCGCAGCAACCGGCGACTCAAGGCCGCCCGCAGCCTGCTGCGCAGCGAGGTGGCGGACATCATCGCGGAGCGCCGGGCGGCCCCCGACGCCCACGACGACCTCGTGACACTGCTCCTGGAAGCCCGGGACGAAACCGGTGCGCCACTGCCCGACAACGAAATCCTGTCGGAGATCATCGGGCTGCTGGCCGCGGGCTCCGAGACGACGGGAGTCATGCTGGCCTGGCTGTTCCACGAGCTGGGCCGCGACCCCGAGCTGGAGCGCAGGCTGCACGAGGAGGTCGACTCCGTGGTCGGAGAGGGCCCGATCACCGCCGAGCACGTCCCTCGACTCGCCTTCACCCGCAGACTGGTCAGCGAGACCCTGCGCCTGCACCACGCCGGATGGCTGGTGACCCGGCAGGCCACCAAGCCCGTGTGCCTCGGGCAGGCCAGCTTGCCGGCGGGGGAGCAGGTGCTGTGGAGTCCCTACGCACTGCACCGGGACCCCGCCCTGTACCCCGACCCGCTGCGCTTCGACCCCGACCGCTGGCTGCCGGAGCGCCCCCAGCCGCCGAGAGGGGCCTTCATCCCCTTCGGGTCAGGAAAACGCATGTGCATCGGCGACGCGTTCGCCTGGACGGAGGCGATCGTCATCACGGCGTTCATCGCGTCCCGCTGGCGGCTGCGGCCCGTTCCCGGCGCCACCGTGGAGCCGGTCGGGCTGCTCACCGTGCACCCGTCGGACCCCCGTATGGTCGCCGAAACCAGGCAGCGGGCCGTCGCGGGGACAGCCGCATGAGCCACACCCGCAGCTCGAACGCGCGTACCCTGCCGATGCCCGACCTCCAGGGCTCATTCCCCGGCCCCTTCGCCACCAGCCCGTATGCCGACGCCATCGAGGAGCAGACCGCCCACTGGCTCCGGACCTTCCCCCTGACCGGTTCACCCGGCGAGGCGAAGGCCCTCTGCAACATCACGGCCCAGGGGGTGGCTCGTCTCCTGCCCACGGCGGACCGGGACGGCGTGTTCCTCTGCGCCGATCTCTTTCTGTGGCTCACCGCCTTCGACGACGTACACGGCGAGGCCGAAGGAGGCCGTGACACAGCCCGTCTGGTCCGCCGCATCAGTCACTGTGTCCACGTGCTGGCCGGTCACGACGAGCCGGCGGCCGATGACGACGCCTGCATCGCGGCCCTGCGGGAGCTCCTGCACCGGTTCCGGGAACGGGCCACGCCCACGCAGTATCTACGGCTCACCGCGCACCTGCGGGACAACCTCTTCGGCATCCTCTGGGAGGCCCATCACCTCGACAGGCCCGACCAGGTCACTCTGAGCGACTATTACGCGATGCGCCCGCACACGGTCTTCGTCCGAACCGTCATGACGACCGCGGAAGTCGTGCTCGGATACGAACTCACCGAGGATCAGCGAGCCTCGGCAGCAGTGCGGGAACTGGAGAAGGCCGTTGCCCACCTTGCCGGGTGGATCAACGACCTTGCCTCGTACGTGAAGGAGACGGATCACGGCGGCCGGACTCCTCTGAGCCTGCCGACACTGCTGATCCGACACCGCGAGTGCGACCTCGAAGGGGCGTTCCGCCTGGCCTCCGGCATGTGCGAAGACCAAGCCTCAACCGCACGCCTTCGACTCACCGAACTCGCCGCTACCGGCAGGAACGCACTCGCGGATCACGCTCACGCCATGGAAGCCGTCGCAGCCTCCTACGTGTGGCACATAGGGCACGCCCGCTACCGGCGTTAGCCACGCCGCCGCGCGTCACCCTCCGTTTCGCCATGATCCGCACCGTACTGAGCGCCGATCGGTCCAGCCGGGACTTCGAGAGAACCTGGTTGTCCCGGTCGGCGAGCACGACGGCCGCGCGGTTGGGCGCTTCTGCCCGTCCGAGAACCTGGGTTCGGCTTTTCATCTGGCTACAAGGACCTCCACGCCGAGTGTCTTGAGCTGCTCGATGACTGTGTCGTGGGGATCGGCGTCGGTGATCAGCCCGGTGATCTTCTCCCACGACAGGACGCGGTACGGCGAGGCCGTCCCGATCTTCTCGGAGGAGGCGAGGATGTAAGTGTCCGCGGCCCGTGCGGACAGGGCGCGTTTCATCGCCGCCTCGTCGGCGTCTGCTGTGGTCAGTCCGGCCACGGGGTGAACGCCGGTGACGCCGAGCAGGCAGAGTTCGGCGGAGACGTTCTGCGCGGCCTCGACCGCGGCGGCGCCGCAGGTGACCGCCGAGTGCTTGAAGACGCGCCCTCCGAGCAGGAAGATCTCGGCCCGTGGGTGGTCGATCAGAGCGGTGGCGATCGTCGGGCTGTGGGTGATCACAGTGCAGGCGAGCTCCTTCGGGAGCGCCCGCGCCACGGCTAGGGCGGTGGTGCCGCCATCAAGGATCACCGAGCTGCCGGGCCGCACCAGTGCGGCGGCCACTGAGGCAACCTTCCGCTTGCCGCCCCGGGCCACCGTCTGCCGGGCGTCGTAATCCACCACTGCGGGAGACGCGGGCAGCGCGCCGCCGTACACCCTCTGGCACAGCCCCTCTGCGGCGAGGTCCCGCAGGTCGCGCCGCACGCTGTCCTCGGAGATGCCCAGGTCGGCGGCGACATCCTTGGCCACGATCTTTCCCGCGCGGGCGAGCAGATCGAGCAGGTACTCACGTCGTTCAGCAGCCAGCATTCACGTTCCTTCCTGTTCTTGCACGATTCTGCATGTATTCTAGCCATCATGATCGACAAGCCCCTGCTCATCCTGATCGCCGGCCCGTACCGCTCCGGCACCGACGGCAACCCGCGGGAGACAGTGTGACGAGCCGCCCGGGTGTCGACACCCCCGATCACCGCGGGCGCACCGGTCTCCACCTCGCCGGACGCGACCTCGACCGCAACCCCGACGTCCGGATACGCGACGTCGAACTCACTTCCCAGGGCTGGCACGTCCTTCGCCGCACCACCTTCGACTACCGGCGCCGCGACGGACGGTGGGAGACCCAGCAGCGTGAGACCTACGACCGCGGCAACGGTGCCGTCGTCCTGCCCTACGACACCGAACACGGCTGTGTCCTGCTCACCCGTCAGTTCCGCTACCCGGCCTACGCGAACGGCCACCCCGACGGCATGCTCATCGAGGCGGCGGCCGGACTGCTCGACTCGGAGGACCCGCATACCGCAATCCGCCGCGAGAGCGCCGAGGAACTCGGCGTCAGACTCGGCCCGCTCACCCATGTGCTCGACGCCTACATGAGCCCAGGCTCCGTCACCGAGCGCCTCCACTTCTTCGCCGCCCCCTACACCGCGGCCGACCGGTTCGGCACAGGTGGAGGACTCGAGGAAGAAGGGGAGGACATCGAGGTCCTCGAGCTTCCCTTCGCCGAGGCCCTCGCCATGACCCGCGACGGACGCATCACCGACGGCAAGACCGTCCTGCTCCTGCAATGGGCAGCCCTGTACGGGCCCTTCACCCAACAGCAGAACGCCTGAAGGACAGCCTTCGTCGGTACGCCCAGGAAGGCAGAGCGTTCGATTCTCGTCTCGGGACGGCTCGGTGCCTCCCAAGGTGGTGAGCGTCTGCTGTCCGTTCTGGGGCTCTGGTCCACTTCTTGTGGTGCGTTCACGCTCGGTGATGTGGCTGAAACTGCGTCGGTTCGGTTGACGCTGAGATCTACGCTCGGACGCATGATCGAGACTGAGCGGTTGCTCCTGCGACCACTTCGTGTTTCTGACCTCGACGATTTCGTCGAACTTCATGCCGACCCGCAGGTCAACCGCTTCGTCGGAGCCTTCTCGCGGCGACAAGCGCTGGAACGACTCACTGGGATCGAGCGGCAGTGGGATGAACGAGGCCATGGTCTGTGCGCCATTGAGTCCAAGTCGAGCGGCGCATTCGTCGGTCGAAGCGGTCTGCAGTACTGGGAACAGTTCGATGAAGTGGAACTGGGTTGGACCCTCCGAGCGGATCACTGGGGGCACGGGTATGCGACCGAGGCCGCTCAAGCGTGCCTGGACTGGGGTTTTGCCACACTTGATAACGACTACTTCACGGCTCTCATGCGGCCGGGCAACGAGGCATCGGTGAGGGTGGCCGAGCGTCTGGGATTCTCGCCGCGTCGCGAGGACCAGCTGCAGGGCAGCCCGGTCACGGTGTATGCCCTGGATCGCCCAGCCGGTCCACCCTCTCGTTGATCCTCCGCATGAGTCACAGGAGCAGGACTCAAGGACAGCCGGCTGACGGCCGCCCGGGCCCGCCAGATGTGGTCCAGCCGTCGGCGCCGGGCGAGCTTTTCCTGGGCTCGATGACGAAGTTGGTGGTCACCACGTAGATCTGTTCGTCGGCCTCCCGCTGGCGGGCGAGGGCCAGTTTGTTCGCGTCCTGAATGCGGCGGGGCGCGTCGTCGTCGAAGTTCCGTGCCATGGGCAGGTCAGCGGGCGAACGCATCGGTCAGGTGCACGCTGTAGCCGCCTTCTTCCATCAGCGCGACGGTGGCGCCGAACGGGTCGGGGTGATTCAGCTCGAAGGGGGTGAAAGCGAATTCCACCGCGGCCTGGATGGACGGCACCAACTCGCCGCCGCGTTGCGGCGCGGGGGCCGGCCTCCAGTCCGGGGCGACCGACGCCCAGCCCTCACGGCTACGGGACAGGAGCGTGCGCCCTTGTTCTTGAGTCGCTCGACGGTTTTGGCCTGGTGGCTCCCGCGTCCATGGACTCGCCAGCCACCACCGTCTGGGATCCTGCCGACCTTTTTCACGTCGATGTGGACCATGTGTCCCGGACGGCGAGCGGTGATCTTCCGCGGTTCCCGGTTCGTGTCGCCGCTGGGATCGATGAACCGGCGCCGGTTCAGGCCGAGGGCGAGCAGATGCCGCGACACGGTGCGGCGACTGAGCGAGATCCCCTCGGCCTGGAGCTCAAATGCGATCCGGGTTGCCGACCACTTCTCGGCACGGCGGAGTGCCTCGATCCTGGCCACGACGTCAGAGCTCGTCGCCGTCGGCTGGCATCGGGGTGTTGAGGAACGGTCCAGCAGGCCGAGTTCACCGTGCCGACGGTAGCGGTTGACTCATTTCGACGCGCATGCGCGGGAGACGCCCATCTCGGCCGCCACGTGGGCGATCGGGCGGTGCTGACAACGCTGCACGAGGCGCAGCCGCCCCTCGGGGGACAGCGGAGCATTGCGATGAAGCACAGACGGTCTTGGCGCCAGGGATTGAGGGCGAGCTTGCCCCGGGTCTGGCCCGCGCCGTTGGTCGTCGGTGGTCACCGCGGCTGCTGTTCCGCGATGACCGCCCAGTCATCCGCCCCGCGACCGCCGGCGATGGCCTCATCGAAGACAGCCCGCAGAAGTTGACCGATCGGGAGAGGAGTGCCTTGGTCGGTCGCTGCATCGAGTGCGAGGTGGAGGTCCTTGCGGCCCAGGACTGTGGTGAATCCGGCTGGCTGGTAGCGCCGTTCAGCGATCATCGACCCGTAGCCGGTGTAGACGGCTCCCGGGAAGAGCGTTGAGGTCAGCAGCTCGACGAACTGCCCGGAGTTGACGCCGGCGCCCTCCGCGAGGCTGACGGCCTCGCCCAGCGACTGGATCGCGCAGGCGATCAGGTAGTTCCCGAGGATCTTCACAATGTTGGCCTGCTCCGGACGGTCGCCCAGTCTCCAGGTCCGCGAGCCGATCACGTCGAAGAACGGCTGCACGCGGTCGAGCAGCGCGTGCTCACCGGCCGCAAGGACGTTGAGTGCCCCGGCTTCGGCGACCGGAACACGGCCGAAGACCGGTGCCGCGACATATCCGACGCCATGCTCGGCGTGCGCTGCGCCGACCCGGCGAGCCAGGCCCGTACTCACCGTGGCGAGGTTGACGTGAACAGTCCCGCCCGGGGTCTGAGCGAGGACACCGGAGTCGATGAACGTCTCAGCGACGGCCCGGTCGTCGGACAGGACCGAGAAGACCACGGACGAGTGCATGGCCTCGGTCACCGAGGCGGCACGACGGGCACCCACTGCGGCTAGTTCGCTCGCGGGCCCGTCGGAGCGGTTCCACACCACGAGGTCGTGGCCGGCCTTCAAGAGGTTGCGTGCAATGGGTCTCCCCATGGCTCCCAGACCGATGACCGCGATGCTGCTCACGCCGAGTACCTCTTCCCTTGAACTGTCTGAAGCGGTTCAAGGGTGCCATGGAGTTATGATCGCAACGAACCGTCTGAAGCGGTTTGGCGCGTGTTGTTGCTCACTGCGGAGGTTGGAATGACCGAGGACGTACGTCGTGTGTTCCGGATGGACAACGAGGTCCTGGCGTTCCGGTTCACCGCCACCATCAGCGATCGCGCCAGCCGGACGCCGAGGGAGCGGCTGACCGATACCGCACGGCTGAAGATGTGGCTGGGGGCGACGGGGCTCGGCGTTCCAGATGTGTCGCCGGCCGATCTGGAGGGCGCCGTCGAACTGCGCGAGGCGATCTACCGAATCGGGTCGGCGATTGCCGCGGGTGAACAGCCGGAACCCAAAGATGTCCGCACCCTCAACACGATCGCTGCCGCTGGGCACGCGAAGGCTGCGCTGGAACACGAACGCGCAGGATGGCACCTGACGGAGACGGCCCCTGTCAGTGACGCCCTCGGGGTCCTGGCCACGGATGCCATCCGCATCCTCGGGGGCCCCGACCGTGGCCGCATCAAGAACTGTGAAGGCCCCGGATGCGCGGGGCTGTTTCTCGACACCAGCCGCGGAGCCAACCGCCGGTGGTGCTCCATGAACACCTGCGGCAACAAGGTCAAGAAGTCACGAATCACTGCGAGCTGACCCGGCGGAGTCGAGATCGGGCCCGTCAACAACGTCATGACCCGCAACATCTAGGTGTGTTGTCCCGGAACGTTGGTGACACGCGTGTTGGGTGCTTGAACGGGTGAGGGCCTTCTGGGTTCGGTGTGGATTGCGACATCTACCGCCGACCGCCAGGAAGCCCGCGTGTCCCACCGTAATGCCCCGCTGACTCCGACGGGCCGGCTACGTCTGGCCCGGTGCGTCGTGGAAGTCGGCTGGCCGTTGCGGCGGGCCGCAGAATGTTCCCGGGTCGGCCACACCACCACGGCCCGGTGGGCCTACACCAAGAACACCTGGCGCCAGACCTGCCACGACCTGGGCATCAGTCCACGCTGGAGGCCATGGGCAGCCTGCTGATCACTGGCAGCCAGGTGTCGCGCAGCTCCATCGCAGGGCGACAGCGCCCGCCATGCCGTGCGAGCCCTGGAAGCCGGCGAGGTCAAGCAGGTCGTTCCGGACCTGACGAGCATGCCCTCCGGTTGGGAGAGATCCAGGTCCCTCGCGGCCGGCAAGGACGGGGGGAACGGGTGCTTGCGGCCCAGGCGCGCTTCACCACGAACAACTGGAACGGCGGCGGCGCGAGGACGGTCCGGGCCGAATTCACGGTGCGGTCCTGCCCCAGCGCGGCGCTGACCGCGAAGGTTTACGAGGAAACCCGGCCGGGCGTCAACGAGGCGAGGGAGATCTCCTTCCCGGCGCTCGGCGACCAGCGCGCCGCGATCACCCAACACAACCTCGACCTCGATGAGACGACAGCCCTCGCCGTGCTCTGCGTCGGCACTGTCCTCGTCGAGCCGGAATACGAGCCGGTGCCCGACGACTCGGGCTGGTCCAGGGAGTTCGAGCAGTGGGTCTCGACGATCGCCGCCCGTGCCCAGCAGGTCCAGAACGCCTGACCCGCGGCCTCGTCCATCCGAGAGTCGGTTAGGTCCTGGAAGCCTTTGATCGGCGCCGCCACGTTGGCTGGCCCGTGGGATGATCTTCGGGCTGATCACGTTGGGGGAGCCGTCCGTGGTGGGTGCACCGCCGTCGTACAAGGGGCACCGGCACCCGGTCGAGGTCATCTCGCACTGCGTGTGGCTGCACTTCCGGTTCCCGCTCAGTTTCCGTGAGGTGGAGGAGCTGATGCTCCAGCGCGGCGCAACCGCGGTCCTTGGGGATCGGTGATCGTGCGGTGGCGTTGAGCCGATCAGGCGCGGTCGTGGAGAGTGACTCGGTAGCCGTCGGGGTCGGCGAAGGTGAATGTCCGGCCGAAGGGGCCGTCGATCGGTGCGGAGACGATGGTGTGACCGTCGGCGACGAGAGCATCGTGGATGGTCTGGACGTCGGTGGCGTGGAGCCAGATCGCGGCACCGATGCCGGGCTGGGCAACGGATGCGAGATCGGTGCCGGGAACGACGTCGCGGAGTGCGAACGCGATCGGCTTCGTCTCGAAGACGACGGCGTGCGGAGGTCCGGCCTGCGAGCGGACGAGGCCGAGGTACTGCTCGTAAAACGCCTGCGAAGCGTCGAGGTCGCGCGCTTGGAGCGAGATGAAGTCGGGGCCGGTGGCGGGCATGAAATGCTCCTTCTTTACATGTCAGTTTTCTGACACAGCTCAATCTATGTCAGAATACTGACATGAATCAAGACGGTGTCGGCGTCGACCTGGAGACGTCACTGGGCTACCTGCTGAAAGAGGCTTCGAGCGCCCTCCGCGCAGCCATGGAGGAAGTACTGCGGCCGCTCGGGATGAGCGTGACGCACTACTCCTGCCTCGAGCTGCTGGCTCAACGACCGGGCTTGTCGAACTCCGAGCTCGCGCGGGGCGCGTTCGTGACACGGCAGTCGATGAACGTGCTGCTCCAGGCCCTGGAACGAGATGGCTACGTGACCAGGCCTGCGGAGGCACCCGTCGGGAAGGTTCTTCCCACGCGGCTCACGCCTCGCGGCCGACGGAGCCTCGAGAAGGCGACCGTAGCGGTCCGGTCCGTCGAGGTCAGAATGCTGGCCGGCATGACCGAGACCGAGCAGTCAGGGGCGTTCCGGATCCTGCAGAGCATGATCCATTCCCTGCGCGATGGCAACGACGGTGGATAGCTCGTTCCCCGGCGTACGTCTCGTCGCGCCCCCGAGCACCTGCTGGCGCATGTGGACCGCATTGACGCCGCAGCCGCGTGGGCGGAGGAACACCGCTCCGGGTGGTTCGACCGTCGTCCCCTGTCGCTCCACGCCTTCGACTGTAACGGCGAGTTGCCGACCTACACCCGGAACGGTGTCCCGGGATCCCCATTGCGGCTGTCCGACGCACCGGCAGTCATCGCGGACGTTGCAATCTTTGTCGAACTGAACAAGGCGGTGGGAGACGCCTGGACGATCTATCTCGACGAGGGATGGGTTTAGAAGCCGCGATGCTCGCGTCGAGCAGTACCATGTCGACGCCTGCCAGTTCTGCGCCACGCAGACCGGCCGGGAACACGGCACGGAGGTGTTCCTCCCAGAGGCGGGGCGCGGTTTGCAACTGCTCTGTTCTGCTCACCCGAGCCATAGTGCTGCATTCAGTGACGGGTTGAGCACGTGTTCAGGCGGCGATAGCAGATGAGGGTGCAGGCAATGCTCGTGAAGGCGAGGAAGTGCTCGGCCTTGCGTTCGTAGCGGTGGTGGAGTCGGCGGCAGCCTGCGAGCCAGGCCATGGTCCTCTCGATGGTCCAGCGGTGCCGTCCGAGCCGCTGCGAAGCCTCGACGCCCTTGCGGGCGATGCGGTGCCGGATTCCGCGCCGCGAAAGCCATTGCCGCAGGTGGCGGTAGTCGTAGCCCTTGTCGGCGTGGAGCTTGCCGGGTCGGCGCCCCGAGGGCCACGGCGGGAGCAGATCGGAGGTATGCCCTTCACAAGTGGGATCAGGGCCTGGCTGTCATGCACGTTGGCGCCGGAGATCGCGACAGGCAGGGGCAGACAAGTCTGATCGGTGATCAGATGGATCTCCGACCCGTACTTGCCCCGGTCGACAGGGTTCGGACCCGTCAGGTCCCCCGTTTCAGAGCCTGCATGTTCACCGAGCCGATCGCGCACCTCGACCAGTCCAGCTCACCGAGGGAGCCGAGTTCGTCGAGGACCAGACGATGCAACTTCGCCCATACCCTGACCTTCGACCACTCAGTGAACCGGCGGTGCGCCGTAGCCCCGGACGGCCCGAACGGCGCGGCGGGCAGCAGCTGCCACGTGCACCCAGAGGTTGCCACGAACACGATCGCCGCCAGCACCCCACGGTCGCCATGCCGACGCCGACCGCCACCCTGAGGCCGCGAGGGTGCCTCCGGCACCACACGCTGGAACAACTCCCACAACTCATCCGGCACCAGCCGCTGAACAATCCCCACGCCGGCAGGCTACCGACCCCAAGGAAGAGGCCCGAAGTCAGTGACCTCTGCGGCGCCGTGCGTCGAACCGACGCAGCACCCGCACCAGACGCCACACTCCGGCCGCCGCTCCGAGCAGCGCACCCCCCACCAACGTGCCCTTCCCCGCTGGACCGGAGACGCCAAAAGCCAGCGCGAGAGCCAGAGCGACGGCAAAGACCGCCGCAGCCAGCACGACGGCAGTCACCAGAGCAAAAACGATCTCCACCGTCATTGCGTCCTTTTCCCACCGCGACTCACGCCCCATATCCATGCTGCAAGTCTCACATCACGGTCAAGCCATTGAGCCTGGACCGAACAGCACCTGGCTCTCACTCGCCGAGGCGCACTCACCAATTGAGATGACGTCTTATGACGACTCGTGCTCTGCCATCCGCTCACGCATCGCTCACGCAGAAGGGCCTGCTGACCAGTTGGAAGCTCAGGGGTGTGAGTTCGCGATCGAGTCAGGAAGCTGGTGTCGTCGCCGATCAGGATCGCGTCCCGGCCGACCGTGATCTTCACGCAGTCGCCAATCTACCCCTCGACGAATGTGACGGTCTCGTCGAGCGGCGCCCGGCCCGTACGGGTGCAACCCACCGTGGCGTCCTCGAACCCGATCGACATGCCGCAGAAGAGGATGAGTTCGTCCGGTGGTGACAGGATCTCCGCGACGGTCTTGCGATACACCGACCACGCCATCTGCGGGCAACTGTGCAGCCCCTCGGCGCGCAGCAGCAGCATGACGGTCTGCAGATACATGCCGACGTCGGACCATTGAGGCCGGCCCATATCGCGGTCGATGTAGCAGAACAGGGCGGCGGGCGCGCCGAAGCAGTCCCAGTTCGCGGCAGCAGCCCTCTGGCGCGCCTCCCAGTCCTCGCGCTCAACACCAAGTGCGCTGTAGCGCTCATGGCCGAAGGCAGATCGGCGCTCATGGTACGGAGACTTCAGTGCGGGCGGGTACATCTCGTACTCCCGCTCGTCCCAGGGGTCGGCTGCCGCCACGCGCTCACCGGCGCGCCTCTTGAGCTCGGCCAGCGGCCTACCGATCACCACGTAGGCGCACCACGGCTGGACGTTCGATCCGGACGGTGCCCAAGCCGCGGCGGACAGGACCCGCTCCAGCACCTGCCTCGTAACGGGCTGGGCGCTGAACCCGCGCACCGCCCGTCGGCTCGTGACCGCCTCATAGACATCCAAGATCGTCTGCCTCCCTCATCTGTTCCGCCTGTCCACTCAGTGACAATCCGGGACGGCTGGGCCCACCCCATCGGCGCATCACAGCACCATGCCGGCGGTCGACCGTTGCGACCTCCACTGGCCCGTCCCACCCCGAGAGCCGTGGCGCGTCCATCCCGGCGGGGCCGAATGGCTGCATGCGAGTCCCCCGCCCTCCGCCTGACCTGGGATCGGGGGACCGCAGCAGGATCCCCATCCGGCTCAAGGCGCGACACCCGGCGCGCGCAACGGAAGGACTGCCGGCTGGGACAGGACACGCGGGAGGCGGGGATGTCAGGAGAGCCAGTCGGTGTAGCGGGTGGGGGCGAGGTGCGCGTTCTTGTCGGTGAGGACGTCGCCCTTGACGGCGGCGAACATGCCGGCGGTGGGGTCGGTGACGACGGTGCGGTTGTCGCCCTTGTGGGAGAGGGTGATCCGGCCCAGCTTGTCCAGGCTGAAGATCTCGGGGCCTGCGATGTTGCGGATGCCGTTCAGCGGGGCGCCCGCGGCGACCTCCGCCACCGCGCTGGCCACGTCCTTGGACGCGATCGGCTGGATCGGAGTGGCGGGCAGCCGGACGGTGTCGCCGTCGGTGGTCCAGGACAGAACGGCGTCCATGAACTCCATGAATTGCGTGGCCCGGACGATCGAGTAGGGGATCGGCCCGGCCGCGAGGATCTTCTCCTGGAGCGTCTTGGCCTGGTAGTAGTCCAGCTCCGGGACCTGGTCGGTGCCGACGATCGAGAGGATGACGAAGTGGCCGACGCCGCCCTTCTGGGCCGCGGCCAGAAGGTTGTCCATCGAGGTCCGGAAGAAGGCCGGGGACGCTTCGTCGAAGGTCGGGGAGTTCGTCAGGTTGACGACGACGCCAGCTCCCGCCACCGCCTCGTCCAGTCCCTGGCCGCTGATGACGTCGACTCCGGTGGACTTCGAGTGCGGTACCGCCTCGTGTCCGGCGGCGTTCAGATCCTTGACGACCTGCGCCCCGATCAGCCCGGTACCGCCGATGACTGCGATCTTCATGACTTACCTTTCGTCAGGATTACGTGCGTAATATGGCATATGAACCGCTATGTGGGTGCGGCATGAAACGGCTCGTTGACGGACCGAGGAGGGGGTGGTGTCAGAGACTGCCGACGAACGTGCCCACTTCGTGTCCTGTGTCCGTTTCACCGGCCGCTCGTCTTCCTGGGCCGGTGTGATCGTGGGAGTGTTCTCCAGGATCCACTGCTGTACAGGCAGAAGCTGTTCCCATCCGGACCGCTGCGCGTTCACCCAGCGTCCGAGGTCCTCGCCCTGAACGACGACGTCGCCGTCGGCCGTGGGGAATCGCACCGCGCCGGTCGCAGTGACTGGGGAGCCCCCAGAACGGCAGCTACCGCCGATGTTCGCTTCCCGTCAGGCGTACGCGTCCCGAAAGAAACGCGCCTACCTGCGCCGACGCGGTATCCGCTGCACGATCCCGGAACCTGCCGATCAGGCCGGCCACCGCAGGCGCCGGGGAAGGTCTGGCGGGCGGCCTCCGGTCTTCGACCGTGAGGACTGCAAGGCCCGGCACGCGGTCGAGTGCGGCATCAACCGGTTGAAGCGGAACCGGGCGGTGGCAACCCGGTTCGACAAGCTCGCGGTCCGTTTCGAAGCAACCGTCCTCATCGCCGCTGTCAACGAATGGCTGTGACCTGCCGGAAGTGTCGGCCCCGCGTGTCATTCTGGCCGCGATCAGGTCAGCGGGTTGAGGGGAGGCAGGGCCAATGGGGGCTGCGTACTACCGGGCCGAGAGCGAGAGCGGCGACCGCGTCGACGACCCGTCCGAGGACGCGCTGTTCATGCTGATCGACGACCTCGACGACCTCGACGACCTCGACGACCTCGACGACCTCGACGACTTGGACAACACCTTCGTCGTCATCCAGCCCGACGAGGACGATCCGTCCTGGTTCACCTCTGTCGCGGTCCTGGACGAAGGCGGCTACGAAGTCGTCCGCCGCGACACCAACCGCCGCGAGCACGACGTCGTCACCGAGAGCAGCATCGATCGGATCGCCCGCGACCTCACGGTCTGGATGGCCGCCCGCGACATTCCCGGACGGCCCACCCATCACATCAGCACCTTCTTGAACACGGCCTGGCCGCAACACCCTCGAGCGTGATGCCGGCCCGGAGTGCGACCTCGGCCCGCCTGCACTCGCGCCGAGAGCACAGGGCCGACGGCTTGTTTCTGGGAGATGCCGTGGACAGGGCGTATCCGCAGGTGGATGGCATCAGCCGGCGTCGAGACCGTCGATCAGGCGGCCCAGGAACCGGGCGAAGGTGGCTTCGGCGGTGAGCGGGCGTCCGGCGGCGGAAAGGGCTTCGGCGAGTTCCGGGTGACGGCCGTCGGCGGCGACAGCGGCGAGGTAGCGGGCTTCGGCTGCGACCCGGCCCGGGGATTGTGACGCTGCGGCCTGCGTGATCTCGTGAGCGACGTGTCCGGCCACGAATGCGGTGAGTTGGGCGAAGACCTCCAGCTTTGCTGCACCGTCCAGCCCGGTGGGCCGCAAGGCGGCGAGAGCATGTTCCAGAAAGGCCAGAGTGTTGGGGCCCGGTACCCGACGGGTGGACAAGGCGGCGGGCAGCCAGGGGTGCCGCAGCATGTGGGCGCGCTGCAGGTGGGCGATGGTCTTCAGGTCTGTACGCCAGTCACCACTGGGTGGGTCCGTGACCGTGAGTTCGCCGCTGACGTGGTCGACCATCAGTTCCAGCAGTGTCTCCTTGTCGGGGGCATAGCTGTAGAGCGACATGACGCCGGCTCCGACCTGGGCGGCCACCCGCCGCATGGTGACCGAGTCGAGGCCTTCGGTGTCCGCCAAGGTGACGGCTGCCGCAGTGACCGCTTCCCGGCTGAAGGAGGGCTTGCGGCCCCTGCGCGGTTCGGTGGTGCGCAGCCAGAGCTGTTCGGGGTCGGCGCCCGCGGCGCCCGACCTTCCGTCACTGGGCACGGTCTCGCGCTCCTTCCCCTGTTTCCAAGACGGCTCTTGCGAAGGTCATCCAAGCATCCTCTATTCTCGTACATCGTACGAGAATAGAGGAGGGGAACGATGCCATCACGAACGCCCGACGCCGTAGCCGGACCGGCATGGGTGCCACCTGCCGGAAAGCCACCGCTGTCCTCACGGATGATGAGAGCGACCTGGCGAGGCCTGCCGGCGAAACGGCACGAGGCCGGGTGGGAACCGGGGCTGGTGGTGCCGGCCGCCGACGGAAGCCCGTTGATCACGGACCACTACTTCCCACGTACGGAGGGCGACTTCCCGACTCTCCTGGTCCGCTCCCCTTATGGCCGCGGCCTGCCATGGTCTCCCCAGTACGGCCTGCTCTTCGCCGAACAGGGCTTTCACGTGGTTCTGCAGAGCTGCCGCGGCACCGGCGGTTCGGGAGGTGCGTTCGACCTGTGGCGCAACGAGGTCGCCGACGGCCGGGCCGCAATTTCCTGGCTGCGCGAGCAACCCTGGTTCGACGGAACACTGGGAACGGTGGGCCCCAGCTATCTTGGCTACGTGCAATGGGCCCTCGCCCTGGACCCGCCGCCGGAACTCAAGGCAATGGTGGTGCAGGTAGGGCTGCACGATCCCTTCGCCCTGTTCTACGCGGATGGTGCGCTGCGCCTGGAGAACGCCCTCGCCGTCGGCGCGGGTATGACCTACCAGCACCAGGGCATGTCACCCTTCCTGAGGGCGACGCTTCGCCTGCAACGCGGCCTGCGCGCCGTCACCACCGCCCAGCCCCTGCGCGGTGCGTACAAGTCCGTCCTCGGGGACGAACTGCCCTGGCTGGACGACGTGATGACACACCCGGACGCCGAGGGCGCCTACTGGGCCGGCGCGTCGTTGGCGGATTCGGCAGAGCGGCTCCGCGTGCCCACTGCTCTGATCACCGGATGGCACGACGCACTGGCCGACCAGACCTTCGAGCAGTACGACCGGCTGCGTCAGGCCGGATGCGAGACCGCTCTGCTCGTCGGCCCCTGGACCCATACCTCGGCCCTGCAGCGGGGATGGCCAGAGGTGTTCGCCGAAAGCCTCGCCTGGCTGCGTGCCCACCTGTGCGCCGACCCATCCGGCCTGCGCCCCACCGGGGTGCGCGTGCACATCGGCGGCGAGAACACCTGGCGGGACCTCGACAACTGGCCTCCAGCCCTTGCTGCCACCTCGTGGTATCCCGCCCCGGGCGGGCACCTCACCGAGCAGACCCCCACGGACTCCGCACCACTGACGACGTTCCGCTACGACCCGGCCGACCCCACCCCGTCCATCGGCGGCCCGCTGCTCTCCCGCACCGCCGGCCCTCGCGACAACAGCAGCCTGGAGGCCCGAGACGATGTCCTGACGTTCACCGGCCCACCGCTGACCGAGCCCATGGACATCCTGGGCCAGGTCTCCGCACGGCTGAGCATCTCCACGGACACCGGGTACGCCGATGTCTTCACCCGCTTGTGCGACGTGGACGCACAAGGCCGCTCAGTCAACGTCTGTGACGGGCTGGGCCGACTTCGAACGACTGGACATACGCCCTCGCAGGTCAGCGTGCCGATGAGCTCCACCGCCCATCGCTTTGCCGCGGGTCACCGCATACGCTGGCAGATCAGCGGAGGCGCCCATCCGCGCTACGCCCGAAATACCGGCACCGGGGAATCGCCGGTGGACGCCACCACCTTCACGCCAGTGCACATCACGGTCCACACGGACTCGGCGCTGATGCTCCCTTTCAGCTCTGGGCTCGCGTAATTCCTCTGCTCTCCGGGAAACGGACTGATGCTCTCCGGGAAACGGACTGACGAGCCGGGCCGTCCGGCCCGGCTCGCTCCTCGGCGACCAACTGCTCGCGCGCCCCGGCGGCATGGGACATCACCTCGACCAGGTCCCTCCAGCGGCCGGCTTAGTCCACGACTCTCGGTTCTGGCTCAACATGGCGAACGGTTCGCACAAGGCCATCCGCGATGTGTGCGTGGGCGAGGTGGTACACGCCACGGACCCGGAAACCGGGCAGCGGACACGCCGATCGCCGAAGCAGGCGCGGGCGCACCGGCCGAGGCCGGTGGCTGCTGCCCGTGACCGAACTCGACGCCCACAGGGCCGCGACCGGAACAGGGGACCGGTCGCGGCCCCGCGCCGTACATCCGGCCCTGTGCGTCACACAGATCACCAGCTGGGGAATCGTCTACTACGCCTTCCCGGTCCTGAACCCGGCCATCACCACCGACACCGGCTGGCCCGCCGGCGCAACGACAGCCGCGTTCTCCGCAGCTCACTGATCTTCAAGATTCGTGCGAGCAGAACGGACATGATGAGCGTCGTGAGGCCTCCTGCAACGAGGCCCAGAACCGGTGTTCATATGATCGACGTGACGCTGGTGGGGCGTGAGCGGGCCACCAGCTCAGCATTCTTCCGCGAGAGCAGTGAAAGTCTGCGTGGGTCAAAAGGCGGGAGCCAGGGTCGCCTGAATCCGAAATTCACTGAACCAAGCAACTATCGGCTGAGCCATCGAGGGACAACCGCACAATGAAACAACTTACAGCTGAGGCCCAGAGTGCGCCTCTGCTAGAACTGAACGATGTTGCGCGGACGTACGGCGACCGCGTCGTGCTCGACGGCGTGAGTCTTCGCCTGCACCGGGGGGAATGCATCTCGCTGGTCGGGGAGAACGGGTCCGGTAAGAGCACGCTGCTGCGCATCGCCGCAGGACGCGACACTCCCACTGAGGGGTCCGTGTTATTCGACGGGCAGCCCATCGACGAGGACTCTTCCGAGGTTCGCAGGCGCGTGGCGTCCGCCATGGATATAGGTGCCTTCTATCCAGACCTGACCGTACGCGAGCACCTGCAGCTGGTTGCGCTCTCTCACGGCATGGGGGACGCTGCTGAGGCCGCGGTGGAGCGGGTGCTCACGGCACACCGTCTCGAAGCCCAAGCGAGCCAGGTGCCGTCCGCGCTTTCCTCCGGGCAGACCCAGGCACTGCTTCTGGCAGCCGCCTTCGTCAGGCCGCACGACCTGCTCATCCTGGACGAGCCGGAACAGCGTCTCGACTCCAGTGCCCGGCGGCAGTTGGCGGAGTTGATCGCCGCCCACCGCGACAGTGGAACGGCGGTCCTGATGGCCACCCATCACCAGGTACTGAACGACGCGGCCGACCACATCGTGGAGCTCGGATCCGGAACCATGGCCGAGGTGGACCGCGAGTCGGGCCGATGAGCCGGCCGAGCAGGGCGGCGCCACCGCGACCCAACACCGCCCCCGCCGCGATGGCCGAGGACTCGGCGCTCGAGGCGCTGCGGTTCCTGCACAAGGCCCGCTCATCCTCGCGTGAGGAGCAGCGCCGCAGCTTCTGGTTCGTTCTCTACACGATCGTCCTGGTCGGTGGCTTCTGGGGTGTGCCGGCCCTGATCGTCTGGTCACGAACGGTGCAGGCGGACGGTTCCGCGGCCCGGATGTCGGATCTCGCCTCCGAGGTGTCACTGTTCCTTGTGCCCACGGTCCTGCTTCTCGTGCTGCTTCTCTCGGCCCGTGGGGCGATGTGGCGGGGACCGGTGGTCCTGGACGGGCCCACCGTCCATCTGCTGCTGCCCTCAAGGGTCAGCCGCCGCGCCCTGCTGCTGCCCGGACTGCGGGCCTCCGCCGTCTTGTGGTCCGTTGTCGGCGCGGCCGTCGGCGCCCTCGCCGGCTTCTTGCTGCAGGACATCTCGGCCCGCCCGTGGACCCTGCTGGCTGCCGCGGGAGCGGTATCAGGCGTCTGTGTCGCTCTCGTGTCGTGCGCAGTAGGCGCACTGGTGGAACGGCATGCAGTAGTCCTGGCACGACGAGCCGGCGCCCTCTTCGCAGCCGGCTGGGCCGTGGCTGTGGCTGCGGCCGTCGCCACCGTCCTCTCCTGGCGCGGGTGGGAGATCCACTGGCTCGCGCAGGTGCTGCTGTGGTCCGGCCCGTGGGGATGGTCCGCTCAGCCACTGCTGTGGGCGTTGGGAGTTGTGGGTCCGCAAGCGGCCGTCGGATCGGTTCTGTCCTTGTGTGCCGCGGTACTCGGTCTGCTGCTGAGTGTGCGGGAGCTTCCCAGGATTCCGCAGTCCGCACTGCGACTCCGGGCGACCGTTGCCGCGCGGGTGGGAGCCTCGGTACTCATGCTCGACCTGCGGCAGGCCAGGTCGGGAGTGCCTGCCCTTCGGGCGCGGCGTTCCGTACCGCTGATGCGGCTTCCCATCCCCCGGCACGCGAGTCTGCTGGTCCCGTGGCGCGATCTCAGCTGCCTGCTGCGCCATCCCCGCAGGCTCGGCTGGGCGCTTGTGTGGCTTGTGCTCGCGCTCGGCGGAGTGTCCAGCGCTTCCTCCCTCGTGGCGGCGCCGCGGCTGCTGGCCGTTCTCGGTTCCCTTGTGGCGCTCTACTTGGCCGCCGCTCAGCTGACTGAGCCGGCGCGACTGGAGAGCGACGATGTCCGCCGCTCGACCAACCTGGGGTGGAGCTTTCGCACGCTGGCACTTCTGCACGCCGTCGTTCCGCTGGCAGTGCTGCTGGTTGGCGTAGCTGCGGGAGCGGCCGTGTGCGTCTTGGCCGGAGCTCCGGTCGGCTCGATGGCGTCTCTGACCGCGTGCGTGCCCGCGCTCGTCACGGCCGCGTTGGTGAGCTCGTACCGCGGGGTCATGCCGATGAACCTGCTCATAGGGGTGGACACGCCGATGGGCAACACCGGCCCGTGGCAGGCTGCCTTCTGGTACGGACGCGGTCCGCTCGTGGCGATCTGCTTGCTGCTACCGGTCTGTCTCGCGGTGGCAGGTGGGCAGTCCTGGAGCTTCCCACAGCTGCTGTGGCAGGTCTTGGTTGCCGCTGCCGGCGCGTGGTGGGCGCGGCGTACGGCGCATCGGCTGAAGACGAAGTAGCGCCACATGAACGCCACTTCGTCCCCACGGTGCTGGGATCAACTGTGGTACCGGCACCGGCACAGAGTTTCAGCGCGCCGGCGATGAGCAGGACGTGGCAGGCTCGGGGAATGGGATCCGGGCCTCGGGTCATACACGAAGCAGGTGCATCAGGCCGGGAACGTCGTCACTGGTCGGTGGCGTCTGGATCGCGTAGGGGCCGCAGTCCGCCGGGCAGGTCGGGAAGCTGGAAGGAGTACCGGCCCAGCATGTTGATGTGGTGCCGTACGAAAGGCAAATCCGCCAGTTGCGGCGCGTACGCGAACCCGGAAAGCGTGAGCAGCCCGAACACGACGTCACTGTACGACGCGGTGTCGGTGACGATCACCGGTACGCGCGCCGAACACGCCGTCCACACTCAACGTGTGACCGTGAGCATTCAACGCACTCTGAGGATGATCCTGTGGAGTGGACACCCTGACAATGGATCTCGACGGTCCAGGGAGGGGCCTCGCCCGGGGGCCGCGACGGCAGCGTGAGCGTGGCCGAGGAACTGGCTCGGCTGCGGGTGGTGAACGCCCGGCTGTTCAAGGCCGAGCAGGAGTGGCAGCTGGAGCGCGAGATCCTGTGCCGGGCAGCCGCCCATTTCGCTCGGGAGGCGAAGTGAGCTCCCGCCGCTGGGACTTCATCTCCGAAAACCGCGCCGACTTCGACGTCAAGCGGATCTGCCGGGTGCTCGGGGCGTTATTGCCGGCTACTGCCGGCGTCTGGGACAGCTGGCCGGAGGGCGGTAACGCTGGCTGACGATGTTCTGGTCACCATCGGCCACGCATGACGTTCCAGGGCCGCCGTGTCATGGCCAGTGAGTTGCCCGCGGCCACCGTACTGTTCTCCTACTGGAAGGACGGTGCGAGCCTCGCCACGGCCCCGAGCGATGCCTTGGGACGTACGCACTCGTCCGTCAGACCGCCGCGATGGTCTGGTGAAGGTGGGGCAGCCCGATCCGGGAAACGCCGGGGAGGGTGGCAAGCGACCCCGGTAACGGGAAGGGACGCGCCAGGACTACCGGACGGTGCGGGTCCGTTCAGCAAGGCCAGGGAAGGGTGATGACCATGGATCTGTTCCCGCCGATCCCGCTCGCCGAGTGGCGGGACACCAAGGAGACGCTCCACCGCTTCGCGCAGATCGTCGGGAAGATCCGTCTCGCCGCCAGTGCCCGGCGCAACCACTGGTGGAATGTCCCGTTCCACCTTGCGGGGCGCGGTATCACGACGCGCCCGATGGGGCAGGTCGACGGCAATCCGATCTTCACGATGGACTTCGATTTCGTCGCGCATCGGCTGGTCATCTCGACGCTGGACGGCCGGGAGATCTCCCTTCCGCTCGTCGGTCAGTCCGTTGCTTCCTTCCACGACGCGGTCATGGAGTCGCTGGCAGCATTGGGCATCCGGGTGCGGCTGGATGTGCCCAGGCCCTTCGACCTGCCCGACTCCGCCCGGCCGTTCGCCGAGGACGCCGAACATGCGACATACGAGCCCGCGCAGGCCAACCGCTACTGGCGGGTCCTCAGCCAGGTGGCGTCGGTGCTGGAGGAATTCGCCGCAGGGTATTCGGGAAAGGTGAGCCCGGTGCACCACTTCTGGCACACCTTCGACATCGCGCACACCCGGTTCTCCGAACGTCACATCGAGCAGCCTCAGCAGGTGGACCCCGTCACCCGGGAGGCATACTCCCGGGAGGTGATCAGCTTCGGCTTCTGGTTCGGGGACGACACCTTCCCCGCGCCCGCGTTCTACTCCTACACCGCTCCGGAGCCGGAGCATCTGGCCGAGGAGCCGCTCGAGCCCGCGGCGGCGCACTGGGTCGCCCGGAACGACAGCCACCTGGCCGTACTGCCGTACGACGAAGTCCGTGCCGATGCCGACCCGCGTGGCGCCGTACTCGCCTTCTACGAGAGCGCGTACCGGGCCGGTGCCCGGCGCGCCGGATGGCCGATCGACCCGCTCGCATGCCCGGGCGGGGTGACGGACCCGAAACTGCGATCCCACAGTCCCCACCCGGCTTCCGACTGAGGCCCAGCAGCAACCGCGAACCCCACGTAGGCAGGGCCACCCGGCTACCGCCCCGGTCAGATATTGGTGCGCACCAGCTTGCCCTGCGCAGACCCTCGCGGGCGGATCTGGAGCGGGACTTCTTCCTGGACGACGCGGACCGGGAGGCGGTGCAGGCCAAGCGCAGGGGCGATGCCGTGACCCCGCGCCCAGGCCAGAACGAGGGTGTGCAACGCGCCGGGATCGCGTTCATGCCTGATCTGGACAGCCAGGTCCCGCATCCGGTGCAACTGCGCCGCGGTGCCGGTCATCGTGTCGCTCCCTGTCTCGACCGCTTCACCGCCGGATCCTGCGTCTCCGCCGCAGGCGCGCCCCCGCTCGCCGGCCTGCACAGTGGGGGCGCCGTTGCCATTGTCGGCGGGCGCGGGACGGGCCGGTACGGATACGGAGGCACTTGACGGGATAGCACGGGGTACACGGACCTGGAGGCATGGAGGGCGGCGAAGCCGCGGCGAGTCAGGAATCGATGCGGAACGAGTACAGACCGAGAGCGGTGAAGTACGCGTTGCGGCCGCTGATGTGGATCTCCGAGGAAATCCGGGCTTCGTCCTCGCTCCACGGCAAGGCGGACGGATCCCTCAGCGGCACCTCCCAGCGCGGTTTGCCCGTACGGGAGTCGAGAGCCAGGAGCTTGCTCGGATGGGACCTCCCCGCGTAGACGGTGTTCCCGACGACGGCGACTCCCTCGGTGCCCGCACCGATCTCGCACCGCCAGCGCTGCTTGCCCGTCCCCGCGTCCAGGGCGTAGAGAAACCGGTCCTGACAGTGGACGTAGACGGCGTTGCCCCGCACGTGGACGTCATTGATGCTGCCCCCGAGCCGGCGCTTCCAGCGCTGCCGGCCCGAAGCGGTTTCCAGGGCGTGCACCCAGTGCTCCTCAGTGCCCAGGCAGACCGTACCGCCATGGACGGCGGGCGAGCCGGTGGTCGTGTCGCCGATGCCGGAGAATTTCCATCGGGGCCTGCCCGTGGAGCCGTCCACGGCGTGCAGCACGCCATTGTTGGTCATGGCGAAAACGGTGCCTGCCGCGACGGGGGTCCGGCCCGTGGGCATGCCCTCCCCCGTCTGGAAGCGCCAGCGGTGGCGGCCGGTGGCGGGGTCGAAGCCGTACAGGTAGCCGTCTGTGGCGCGGGCGTAAACGAGTTTGTCGCCCGCCGCCACTGAGACCCCTCCGAGACTGGGCAGCGGTACGGACCAGCGGTGGCTGCCGTTGGCGACATCGATCGCATGGAGTTTGCCCTCCGAGCTCGCCGCGAAGACCGTGCCACCGAGGACCGCGGGGCGGTCGGCCATGCGGCTATCCGCGGTGTAGGCCCACCGTTGGCTGCCGGTGGCCGCGTCGACCGCGTACAGGTTGCTGTTCTTGTAACTCCCGAGATAGAGCGTGCCACCCGCCATCGTCGCGTTGCCCATCTCGCCCCCCGGTGCGAAGCGCCAGTTCTGCCGCGGGTCCGGCTGCTCCTCCTGGAAGACTCCGGCCAATGTGTAGGCCCCGGCTCCGGTCGCCGACAACGCCGCGAGCCCGAGCAGCAGCTTTCGGCGGGGCAGCCGCCGGCGACCGGAGCCCGTCGGCGGAGAAAAGCCCTGCAGGAGGGGCGGGTCCGGCCGAGGACCCCGCTGCGACGACGGTTGCGGTCGCGACACCGGCGGCGCGGGCCGTGCTGCGGTACGGGTCCGGGCGCCGTGCAGCGGATCGGCGGCCGGGTCCACCACCGTCGGCTCATACCTGACCTGCTCGGCGGCCTCCCTGGTCCGGCGGGCGATCTCCGCGGCGAGCGCGGGCGGCGGCCAGGGCGGCGCACCGCCGGGCAGACCGGCCAGCGCGGTCTCCAGCCCTGCCGGTGTGGGGCGTTCGGCGGGGTCCCGGGCCAGACAGGCGCGCAGCAGATCGGCCACGGGCGGATCGATACCCGTCAGGTCCGGGTCCTCGGACAGGACCCGGACATCGACGGCCGCCGGGTGGCCCGTCCCGTACGGTGACTGCCCCGATGCCGCGAACGCCAGCACCGCGCCGAGCGCGAACACGTCGGAACGGGCGTCGAACCGGCCGTGCTGCAGGTACTCCGGAGCGATGTATCCGGACGTACCGATGACACCGGTCCGGGTCAGCCGGGTGTCCTCGCAGGCGCGGGCGATCCCGAAGTCGATGATCACCGGGCCGTCGCCGCCCATCATCACGTTGGACGGCTTGAGGTCACGGTGCACCAGTCCGGACACATGTATCCGCCGCAGGGCCGCCGCCAGGAGAAGACCGAGCCGGCGCACCTCCAGCGGCCCGTACGCACGGACGGCCTCGCCCAGTGAAGGGCCGGGGACGAACTCGGTAGCCAGCCACGGCGGATTCTCGTCCACCCCGTCGGACAGCACCGACGCGATTCCAGGGCCGGAGACCCGTGCCGAGGCCCGCGCCTCGTGGGCGAACCTGCGCCGGAACTGCCGGTCCTCGGCATACTCGGGGCGGATCACCTTCACGGCCGCGAGACCGTGGGCGCTCCCCGTTCCGCCGACGCCGAGATACACCAAACCCATTCCGCCGCCGCCGAGCCTGCGCAGCACCGTGTACGGACCGATGTGTTGTGGATCCATATGCCCGGTCATCGCCGACCCGCCCCCCATGCATCACAGATGACTCTATGTCACCCCGCTTCATGCCCACCAGCTTTTCGTGCCGCCCGGCGACGGGAGACGACCCCTGCCACCGCGGTGCTGTCGGTGTGGGTGGTCAGGTTCGCAGGTAGGTGAGTACGGCGAGGACTCGGCGGTGTCCGTCGGTGGTGGTGGGCAGGTCGAGCTTTGAAGATGTTTCCGATGTGTTTGTGCACGGCGGCGGGGCTGATGAAGAGTTGGCTGGCGATGGTGCTGCTGGTGTGTCCTTGAGCGATCAGGCCGAGGACTTCGTGTTCGCGGGGGACCGAGTGCTTCGAGAGGGTCTTTTCGGATCCGGACGAGTTGCTGGATGACCTCGGGGTACACGACGGTGCCGCCGTTGGCGATCTGGTCGATCGCGGTGGTGAACGCGGTTACCGCGGCTGGGTTCTGTCCGGCCGATCTTGGGCTGTGGGAGGATGCCATCCATGACTTGCATCCGAAGGGGCCGTGCCGCGTAGAAGACCAGCTTCACTTCGGTCGCGGGAACGCGGCTGGGGAAGACCCTGGGTGCGGTATCGCGATGTCCCAGGTCTGTCGGGAGCGGCGAATGCCGCCGTCCGTGTGCTCGAACGGGAGCGATTGTCTCCGGGCATCGTGGCAGTGGCGTTGAGCGTGTGGTCTGTGCGCGTCCACGGCACCAAGCGCCGGTGGAGGCAATGGGAGGCCGAGTTCACCTGCCCGTGCTGTGGTGAGGGGTGGGCCCGGGACAAGCTGCAAGATGCTCTGTTCATGCTTCCGCCAAGAGCCGCGGGCGAACTCCGGGTGCAGGTGGAGCGCCTGGACGTGGTGCTCCTTCGGCGAACGCATCACGAGCCGATGGCAGACCCGGAGTTGGCATGGTGGCATCGAAGGTGCTGACCGCACCCATGCCCAACTGATTCGTTGACTCTTGTATGACTGGTAGGGGGGATCTGACAGAAGCGGAGTGGCGACGTCTGGGGCCTCTCGGTTGACTCCACCTCGATCCGTGCCCACCAGCATGCGGCCGGAGCCCGGAAGGCCCCACCACCCGTTGACCGGACCACCTGGAACCAGCAGGCTAGTACGTCATGGGTAGCGCCGTGTCTCAGGTGAACGAGTGTGGCCAGGAGCCGGTCGACGAAGAGCAGCCTGTACTTCGCGCCCGCTCCGACTGCTCGCTGACGTGGTGAACCGAGCCGTGCTCCTCAGGCAGTGGCGGGATATGTGACCATGTCGATGTCCATGGCGGCGTACTCGTTGACCAGGTACAGCTGTGGGCCTGTGAAGGTCGTCCGGTCCTTCCCCGTCTTGGCGTCGAGGATGACGCCGTCGGGGGCGGAGCCGTAGACGGCACCGTGCAATGTGCCCAGGATGGTCGGCACCTTACGGGTGGGGTCGTCCTCGGAGATGTCCCACAGCACCTTGCGGCTGCTGGTCTCCACCCCCACACGTGCTCGTCGCCCTCGCACACCACCACAGACTGCTGGTCGTAGTAGCAAGTGACCAGGCTGCTTCCTGTTCGGACCACACCGTCCCGAGCTTCTCCAGCTTCACCACACGCTTCGCCTCCAGCACCCCAGCCCCGTAGGCGCGGTGTTGCTCGGCGACCCACCGCCCGAGCGGGTACCCGCCGATACAACCCCCGTGATCGATATTCGCATATGGGGCATAGTCCAGAGAATCTCTCCTTCCTTTCGAGGGGCTGTTGACACGCATGATCATCGGCACTTAGGTTTTTGAGCGGTAAGTTCTGGCGTTCGGTGTGGAAGCCTGTAGCAGATATTTCTTCCTCACAGGAGCACGGGCCATTCGGGCACGGGAAATATCCGTTACTTTCCATGCGCGCCCTGACTATGAACGGGAGTTGCATCATGAGCACGGATCTCCTCATCGCAGCGGCTGACGAGGAACTGAGCGACCTCGACCTCGACGTCCATTTCATGTCGAGTGGCGACGTGGCTGACCAGATGTACAGCTGTGCGGTCGACAGCATGGGCAACGGGTCCAGCACCTCCAACGGTTGGCGCACCTGCTGCGCTTAATCATCCCGTGAGGGATATTCGGAAATGCCAGGCCTGTGAAAAGAGGCTCAGTCCTCCTTTCACGGGCCTGGCGGCTCGTTCTTATGGAGGCAGGGGATGAAGGCGGGTTACTTCACGTCACGGGAACCGCTGATGCTTCGTGCGGTGGCCACTTCTCAAAGCCCGGCCGAAATTCCCTCGCCTCCGGCGAGCGAAACGTACGACTTTTGCGACTTGGATCTCCTGGCGCAGATCCGGCTCCTGGCATCGGACCGACGCCTCCGTGACGCCGTGGCGGTGTCGAGCCCGTCTCTCGACAAGACGCTGGAACGGCTGCTCGAGGGCGCGGAACTGCCGCGGAAGCGCTTGATGAAGATGGCCGTATCGCTCACCAAGTACGCCCTGCGCATAGCCGGCCGGCCAACACCTTTCGGCCTGCACGCCGGAGTCTCCGTACTGGAGACGGCGGGCACCGCGCGCGTGGAGCACACGGAGCGCCGTGTGAGAGCACGGTTCGACGAGGCATGGTTCTCCGAGGTGGCGCGGACCCTGCTGACGTACCCGAGCGTGCGTCACGCGCTCACTGTCGTCGTCACCAACCTCGGCTACGTCCGCGGGGACAGGCTCGTGCTGCCCAGCACGAAAGCCCCGGACGGCACGGGGGAGAAGGGCAGCGGCCAGGCGAGCATCCGCATGACCCCGCTCCTGGCCACCGTCCGTGAGACGGCGGCGAAGCCGATCCGGTACGCGGAGCTGGTCGACCGGCTGGCCGACACCCTGCTCGATACCCCGGCCGAGCAGGTCGACCGCTACCTCCTCGGGCTCGTGCAGAACGGTGTCCTGCTCACCTCGCTGCGCTCCGACCGCCTCGACGAGCTGCCGCACGACGGTACCTGTCCGGAGTCCGACACGATGCGGGAGCTCCGTACCCGCCTGCGGCGTTACGAGGAGCGCCCGGACTCGGCGGAAGGGATCGAGGAGCTCAGGGCAGCCTCCCGTACGGCCAAAGGTCTTGCCGAGACGACCAAGGGTGCCATCCAGGTGGACTTGGACCTGGGGATCCGGGCCGCTGTCCCACCCGGCGTGCTCGCGGAGATCGAGTCGTACGCGTCCTCGATGTGGCGCATCACCCCTGACGAGCCCTCGCACCCGCACATGGTGTCGTACTTCTACGCGTTCATGGACCGCTACGGAAAGTACGGGGCGGTCCGGCTCGAACAGCTCATCGACTCGCACCGAGGTCTGGGCTTCCCCACCGGCTACCGCCACCCTCTCGTCAACTCCCGGGTCTTCCTCGACGTCACGGGCACGAAGGACGAGCTCCGCCAGGCGCGGCGCGAGGAACACGTGGCCGTGCTGCTGCACAGCGGACTGACGCATCCGGACGGAGAGGTCGTCCTGGACGAGTCCGATGTGGAACTGCTCGCGGACAGCACACAGGCACCCCCGTACGACATGGATCTCTGCTTCCAGCTAAGGGCCCGGGACACCGACGCCCTGAACGCCGGTGACTTCGAGCTGGTCTCGTCACCGCTGGTGGGCGCGCGTGTCATGGGCGCCACCATGGGGCGGTTCGCGGAACTGACCGGCAGTGTGGACCGGCTTGCCGCGCTCTACCCGTCCGGCCACTCCTCCGGTATTCACGCGCAGGTCTTCTTCGAGCCGACCTCGATGCGCGCCCGCAACGTGATGCGCACGCCGCGCCTCGTCCCCTTCACCCTCCCCATCGGCACCTTCGTCGACCGGGAGGACGGCGGCCGTCCCATCGACTGGCGAGAACTCGTCGTCCACTCCGACGGAACGAGGCTTCGCCTCCACTGGCCGCGTGAGGACACGGAGGTGCATCCCTTCGTCCCGCACATGCTCGCGCTGCAGGGGGGCGCGCCGAACCTGGCGAGGTTCCTCAGCGAACTGCGCTACACGAGCGGCCGGAAGGCCTGGCGCGAATGGAACTGGAAGGGGTACGACGCGCTGCCCATGCTGCCGCGCGTCCGTATCGGCAAGGTCGTCGCCTTTCCCAAGACCTGGCGTGCAACCCCTGCCTTGCGCCAGGCCGCAGGGGACCCTTCGGCCTGGCACGAGGCGGTCCCGCGGTGGCGAGAGGCGTCACGCGTCGACCGACGGGTGGGCGTCGTGGACCAGGACCGCGTCTACGCGCTGGACCTCGACGACGCCTTCCACCGCGAGATACTCCGTCGCGACCTGCTCAAGGGCGGGATCACCCTGGTGGAGGGGCCGGGCACGGGCGAGGAGAACTTCGGCTGGCTCCAGGGCCGGTCCAACGAGATCGTGGTTCCGCTGCGCGGGAGGGCCGGCACGGAAGATCCCCGGCCTCCGCACCCGCCGGCAGTGATCGAACCCGTGCACCACGATCTCGGCGGCGACTGGGCGTATGTACGGCTGTACGCCGACCTCGACACCCATGACGAGCTGATCGCGCGCCATTTGCCGCAAGTGGTAAGGGAGATGGCCGATCTGGCCGACCAGTGGTTCTTCATCCGTTTCAACGATCCGGAGCCGCATATCCGCCTGCGTCTGCACAGCGCCGACGCGAGGACGACGGGACGGATGCACGAGCGGCTGCACGAAAACCTGCGGGCACTCATCCGCAAGGGTCTCCTCCGCCGTGTCAGTGCCGAGTCCTACGAGCCGGAGACCGAGCGCTACGGCGGGCCCGAGGCGCTGTCGCTCGTCGAGAGGATCTTCTGCGTCGACAGTCAGGTCGCCGTCAACCAGATCCGTCTGTTGAACCGTGGCCAGGCCCTCGATGTCGCCGCGAACACTGTCCTGGTGGCCGACTACGCGTCCCTGCTGGAGGCCCTCGGGGTGGACTGGACCACGTGGGCGGCGGAACGGTTCATGAAGTCCAGGGACGGGGCCGTCGGGCGTGACCAGATCGACGAGGTGTGCCGGATCGTGACGGCAAAGGACGTCGCACGAAGCGTCACCGAACGCCTTCCGGCGCTCGACCTGGTACGGGCCTGGGGAGACAACGCTGCTGCACGCGGCTACGGCGAGAGCATCTCGTGGGATCCGTCCCGGTTCTCCGAGAAGCAGCAGAACTACGCCATCTCCAGCCTTCTCCACATGCAGCACAACCGTCTCGTCGGTGTGAACCCGGAGAACGAGGAACGGAGCCTCATCCTGCTCGGCCATGCGGCGCGAAGGCTGCGACACCGATGACCGACAGAACCAGCCGTGTGCGCCGAGTCTGCCAGGACGTCTCGGCCAGGCTCGTTGACCCCGCGTCCGTCATGAGGACGTTCACGGACTCGCTGGGCGACGGCGCGACCCCGGCGCAACTGGAGGCACAGATGCGGAGCCTGGGCAGCGGGCTGCCCGGCGTGGCCCTCCTCTTCGGCGACTGCGCACCTGCCGGCCTGCGGATGGACCGGGTGTCACACCGGCATTTCACCGCGGCCGTCCAGTTGTTGCAGCGCAGTCCGGCCAGTGACCCCGGCCTTCACTCCGGGGTCAGCGGTCTGGCGTTGTCGCTCCTTCTGTGCCGTGGGAGCGGCAGTGGGTACGGAAGCGCCCTGCAGCGGCTCGACGCTTCCCTGGGCTCCATCGTGGCAGCGGTGTACACCTCCGTCGAACACGATCCCATCGGCGACCGGGCCCGCTTCGACGCCATCAGCGGTCTGGCGGGCGTGGGCCGGTACGCCCTGTTGAGGGGCGCCCCGATGCGGGACACCCTCGTGTCGGTCCTGAAGGCACTGGTCGCTCTCGGAACGAGTCGTTCCGTCGACGGCCACCACATCCCCGGTTACTGGACGTTGACGAGACCGCGCGGTGGGCTCGTCGCCTCGCCACACGCCGGCAACCTGAACCTTGGCATGTCGCACGGCATCGCCGGCCCGCTGGCACTTCTGGCCCTCGCCCACAAGCAGGGGGTGTCCGTACCCGGTCAGCTGAAAACAATAGAGATGCTGGCCGCCGTCTACCGGGATCGTGCCCGGATGGGGGAGCACGGTGTCTTCTGGCCCGACTTCATCTCGTGGGACGCGTGGCTCTCCGGTGACGGCGACGAGGAGAGCGGAAGAACGGCGTGGTGTTACGGCAGTCTCGGTATCGCCTCGGCGCTGCGTCTCGCGGCGGACGCGACAGGTCAGGAGGAACTGCGCCTGCTGGCCCATTCGGCCGTGGAATCCATGGTCCGCGTGCCGCTGAACCGATGGCCGGTGCGCAGCGCCGGGCTCTGCCACGGCTGGGCCGGTGCGCTCAACTGTCTCAAGTTCTTCGCGACGGGGCCACGTGCCGAGGAGGTGAACCGCGTTCGTGACGAGATCGCTGATGTGGTTCTCCGGCTCTACGACGAACGGGAACCCTTCGGGTTCGGATACCCGGACGAAGACGGGCGGACGACGCTCGCGCTCCCGGGTTTCCTCGACGGCGCCACCGGCGTCGTCCTGGCACTGGACGCCTACGCCTCGGGAAGCACCGAGGCAGCGCTGTGGGACGCGGCGCTCCTGCTGGCCTGACAGCAGCCCGGCGGACGATCGGAACAGGTAGGGAAAACAGACATGCGGTGGTCAGGGAGATTCCGAATGCCGCGGCCGGGCCGCGCACGCGCACTGACGACGACCGAGCAGATCAGCGCGATCACGCACCTGGTCGCAGCTCTCGAGTCGCTGACGAACGAGCGCCGGACGCGCAACGCACCCCTCGTGGACTGGGACCTGGTCCGTGAGGAGTTCGCGTGGGCGCCTCCCCCGGTACAACGGGTCCTGGACCTCGTCGGCCGGCCGCGGGCGAGCCGGTCGATTCAGATCGCCCGCGTGGCTGCGGCGGCGACGCTTGTGGTGCCGTCGACCGGGCGCCGGACCAGAGCGGCCGCCGGGGCCTTCCTCGCCCTGTCCTCCCTGGTGGTCAATCCTCGCCAGCACTTCGGGACGGACGGATCCGACCAGGTGGCCTTCACGGTGCAGGGGGTCGCTGCCGTGGCCCGGCTGAGCGAGCGGCAGCCGAAGGTGGTCGACACCTGCCTTTGGTTCATCGCACTCCAGTCGGCCCTGTCGTACTTCGCCGCCGGCGTCACCAAGCTCGCCGGGCCGGGCTGGCGTTCGGGCGAAGCGCTGCCTGGCATCCTCCGGACCGAGATCTACGGCGACGAGGGAGCGTACAGGCTCACGCAGCGTTTCCCGGAGCTGTCGAAGTACGTGAGCCACGGGGTGCTGTTGTTCGAGTGTGCGTTCCCCGTGATCTTCATGGCGAAGGGGAGGACGGCTCCTCTCATGCTGGCCGTCTCCGGCTCCTTCCACCTGGTCAATGCCCGGGTCATGGGGCTCTCGCGCTTCGTGTGGGCCTTCTGCTCCACCTATCCCGCGGTCCTCTACGTGACGCGCCCGAACATGATCGGCACAGCGGAGGGACTCCGTGGACACCAGGGATGACGCGCTGCCGCGCCTGATTGCCGGGGTGTTCGGTACTGCTCTGCTCGCAGGAGCGGTCGCGCAGCGGCGGACGGCCCGCCGTGTCGCGTGGGGAACCGGTTCGGAGCGATTCGTACGCACCGGCAGCGGCAACACCATCGCGTATCGGTTCCGGCGTACACCTCGCCCGGCGCTCGCCACGGATCCCGTGGTGGTGCTTCTGCCGGATCTGGGCGACACCGTGGAGCGATGGAGCGCGGTCGAGGCCGCGCTCGGTGACGACTTCTCGGTCTTGGCGGCCAACCGCGCCGGATATGGCAGGAGCCGTCTCGGGAGCACCGTCGCGTTCACCCTCGACCTGCTCGTGAAGGACACCGTGGACCTAGTGCGGGTGACTTGCGGGGGCTGTCGCGTGGTGCTGGTCGGCCACGGACTCGGTGGGCTCCTCGCCCTGCGGGCCGCAGCGGACGCGCCCCAGCTGGTCGACGGAGTGGTGGTGATCGATCCCCGGTACCCCGGCGAGCTGCATCGGTCGAAGCTGCTTCGATCGCTCTCCGAGCAAACCGGGTTCGGCTTCACCCTGATGCCGCAGTCTCTGCGCTCCGGCCTCTCCCCGCTGCTGCTGGCGCCCCCGTGGATCGAGCAGGTCCCCCGACGTGTGAGGTCGCTCTGCCTGGATCAGTACCGCGCGGCCTCGACCTGGACCGCGGCGGAACGCGAATGGCGGGCCGCACATCGTGAACTGGCCGAGCCAGCCACGATCCCGAAGGTCCCCGTCCCCGTGTCCCTGCTCATGTCGAGCCCCAGGAACGCCGAGAGCCTCGCATACCAGGAGATGCATGCGGAGCTCATGGTCCTGCCCGACTTTGCCGGCACCACGGTCCTCGACGACATCAGGCGAGAAGCAGTGCCGTACCAGGAAGGAGCGAAGAAGATCGTCCACGGGACAAGACGCTTTCTGTATGACCTCTACGAGGCGGAGGCCGACCGTTGAGCCGCAGTGTTCTCGACCGTTCCGTTCGGATCGCTCTCGCGGGCTGGTTCACCGCGACGGTCCTCAGCCAGCATCCCCACCGGGTGTTCGACGGGCTGCGGAGGTTCGACCGTCTCGGCCTCATCCCGAACTGGCGGTTCTTCGCGCCCATCCCCGCACAGCACGACTACGTCGTGCTCTACCGCCTCGTGCGCGCCGACCGCTCGACCGGCGGGTGGCAGCGGCCGTCGCAACCGTACGAGAGGGGCTGGACCTCCGTTCTGTGGTCCCCGCAGCGGCGGCACGTCAAGTCCGTTCTCATGGTTTGCGGCAAGTTGAGCGGAGTCGTCGCGTCTGCAGGTGTCCAGGGGGTCACGGAGAACCATCTGTACCGAATCCTTCGAGAGTACGTCCGCGCCGAGATCGCGTCGTACCCCGCGAGCGAGCGGGAGAATGCTGTGGCGTTCCAGTTCGTCGTCGTCAAGAGCGGTGGCTACGATCCGGGCGTCAAGCCCAAGTTCATCTTCTCCTCGCCGTCCGTTCCGCTGTGATTGCGGCCGGATTTCTCTTGTACGTATGGGAGTTGATGTGCAAAAGAATACGATGATGCCCAACATCGCGCTCATGATGCCCGTCGGAGGCGCGCGGATGCAGGCCGTCCTGCCCTACGCCGCGCTCGCTCAGTCGAGGGGCGGGCGCACGCTCTGGCTCGGCCAGGTACTGAGCGGCGACACACACCATCCGTTCATTCACGCGGCGGCGGCCGGATTTCCGGTTCCCGCGGGCATCGGTGTGTCGCTGATGCCGCTGCGACATCCTTACGACGCGGCTGTCCAGGCCCAGTCGGTGGCCGCCGCGACCGGGCACCCGGTCGTCGCCGGCTACGGTCCCGGCAGCGTCTCGTTCCAGAAGAGGCTTCTGGGCGCGCCCTATCGAAGCCAGCTGGGGGCGGTGCGGGAGTACGTGAGCATCCTGAAAGGGCTGCTGGACGGGGGAGAGGTGGCCATCACGGGCGAGTACTTCTCCTTTCACGGCAGACTCCCCAAGGTCACTCGTCCCCGGGTCGAGGTGGGCCTGGGCGTGCTCCGGCCCGGGATGGCGCGGCTTGCCGGAGAGATGGCCGATGTCGCGATCACCTGGCTGGCGCCTGCCGCATACATCCGTGACGTGATCTTGCCGGCGCTGCGAGAGGGGGCGGCCACTCGCGGTCGTGCGGTCCCGCGCGTCGTCGCAATGGTGCCTGCCGCGCTTGATAAGGCCGGTCGTGCGGCGGAAGAACTCGTCCTGGCCGGAAACCGGGCCCATCTCGGTCTGCCCCACTACCGGGACATGCTGAGGCAGGCCGGCATGGACACCGACGTGGACGCGGACCCGGTGAAGGCGGCGAGGGCCCTCGTCGACGGTGGTGCCTTCCTGTACGGGGACGCGACCGAGCTGAAGGACCGCGTGGCTGAGTACGCGGCGGCCGGAGTGGACGAAGTCGTGGTCAGCGCCGGCGGTGTGGTCGCCCTCGAGGGGCCACGAGCCGGACTTTCGGAGGCGCAGGCACTACTGGCTGCGTTGGGGTATCCCGCGGCCTGACCGATCGCATACGGCTCGGGACGGCAACCAAGGAGGGACATGGAGCGGTCGGGAGATCTCCGTCTTGTGGAGGCGACATCCGAGGGTGCGCCAGGCGTGGATCCGACGGTCGAGGAGTACGTCGTCCGAGTGGGGGCACGGGATGTCGGATCCCTTCGTCTGGCCACGGGCGGTGAAGCACCCGTCGGCAGGATCCACTCGTTCCAGGTGGAGGAAAATGATCACGAACACCGTCTCGCCCTGCGGGCGGTGCGCGCAGCGGAGCGAGTGCTGTTCAGCGCCGGATGCGGTCACGTTCTCCTGACGCTCCCTTCCTTCCGGTTCGGTGATCTCCCGATGCTGTCGCGGGCCGGATACAAGGAGTTCGCCTACGACCTGGGCAAGCGGGTCGGCCTGAGCAACCGGGCCGACCCGGAACTCGGCGAGGGCTATGCGACCGTGTGCACGTCGCAGGCCGGGCGGGAGTCGTGGGAGCGAGGGTTCCTGCGCGGATACGCGGCAGTGCTGCGCGACTTGGGACTGCCCGGCGGCTACGCAGAGTCCAGCGCACGGAAGGCCCTGACTTCCCTCGCGCGACTGGGTGGAGCAGCGGGGTCCTACCAGCTTCAGGACCTTTTCCATCAGGGCGAGCACGTCGGACGCCTATGCCTCGGCAGGAGCGCGGACGGCCGCACGGGATTCGTCCACGACGTAGGGGTCGAGAAGAAGCACCAGGGACGAGGGCACGGGCGAGTGCTGCTCCAGGTGGCGGAAAATCATGCCGCGTCCGCAGGGAACACCGACATGGCTCTGACAGTGTTCAGGGAGAACACACGGGCCACCAATCTGTACCGGGCGAAAGGTTTCAGTCGAACATCCATCCACCTGATGCGACAGCTCCTTCGGGTGCCGTAGAAGCGCCCGTGCACGGCAGCTGCGCTGTCAGGCTGCTCGCCCGTCCGGCCTGGTCGAGACTGCTTCGCCTGCAGCAGGGAGTGCAGGCGGTCGGTACCGAAGACGTGTGGTGCGCACTGGCAACGCAGGTAGCAAATCACGGCCCACACTCAGTGTCAGATCGGGCTATTCGCACCTACCGCCGGCACCTCGTGGAACACGCAGCCGCACTCGGTATCGACATGGAGATCACCGCCCGCACCCCCGGAACCAGGGGCTTCACCCCCATTCCGAAGCGATGGGCGGTCGAGCGGACCTACGGCTGGCTCATGCTCCACCGTCGCCTGGCCCGCGACTACGAAACCCTGCCCACACGCTCCGAAGCCATGATCCACCTCGCCATGACCGACCTCATGGCCCGCCGCCTCACCGGCGGAGCCACCATCTCCTGGCGCGACCCGACACCACAGACCAAACAGCAGATCCCGGGATAAAACACTGGGAGAAAGCGACCTTTTATAGCGGGTTCGATTCCCGTCATCCGCTCTTGAATGAAGGCGGCCCAGGTCAGCGACCTTGGCCTTCTGTGTTGCCTGAATCCTTCAGAGCCGCGCACTGTCCGCGTGCCACAAGTGCCGCAACGGCACGTCAGATTGGGCCCTCCCCAGCCGCCGGCGTCTCGACGGTCACGAAGATTCGGTCCAGGTGGTGATCGAGTACCTCGATGGCCGACTCCGGACTCCGCTGGCCCACGAGGATGCTGGTGCCCATGGTCGCCGTCATTGCGAGCAGACTGATCGCCTCCGTGCGCGCGTCGACGCCGGGATCGGCCAGGCCTGATGCCTGGGCCTGTTCGAGCAAGCCTGTCAGGGCGTTCTCCGCGGCGTCGGGGTTGTCGAGGAAGGGCTGAGCAGCCAGCGCCTCATCGGTCACGGACAGGATCGAGTAGGAGCTGTGGAGGAGGTGAAAGGTGCGGCTCTCCTCGTCGGTGGGGAGGGACGCCAGGAGGATCGCCTCGATGGTCGCGCGGGGGCCCGGGTCCGGGCCGGCGGCAGCCAGGCGGGTGCCCACCCGTGCGGTGAAGCGATCGGTCAGGTGCTGGACCCCGTAGAAGAGCAGCTTCTCCTTGGTCTCGAAGTAGTACTGCACGAGCCGGAGTGACACTCCGGCCTCCGCGGCCACGTCGCGCATGCCGACGGCGTGCAGTCCTCGCCGCCCCGCGACCCGGATGAGCGCGTCGGCGATCTGGGTGCGCCGCTCCTCGTGATCCACGCGCTTTGGCATAAGCCGGTGTCTCCGCCCGTCGGTGGTGGGGTTCGCCGTCCGCTCTCTCCGGACGCCTTCATGGTACCGCCGTACCACCATCATGGTACGGTCGTATTACGAAGAACGGATCTTCCCGGAGGTGCCCCGTGCCCGAGAACACGACCCGTGTGCGCCGCGACGTCGGCCGCTACGTCAACGACACCCTGCGCGACCGCTACTTCGCCGCCAGCGACGTCCTCTACGCAATGGGCGCACCCGTTCGTTCCGAGACGGACGTCGAGACGAGCTTCGGCACCACGCACGTCTACCGGTACGGCCCCTCGGACCCCGCCGCCGAATCCCGTACGCCGGTCGTCCTGATCCACGGCGCGGGCTACTGCTCGGCGATGTGGTACCCCAACACCCCCGCGCTCAGCGGCGAACGGCCCGTCTACGCGCTCGACACCCCTGGCGACGCCGGGCGCAGCGTCCACCGCGAGCCCATGTGGCAGCCCGAGCGTGCCGCCCAGTGGATGGACGAGGCCCTCGACGCGCTCGGCCTGGACCGGGTCCACCTCGTCGGCTCCTCATATGGCGGCTGGCTGGTGCTCAATCAGGCGCACCGCCGACCCGGACGGCTCGCCTCGGTCACCGCCCTCGACCCCGGCGGCCTGGAGAAGGTGGGCCTGCGCTTCTTCGCCTGGGTCTTCGTGAGCCTCTTCGCCAGCTTCGCCCCCAAGGCGCTGCGCCCCCGCCTCGCCTCCTGGCTGGAGCAGCCGGTCATCGCCGTTCCCGAGTTGCGGAAGTGGGTCCAGGTGGGCGCCCGGGCCTTCAGGATCCGCCGCCCCGCACCGCTGCCGCTGGCCGAGGACGCGCTGCGCTCCATCCGGACCCCGCTCTACGTCGTCATGGGCAAGCGCAGCCTTCTGGTACACCCGCAAAGGCAATTGGAGCGGGTGCCGCGCCTGATCCCCGGGGCCCGCGCCGAGATCATCGCCGCGACGGGCCACGGACCGCAGATCGACCATCCCGACGTGGTCAACGCCCGGATGCTGAGCTTCATGGAGGATGTCGACTCCCTCGACCCGGCCGCGGTCGACGCGTAGGACCTGCAGCTGGGGAACACCGGCGCAGGTGTGGCGGCTGCAGTCAGTGCAGGTGCAGCGGTGGTACGACCAGGACCATGGCGAGGAGACGTGGCCTTGTCCGGGGGAGCGTCTGGGTCTCGAACCATCCGCCGAAGGCGAGCATGTGGCGGCGAGTCGTGCCGGGGGTGGAATCACCGAGTTCGGCCGGGTCGATGCCGGCAAGTTCGACGATCTGGTCGGCGACGCCCTTCACCTCGTCGCGCACAGCCTTCGGGTAGCCGACCTCGTCCTCAGCATGGAAGGCGTACTCCCATACCCAACGGTCGTCGGTCACCGGACGGCCCGGCCGACGGTACGGATGCCTGCCCCGGCGACGGCTCTGCGAATGCGGCTGATCTCGGCAGCGACGTCACGCGCCTCGCCGAGGTCGGTGACCTCTCCGGCGCGGGCCTCCTCCCGGACACCGGTCTCGGATCACGCGCGGCAGCACCAGCGCAGCCATGGCAGCCACAGCGAAGCTAGAAGAGCGACGGGCAGGAACCGAGAGGATCAGCGAAGGCCCTTGTGTCCTTGGCCAGTTCGCGTCTGGTGTCGCAACTGTCGAGCAGACCACCCAGTGAGTGCAGTCGGTCCCGGATCCATGGCTTGAGGAAGCGTTCAAGGGCACCCAGCCGGTAGGCGTCCTCGGCAGACTCAGCAGCCAACAGCGCACCACGCGCCAAAGCCTGATATCTGTCTGCGAGATCCATCAGCTCCCCTCCCCGAGATGACAATCACCTCTCACCGTATCGATCAACAAACCGACAGCGAAGGCTGATCGGGCAGAACGCGACGGTCCGTTGCAGTGACCCGTTCCCGGCACCCTTGGGACAAGCAGCGCGCCGATCTTGTGACGCACACTGCGCCGCGGGACTCTGCTGCGCATTTCGCCGGGGCGTGCGGGGTGACCGTGTCGGGAGCCAGCAGCTTCGAGGTGGCGGTGGGGTGTCAGGTCTCCCGGTGCCCGCTCAGAACAGTGCCAGGCCCTCGTCGCTGGTGTCCACGATGACTGGCCGGAACTGGGCAGGGAGGCCGTCCAGGCGGTCAGGACCGGCCGCGGCGGCCACGGCAGGGGCCGTCTCGGCCAACCAGACACGAAACCGCTCGGCGGCTTCGCGGTAGCGGACTCGCGCCAGGACACGGTGCTCGCCGGAGGGACAGAAGTCGACGGCGACAGTGAGCAGGCAGGAACGGGGCGCGTTCTGACTGCCCGCCCAGGACACGCGCAGGACACCGCAGGGCTTGCGCCCGCGGGGGGCGCGGTGGGTCGGACGCAGCGATCGGCAGGCTATGTGGGCGGTCCATGCGGCGAGGTGAGGCAGGGGCAGGGTGGTGCGTGCGCGGCAGCCGGGGCAGCGGTGCCAGTGGCGGAGCCAGTCGTCGGCGTCGGTGTGGAAGAGGCGTGTGTAGCGGTTCGCCACGCGGATGTCGTTGCTGTACAGGTGGTCGGGGCGTTCCTGTGTGTTGCAGGACTGGCAGACGGGGGCGCGGACGTAGCCGTGTTCGTGGCAGTGGTCGAGCACGGTGGCGGGCGCAGTGCGGCAGACGGCGCACACCCACTCAGCCACCCTGCGGGAGGTACCGGGCTTCCTGCTGAGCACCGAGTACAGCTGGCCTTCCAGCTCTTTGTTGTACGGGCGCAGTGAGGCGGCGGGGCCCTCGGGGCTCGTCGTCTGCCGGCTGCCGTCGTTTCGGGCCTGCCGGGGGTGGGAGGGCGGCTCGGTGACGGCTGCGCTTGCCTGGCGTGTCCGCGCGGCTTGCGCCCATTGCGTTTCGGCGTGCTCGGCCGCGTCCAGCAGCCTGACCACAGCGCGCGGCAGCCGCCACGTGCGCTGCGTCCCGTCGCGGGTCTGCTCCACGAGTACCTGCCGCCAGTCGATCCCCGCCAGATGGTACAGTCGGCCGGCTTCACGTCGTGCTGCCCGCTCGGGGCCGCCCAGCTCCTGCAGTTCCCTCATGATGCGCTGGCGCCAACGCAGCGGCGTTTCCTCGTTGCACTCCTGCCTCGGCGCCCCACGAAACGGACCGATACGGACCAGGTCCTGCCGGTCCATCCCAACCGCGTTCAGTTCCGCGGCCGCCCGGCGCACCTCAACCTCCGGAACACTCCACTGACCGTTGCTCGCCCTCACCGTCGCCACCACATGGCTGCCGAGCAGGACGTACCTCACCTGGGCACGAGCAGGAGAGCAGGTGAATGCCCCAGAAGCCGTCGGCACAGCACTGTCGGCGGTCAGATCGACCCACAGAGCGTCCGCGGCAACCAGGGTGATCGGACCGTCCGTGCGACCGGGCATGACACGCTCTGACATACCGACAGGTTAATGGCCTGCAACGCTGCAACGATCCCAAGCGCCTCGGCCTGGCACGCGGTGAAGGTGGGGGACCGGTCACGGTCCTGTCTCCGGAGCCCGAGCTGTACGCGGGTACTGGCGTTACTCCGCTGAACCCCACCTGACCCCGTCCCTCCTCGGGCGAGGCGCCGCGGTGGGTCCCGGTTCAGTCCAGACGGTCGTATACGCCCGGCTCCCAGCCGGCGAACAGCGTCAGTGCCTCCGCCGTCTCGGTACGTTCCAGAGTAGTGGAGGTGGCCGGCCACCAGTTTTACACCTGATGCGCGTCCACGAGAAACCGTCCCCGGCGGGCTCCGTTTTCAAGCACCCGCTCAAAAAACCACGGCGACGCCGCGCCGAGCGCCCACGACGGCCCCGGCCACAGTGCTGCAGCAGCTGCTCCCCCTCAGCCACTCCCCGGTCAGTGCGGTCTCCTCAGGGGTGTGTCCTCACCTCACGGCCGTGAAGATCGCCAGAGCCGCCACCAGAAGCAGGACCAGGACAAACACCGCCAGGACCGGTGTCAGGGGTGTCGGGCGCCAGCTCCTCCGGGGGGCTTCCTGTGGGGGGCCGAGTTCGGAAACGCCTGACTCAGCGGGCGGTGTGGCGCCGGCAGTCATCTGGGTGTCCTCCGGAACGGAGAGACCTTCGTCCGGCAGCTCTTCATGGATTCCGGCCATCACGTCCTCCTCACCCGCCGGAAGTCAGGCCCCTGCTCTCCTTGCCTCACCTGGGGCGAACCTTGAGACGAGCGCGTTCTCCAGAGAAAGTGTCTATGCGAAATGAACGTACGCGCCTCCGGAAAGCGCCGGGCGCGGACGCGAAGAGCCGCACTGCGCCGTGAGAAGAGAATTCGTCACGACTCGCTCGCCGAGTGCCTTGGCGGGGCGTTTCCTCGGTCCGAGTGGCTTCCGATTCGGTGCTCACTTGGTGCCTACCCATGCGAGCCAGATCTATACACCCAGACCCCAGACCGGTGTGGGACGACCGCTATGCAGACGCCGAGCCCATGACAAGCGCCATCGCCTCCTCGGCGGTGTGCAGCAGAAGCAGCGCACCTGCCCATCACTAGACGGGCCTGATGGTTGACCTTGATCACGCGGCCGTTGACGACCAGGGCGCGGGGCGCAGGCCCAGGCGGCGGCCGGTCTCCGCCAGCGGCAGGTGAGCGGATTTCTGGATGTGGTCGGCATACCGGCGCCCGACCGCCCGGTAGGCGCAGGAGCGCGCGGTACGGCATTTCCGTTCGGGCCGAACAAAGTGTTGGTGTTCAACGCTGGTGAGCGGGCGGGGCCACCGCGGTGGGCGGCACCGGCACTGGCCTCGGGGCGGCGGCCGGTGGTGTGGGGGCCTTCGGCGGCGCGGCCGGGGCGGGATCGGGGGACGGGCCGGGGGCCGGGTCCGGTGTTGGCACCGGTACCGGTGCGTGGGCGCGCAGTTCGGCGAGCAGACCGGGCGCGGTGGGCCGGTCCGCCGGGTCCTTGGCGAGACAAGAGCCGACCATCGCGCGCAGCCCCTCCGGCACCGCCGACAGGTCCGGCTCGCCGTGCACGGCCCGGTAGAGCAGGCTCATCGCCGGGCCCTCGCCGAAGGCGCTGCCGCCTGCCGCGTGCACCAGGACAGTGCCGAGGGCGAACACGTCGCAGGCGGGTCCGAGGTGCCCTGCTCGATCCGTTCAGGCGCGAGGAAGCCGGCCGTGCCGATGACGCTGCCGGTGTGGGTGAGATGGGTGTCATGGAGGGCGCGGGCGATACCGAAGTCCAGGACCCGGGGCCCGTCGTCGGACATGATGACGTTGCCCGGCTTGAGGTCGCGGTGCACCACCCCACAAGCGTGGATCGCGGTCAGCGCCTCGGCCGGCGCCGCGCCCACGGCCGTACAGCGCGCCCTCGTCGAACGGTCCGTCCTCGGCGACCGTGCAGTCGAGGTCGCGGCCGGACACGAAGGCCGCGTGCTGCATCAAGTGGGTCACCGGTCACGAACCCCTCACTCCCGCCCTCGATGACGTCGTCCTGGTGACGCCCCCGAACGGTGTCACCGGCCGCACCGACGCGGAATACTGCGCCGGAACATGCCATCCGCAGGACAGGGGAAGCATGAGGGCAACGGCGCGTGGCCTCACGGGAGCCACTACTGAGGGGAAGGGCCGCGACATGCAGGGATGGCCGATTTACCTGGGTCTGCTTCTAGTCGTCTCCCTGTGGGCAGGCCGCCAGTGGTTGGAGCGGCGGCAGGTGCATCAGCTCACGGGAGAGGTGACCGCTGAGCCGCCCGTTCCCACACCTGACCGGCCTGTGCCGGTGCTGCGCGCAGCAGCGGCACGGGGGGAGGCACGGGCCATGCTCGAACTCGGCGACCTGGGCCTGCTCAAGCGAGACGCGCCCCAGGCGCTGTCATGGTGGACGAAGGCATTGGAGGCGGGCGACGATCTGGCGGCCTACTGCCTTGCCGATCTCTACCAGGTACTCGGTGACACAGAGAAGGCCTCGCTCCACTTCCGGCGCGCCGTCGAGGCCGGAGTGCCCGGAGCCGCCAACGACTACGCCATGTTCCTGATCGGTCAAGGCGACGACGCCGGCCATGGACAACTGCTGCGCGCCGCCGAGGAAGGCGACGCGTTGGCCATGTACAACCTCGCCTACCTGGCGGCTGAACGCGGCGACCTGACCGAGAACGAGCGATGGAGTCGAGCCAGTGCCGAGGCCGGACACCCCGGCGGAGCATTCTCCCTGGGCCTCCTCGCCTACGAGCGCGGTGACCTGGAGGCGGCGGAGACCTGGTACCGCAAAGCAGCCGGGGCACAGCACTCGGATGCCATGTTCAACCTCGGAAACCTTCTGCGCGAGCGGGGAGACCTCAAGGGCGCGGAACACTGGTACGGTCGGGCCGCTGCGGCAGGCGTTGCGGAAGCCGCCGAAAACCTCGTCCTCCTGCGCCGCACTAGCGGCTGATCGCACAGTGCCACCGGGGTAGGAGTCGGGTCGGAGCCGGGGCGGCTCGCCGTCGCTGCTCGCGGACCGGCGGGGTACGAGGTCCTTGGTCCGCCACAGAGGTGCCCAGGGGCGGCACGGTCGGTGTCTCTGGTGGTGCCCTTGAGGTATCGCCCTCGGGGCGGGCCCGGCGCCGGGTGCCGGGTGAGGGAACCGGGCGGTGCTCGCGGCGGTCGGGTGCGCTGTCCAGCATCCGCCTCAGGGCGCTGGCGCTCATGTAGGAGGTCGTCACTTCACGATGACCTTGCCCTTCTCCATCGAGATGTGGCCGGGGAAGGTGCAGAAGAACGAGTAGCTGCCGCCGGCCTCCAGCTTTGCGGTGCCGACGGCGGCGGAGGCCTTTCTCCGGGGCGCCAGTCATCTTGGTGGCGGCGGTGATTGCGGTGTTGTCTCCTGATTGCCGGCGCCGACCGGTGTTCCTGACTTGTGGTCAGGTACGGGCTGCTTGAGCTGGGTTCGTGAAACCCAATGCCGTTTCATGGAACCGAATTGCTGAGACAGAACCTGCACACTCGCGGGATCAATTCAGGATCGACGCGGCCCTAGTGTCGTCGGTGTCAGCAGGAAACACCGCAACCGAAAGCCGCTGGAGATCATGATGCGCTCGCGTCTCGCCGCTCGTTCCGCCCGTCTCGTCCTGGCTGCCGCGGCCGTGACGGCCCTCGCGGCCACCACCGCCTGCGACCCCGACGACGTCGCGGACACCGGCAGCTCCGCGGCCCCCTCCGCCGTCGCCTCCGGCGGTAGCGATGGGAGCGACAGCTCCTCCAGCGACAGCCCTTCCACCGGCGGCTCCAGCTCCCGCGGTTCCAACTCCGGCGGCTCCGCCGTCAAGACCGACTCCGGCGACGGCGGGAAGAGCAGCTACGGGCAGTCCTGCGGCACCAACGACCTGGACTTCACGGTCACCTGGGAGGCTCAGCCTGTCAGCTACTACCTCGTCACCGCCAAGGCCAAGTCCGGCATCACCTGCTACCTGGACGTCAACACCCCCAGCGTCTCCTTCGGCTCCGACGCCGACGGCGTTGCCTCCCCCGTCGGACAGGGCGGCGAAGACCCCATCAAGCTCTCCGGCTCCGCCGTCGCTTACACCGGTATCAACCCCAAGACCACCGACGGCGAAGGCGGCACGGAGTTCGGGAACGTCATCATCGCCACCACCGAGGACGACCCCAACCCTGCCGAGCTCGAACTCCCCGACATGGCCACCGTGGACAAGCCCATCGTCACCAACTGGTCCACCAAGCGCAACGAGACGGTCCCCCGCGTCATCTGATCAACCGGATTCCAGCGCCTGGAGCTCGAACTCCCGCGAAGTCTTCCTCCCCACGCGCGTGAAAGGTTCCACCAAGGCCTCGGCAGAGATCACTGTCGTGCCCACCGCCTCGGAGACCTTGCTCGTCCAACGGCAGCATCCTCGGGAACGGCCGGCAGCTGCATCCGGTCAGGGGCGAGGACACCACGCAGCGGGAAGCGGGGCCGCCCGCTTTCATCCCAGCCGGTCCCGTGGGACCAGCGGCAGGAGAGTCCCCATCACCTTCTCAGGATCGGGGACGGAGATCGCCAGCCGGCTGAACGGCGCGCTGCGGTGGAATTCCACACACAGCACCTGTGTGCCAGCCCGCACCAACGTGAAGTCCTGACCCTCCCGTAGGTGCCGGACACCCGCGCACACCTGTCCGGGGATGCAGATGCCCCGATCATGCTCACCACGAAGCGCACGCCACCAGTCGGGCTCGATATGAACCTGGCGCAGCGCCGACACCGGAACCCGCACATTGCGGTGGTGTGCCAGCGCCTTCTCCCGCCAGGACAGGTGTACGACGATATCGGTCCCCTCGACTGTCAACCTCGCCATAGCCTCTCCCTCATGGTCGGAGCGCCCCGGCACATCCCGATGCTTCGGAACCCGCTCCAGTCCTGCGTCGTCGGCCAGATTTACATCGGACCGTCGGATTTCCCTCGGCGCGACACCCCTGCCTCCACGGGACAGTTTCAGGTTCACGGAGGTGCGAACGGCGAGGAGAGCGATGTCGTCGGCGCTTCCGGTGCCGAGTTCGGCGAGGATCGCGTCACAGAAGGTGCTGCGCAGACCGCACGGTGCTCTGCGCTGCCCCGCCTACAGCTCGTTCCCCGACTCCTGGGCGCGCTTGCGGGCCTTGACCCAGTTCTTGATCCGGTAGCCCGGGGGTGTGTTGTTGCCCGGCCGGGGCGGGCTCAGGGTGCGCACGCCGGCGCGGTCCGGGGTGAGAGCTCGTCCCGGCCGTCCAGGCCGAGGCGACCACCACGTGCGCACCGCACACCACCGGCGTGTGCAGGGCCGGCAGCGCGCACCTGGCGGGCGCGACCGCCGAATGCAAGGACGGGACCACCAGCTGCGCGGCGAAGTTCCGCGGCACCTGCAGCCACCATGGCGGCGTCCGCTACTGGTACAAGTAGGCCACGTCCGCCAGCCAGGCGGCACGGCCGGAACATTTGGAGGCCCGGCCACGGACTCCAACGCGGCCGTCCGCCCGCCGCCGGTGGATCGAACGGACCCTCCCGCATGGCGCCACCAGCCTGCACGAGCCGAACGGCCCCGTTTACAACGGAGGCTCCTCAGAACCACCCCCCGCCGACCGCCACCGGGACAGAGCATCACGAGCAGAACAAGTGTCGGGGTGTTCGTTGCCGAGTAGTCGTTCGCGTTCGGCAAGGACGTGCTCTTCGATGGCGTCGTTGGTGCGCCCGGCCTGTCAGTAGGAGACGGCGAGGTTGGCGCGGGCGGTCAGGGTGCGGGGGTGTTCGTTGCCGAGTAGTCGTTCGCGGTCGGCGAGCACGCGCTTTCGCCCGGCGTGTGCCGACGTGTGACTCGGCGGCACGCCAGGAATGCGATCGCGACGGCCACCAGGTACAGCGGTACGAGCAGCACCGCGTTATCGGACGCCTGCTCCACCGTCACGCCCGCGTCGCGGGCCTCACCCTGCAGCATGATGCGGTTCACGGTCAGGACGGTCAGGTGCGTGCCGATCGCCGCCCACAGCTGGGCGTGACACACGGCCGCACGGGCGGCGATCAGGGTCAGGCTGAAGACCGTCAGGAGGATGAGGTAGTCGACCGGGTGCTGCCCCTCCGGGACTATGCCGACGTGGCCCGGCTCGTCACCGGCCAGCCGGGCGATGCCAACCGTCACCAGCGTCGAGGTGCCCGGTACGAGAAGGAAGACCGCCGTGGTGCCGAGCGCCGCCAGTGCGGGCCCGAATCGTCCGCGCAGCGATGTCCACGTGTAGCCGCGCAGCGTCGTCTCCTCGGGCAAGGCTTCAAGCAGGAACGCGACGACGGCGTTGGTGACGAGAAAGCCGACCAGGGTGACGAGGTCCAGCTGCTGCCAGACGAGTAACCCCACGGCCGTGCCCGCGCCCAGGACCAGCGCCGCTGCCGCGGCCGTCACCCCAACGCCGGTGAGGAACGCCCGTAGGCTCGCGCCCGGACTGCCGAAGCCGACCGTCCGGGGGTGTGACAACCGCAGGACGAACGGCACGGCCACGACGGTGACGAGGGCCGCAGCGATCAGCCGGGCGGCCAAGCCACTGGCTCCGGTGGCGTTCGCCAGTACGGGTCCGAGGCCGTTGCCGACACCGAGCGCCACCGCCATGATCAGGCCGCCAGCCAACGCGCGGCCCATGGCCCCGGCGGCCGTGGGCGCGGGTAAGGGGGCGGGTTGTCGTAGGTGTAGCTCGGTCATAGCGCTCCTGGTGACGGTGAGGGCCGACTCCTATCGACAACCCCGTGTGCTTTCCAGGCTCGCCCGACCACCAGTCAGGGGCGTCGTCCGCGCGGACGACCCCCCTATACATCCTTCGACGCAGTGGACGATAAGGGTCGACTGGCCGTTGGCCACCGGCTCCGGGAACACCCAGAGGCCGAGTGCCCGCGCTCATGCGACTGCCGCTCCACCGCCTGGGCGATCGACGGGGCAATGCGGCTCGGAGAATGGTCCACTTTCTTTAGCCACGGAACCGGCAACTCGTACGTGAGGGCGGGGAGCATGACGCCCCCTCCCTCACCCCGAACGAGGCACTGACACTTCCCGTGGCAGAGCGACTGGCGTTCTCGTGGCAGACGACAAGATCGGTGCGACTGAGCCGGACTCGGGCACCGGGAATGCGCTCGCCGGCCCGTGGTCCAGGGGGTGCGTGGCGGAGGGCCAGGGCCGCCGTGCGGCACGCGGAAGGTGGCTTTATCGAGCAGTAGTGAAGTCGCTTGAAGCGGGTCGTCACATGATCGGGGTCCGTCGGCTGTGGCCGCTCGGCCTGTATCCCGGAGCCGGCAACAAGTGGCTGTGCGAGTGCATGGTGTGCGGCAATCGCGTCGATCCCCGATTCCGCTACAAGGGGGGCGCCTCGGCTACCAGGCCGCCCACGGACACCTGTCCCCGCGCGGTATTCGTATGGCTGGTTCAGCAGTCCCATCAGAGTGGTGCGGCTTGGCTTCGCCGGGTGGTCGGTGGATTCACCGGAGGATAACGGTGACGCCGCGGCTCTCGAGGAGTTGCAGGACTTCCTCGAAGTAGGTGAGCTTTCCGCCATGGTCGAGGGTGAAGTTCAATGTATGGCGAGCGATGTCGGCGTCGTGCCAGATCAAGGTGAAGGGCCCGCTGACGCCGCGTTGGCCGCCCAGGCAGTCATTGAGATCGTCGAGCCCTCGGCCGAACCAGCGGCCGGGACTGATGAGTGCTTCGCCCAGCGCGCAATAGAGGCCGGGCTTGTCGGTGATGAATCGTCCGTCAAGGTGATGGGTTCCCCCGGTGCGATCCGGCTCGCCGCCTGGATGAGGGCGTATCAGGTCGAGCCACTCAGCTCGGCCCCGCGTGTCCAGTGAGGCCCACTGGTTGGGCGTCGTTGGGAAGCCCTGGTACCAGGTCTCCCAGATGCGTCGGGTACCCAGCGAGGGTCGATCGTCGTCCCCGCCGTCGGCGAGCGTGATGTCGACCAGGGAACCGCCCAGCACGGACGGACTGACCTTGGCGATCTCCAGACGGACCCAGTGGGACCCCATTTCCCGCCCGAACCGGTCCAGTGCCACCAGTACCCCCCGCTCCTGGGTCCAGGCTTGCGGGTTGCGCAAGGCAGCGAGCAGTGGCTCGCCGGGCTCGCACCCAATGAGCTGCAAGGGGATGGCTGAGCGGACCTTGCGCGGGGCGACGAGACCGTCGATGCTGCGGCATTCGCCGACAGGCCCGCCCCTGTAGTCCTCTTCTGCTACTGCAAAGCACGGAACGGCAGGCATGGTGCCAGGGCCGGCGCCGGGCCAGACCTCGCTGTGTTCGATCACGCCAGTGCCGACGACGACGTCGACGAGGTCCGGATCGGTCGCATTGGGCGAGTGCGAGATGACGACCGTGTCCACCAGGGTCCACGCGAACTGGGGGCCCTTCTCATCTGAGATGTCGACGTCCAGATTGCCCAAAGACCGCGTGGCCTCGTCGGGAAAGGCGAGCACATCGTGCCATGGGCCTGCGGGCGTGCACCCGCGCAGAGTCAGGAGTTCACGTGGCGGCGGCACCGGGTCGGCGAACAGTCCCTCGGCATCGGCGCACCGCCTCCAGAAGTAACTCTCAAGGTCAGCATCCTGGCGGGTCAGAAGGTATCTGACCGGAAAGATGTGATCCCACGTGGCATGGTCCTCGGCCCGCACGAAGCCTCCGAACAGTTGAGCCGACTTGGCGGGTCAACGATACGGAGCAACGTTCCCCGGCCCGACGGAAGGGGCAGTCAGTCTTCCTCAGGATCAACGGTGAGCTGAAGTACCTGTGGCGGGCCGTCGACGCCGACGGTAACGTGCTCGACATTTTGGTCCGGGACCGGCGGGGCACCGCTGCGGCCAGGCGGTTCTTCCACAAACTGCTCAAGAAGACCTGCTGGGTGCCGAGGGCGATCGTCACCGACAAGCTCCGCTCCTACGGCGCGGCCCACCGCGAGATCATGCCCTCCGCAGAACCGCGCCCACAAGGGTCTGAACAACCGGGCCGAGAACAGTCATCAGCCGACGAGGCAGCGCGAACACGCGATGAAGGGCTTCCGCAGTACCGGCGGGGCCCAGCGGTTCCTGTCCGCGTTCAGCGGCATCTCACCGCACTTCCGACCACGCCGCCACCTGATGACCGCCACCCGATACCGCACCGAGACGACCACCCGCTTCGCCATCCGGGGACGAGATCACCGGCGCCACCGACCAGCCCATCGCAGCGTAAGCCAGGCCCCCACCCGACCCCTGCACACCCTGACGCGCCCTCAATCGATCAACACCGCACCAACGTGACAACGTCCTCGCGGGGGCTCCCTCTACTGGCCGTCGAGTTCAGCGAACGCTTCCGCGAACCCCCTTCGCATCCGACTTGTTCGTCGTGCAGGCGCCGGTCCCCCGGCGGAAGACCCGGCAGGTCCACCTCCAGCACCGTGCCCAGGGCAGGTGATCCGATAACGTTGCTGCGGGAACGGGGTTTGTGAGGGATCTTGTGAACCATCGCCGCATTTCAGAGGCACACCCGCGCTGTTCTGCCAGCGGAGAACACCGGCCCGACCGAGCTCGACAACCGCTACGGTCCAGTCCCATGACGATAACGACGCGCACGGTCGAGTACCCGGCCGACGGCCTAACGATGATCGGACACCTTGCGCTCCCGGCCGGTGTCGACCGCCGGCCCGCGGTGCTACTCGGACCCGAGGGCACGGGGCTCAGCGACGTCGAGCGCCGCAGGGCCGATGCTCTCGCCGAGCTGGGATACGTAGCGCTGGCCTTCGACATCCACGGCGGGCGCTATCTGAGCGACCCCGAGGAGATGCTGGCCCGTTGCATGCCGCTGCTCGCTGATCCCGACCGGATGCGGGGCATCGGCCATGCGGCGCTCGACGTGTTGCGCACCGAACCGCGGACCGACCCCGACCGGATCGCCGCCGTCGGCTACGGCACCGGGGGCGCCATCGGGCTGGAACTCGGGCGCGACGGCGTCAACCTGCGCGCGATCGGGACAGTCAACGCAACCACCACGGGCCGACCGGGCGAGACGGTACGCATCCGCTGCCCGGTGTGGGCCGGGGTCGGGTCGGAAGACCCGATCATGTCGCCCGCGCAACGGGACGCGTTCACCGCCGAGATGCAGGCCGCGGGCGTCGACTGGCGCCTCGTGATCTACGGCGGAGCCTTGCACGCCTTCCACCACCCGCCGGTCGACCACCCCGCGGTCCCCGGCGTCGGCTACCACCCACGACACGCGCAGCGAGCCTGGCGCGACGTCATCGACCTGCTCACCGAGTGCCTGCCCGTAACGGGGTGATCTGGTCAGCAACCGCGAGTGCGGAGTCACCTGGACGACCGGCACCGACCGACGTCATGACGCTCGCTACTTCTCAGGGCGCTGCCGTCAAGCCGCCTTCCGCCGACGCACAACGGTCGAAGACGACTGACCGACAACATCAAGTGAGACAACCCCGTGGAAGTGCTGCTGGGAGACAACACCAGCTGAGACTCCGCCGAAGATCTGTCTCACCCCTCTCTGCATCACCCCTGGTCACAGCTGCGGCACGGGCAAGATCAAATGGGACGGGACAGAGATCCGCCCGGCGCTGCTCGGGGAGTTTCGCGGCGCGTTTGCGGACGTTGTCGAGCCACGTCCCGAGCCTGACCACCACGGTCCCGTCAGCGCCGCCCTGACGGCCTGACAGCGCGTCCTCCGTCTCCAGGGTGCTCGGCATGCTTGCGGGGGACTTTCAGGTGCCTTCACGGGCGTAGAACTGCCGTGCCGCCGCGAGATTGAGGGCCCACATGGTGTCCTGTGTCCGTTTTACTGGTCGCTCCTCTTCCCCGACCGGCGTGACCTTGAGGGTGTTCTCCAGGATCCACTGCTGTACCGGCAGCAGCTGCTCCCACCCGAACCGCTGCGCGTTCACCCACCGGCCGAGGTCCTCGCCTTGGACGACGACGTCGCCGTCAAGCGTCCTGGTGGCATGGCGCAAGGCCGGAGTTGCCTGCTGACAAGCGCACCGCGCCTGATCCCGGTGGGCCCGGCTGGCGGCCCACCGGCGAGAAGCTTTCCTGGACATCCGTCAGGACATCCTCACTGCCGCTGCAGCAGTGGACGGCTGACGGAGCATCGGCTGAAGTGTGGTGTGCTCAGTCTGTGAGGAAGGCACCTTCGCGGCAGGCGCGGCAGACGAAGACGTAGCCCAGCTGGCCGCCGAGGTTCATCGCGGTCTGCGTGGAGATCCCTTCCTCCAGATGTGCCGCGAATTCCGTTGTGCCGGTGCAGGAGGGGCATGCGGGCAGTCGGTCGTCCTCGAGGTAGGAGGGGCTGCCTCCGAGTGACCCGAGCACTTCGCGTTGCTTCCCGAATCGTTCTCCGGGTTCCCGCTTCCATCCCGAACGGGCAAGGTCGTATGCGTCAGGCGCGAGTTCGTCGTGGTCGTCGTTCTCTTCGGGATCGAGCGTCACGACGTGGGTGCGGATGGCTGAGGTGGCGGGCAGCAGCGTCGCTCCGGTCTCGGGCACGGCTACCGGCTGCAGTCCCTCCCGGGGAAACAGGTAGACCCGGTTCGCGCCGGAAGCAGCGTCCCAGGATTCACATGCGCCGGGGTCGTTCTGGCACACAAATACCGACAGGACGCCGTCCTCGACAGGGAGATGGGCGAAGAACTGCAGCGGACCTCCGCAGTAGGAGCCGCACATGGGCCAGGTGAATCCTGCAGGAGCCAGCGGCACGCCCCCGGTACGCGGTACGTCGGAGTCGGCCGGTGCGGTGCCGTCGTAGATCATCAGAGTTGTCTGCATGACGCGAGGCTACGGGCGGCCTATGACATAGGAGCCTGCATGCCGTCGGCAATGCGGGCGATCAGGGTGTCGATCACGTCCAGGGCGTCACCCACCCCGGCGGGAGCAGCCCTGGGTGTCCGCGGTGTGTTCAGGACAGCGATCGCGGCATATCGTCACCAGCCGAGTCCTGCGCACCGCTTGTGCATCCCGTCGCTGCGACGACAACTCCGGCCAGTGCCGCATATGCCGGCATGCGCAGTGAACGTCCCCGACCCATCCGTCCCCAGGCTCTCGTCACAGGAAGCACCCCTAACGTTAACGCTCACCTGACGAGCTCACAGATGAGAAACAAGCACCTTGCCGTTTAACGTCCGGCGGCCAGCACCAGCAGCCTGGGAAACCGTGCAACCGTCACTGTCGCTCGGTAGCGAGCGTCAGGTCATGGATCATGAAGTGGAGTTGCACGTCGTCCAGCGACTCCGCCCACAGCCCCTCGGCGTCGAGCACGGAGGCCGCGACCATCCGAGCCTCAGCGACGAGTTCGGGGTCGTACTTGAAGCCTGACCAAGGAAGGACGGGGTAGTCGTTCTTCTCGCCGAACTGCCGCACCCTCTCCATGTCGCCCAGGACGGCGTGCGGGAGTGACTCGTTCGCCCAGGACCACAGCCAGGTCTGCTGGGCAACGCTGACACTGCCGATCACTGTGAGTCGGCCTGTGAGGAAAACCTTGCCGTCGCGCGACCACGTGATCTGCGCGTCGTCCATCGACCAGTCGTATTGCACGTCTCCGGACAGGCCGAAGCGCTCGACCATGAGTGCCTGCCGCGAGCGGGCACGCTCCCGAGCCGCGAGCACGACCGCCTCCCAGCCGGAGTGGTCATGCTTCGAGCGGTCGTCCACGTTGCCTCCTCGTGCAGAACTGTCGGCAAGATCCTGCCACCCCGGCGTGTGGCCAGGACTACCCGGTCCGGACTTGCCAGTGTCCGGATGGCCATGTGTCGCTCATCCTGTTCGTCGGGGGCTTGGTTCCCTTCTGGTGATGCGCGGGCCGGGCGTGTGCCTCACCCGTGGCTAGGACTCTGCCGACATCGTGGCGGGGTGCTGGGTGGCGGTTCTTCGACCCGGGCGGCCTGCCGGGGCCGGGGCGGGTCGGTTTCGGTGCACCGGCTGGGGTGCCGGTCTCTGCCCGCAGGTTCCCGAACCCGCGACGGACCCGGGCAGGGCGAGTCTGTTCGGTTCCGCCGGCCGCTCCCACGGCCGACGCAGATCCCGCGCGAGCGGGCGGGCGAGGCGGAGCTGAGCGTGCGCGGCCAGGACGAGCCATGTCCAGCGGTCCGCGGCCTTTGAGTCCCGCAGTTTGGGCCGGGTCCAGCCGAGAGTCTGCTTGAGCAGTCGGAAGGTGTGCTCCACGTCGAACCGGCGAAGGAACGCCTGCCAACAGCGGTCGACGTCCTGAGGATCGGCGCCGGTGCCCGACCACCACAGCCAGACGGGCTTGTTCACACCGCCGCTGGGCAGCTTCTCGACCGACAGGCGGATCACGGTGCCCTCGATGATCGGCAGCGGCCCTTCGTGATCGCACCATGCCGCCCGGCGGGTGAGACGGGGATGCAGCCGGTCCCACGCTTGCGCCGTCGCCGTCCCATACCTGTCGGTGTCCGTGACGGTGACCGCGTCTGGATCACCCCAGGTCTCGGGCCGGCCGAAGACGAACTCATCGCCATGCTTGGGCGGGCGGCCGCCCTGCGGCAGGCAGATCCACGATGCGGGGCGCGTCGTACCCCGCGTCCAGCACGACCAAGACCTTCGGGTTCCCGTCGCGCCACTGGCCGGCGTCCACGAGACGTTGGACGACGTCTCTGACTTGGTCGGCGGTGACCGCGGCCAAGTCGGCGCCGGGCTCCAGCCGGATCGCGTCCAGCAGTGCGGTCCACGAGGTCCGGCCGGTCTCCGGCGCGGCGACGATCGAGTACGGCCAGCCGGGCACCATCCGGTGCTTGCCCAGGCCCCGGCCGAAGGTATGGCAGAAGGAGCGGTCTGAGGAGGTGTCGGCGTCCGGACGCAACCAAGGGGAGACGTCTACCGCCAGCACCAGCCGACCGTCACCGGCTCGGGGAAGCGGGACACTGGTCAGTGCCTGCCGCAGCCGGGCGACGTCGATCCGACCGTGGTTGATCCCGGAGTACAACGCCCCGTGCCCGCGCCGATGCTCGGGAGCGAGCGCCAGGTCCACGAGGGTGCGGACCGGACCGTCGGCGCACAGCAGCGCGTCGCACAGCTCGAACAGGGCGTCGCTCCGCGCGGTCAGGCATGCGTACAGCTCCGACCGGAACTCCGCCATCACCGTGAACGCGTCTCGTTGAACCTCATGCTGCGGCCACAGCTACGAGCACACCTCGGCCGGCCGCCCGGACGGCCGCTACCAGGGCACCGCCACCGCGACCTGGACCGTCGAGTGGACCGCCCCCGCCCTCGGCGACGGCGGCGAGTTCACCGAGACCCGACAGACCGTGTTCAGCGTGCGCATCGGTGAGGTCCAGGTCCTCAACCAGGCGACCGGGCCCGCCCCGACCACAGCCCCGACCACGGGCCGACGTAGACGGACCACAGCCCCGACCACAGCAGGCCAGGGTCAACACGCTGCTCCTGGACCACGATCCCGGCCGCCGTGTCGTGCACGTCGTTGTTGCAGCGGGCGTGGAACGGTGCCGGACCCCGGGTACGGCCTGCCGGTCGGGGGTACTTACGCTCCCCTCTATGAGATTCCCCAGAATTCTGACAAGCGTGGCCGCGGTGACCCTGCTCAGCGCGGGCTGCGGCACTTCGGAATCCGCCCAGGGCGGCGGCACGGACGACGCGGCGAAGGCCCTGCCGGTTGCCATTACCGGCCCTCAGCCGGACGTGCACATGCGTGGCGGCGACAAGCTCCGGGTCACCCCGGCCCCCGATCTCGGCGCTCCCTTCGTGAAGAAGGTGGAGCACGCGCTGCGCGAGGACGTACTCAGCACCGCCAAGGTCGTCGGTGAGACCAGTGCCAAGTGCCCCGCCGGAGTGACCCAGAAGGCCGGTGCGGTCAGCCAGTGCGTGGTGACGTACGCGGGGGCCGAGATCCCCTACGACGTCAAGATCAGCGACAGCTACACAGCAGGCAGCAGCATCATCTCGTACACCAAGGAGCCCAAGAAGGCGCTCCTGGTCGACAAGCTCGTCTACCAGATGATCAACGAGAAGTACGGCGCCGAGTCCGGGCGCACCGACGCGAGCAAGGTCGCCTGCGACAAACTCCCCGCCGCGAAGGCGTTCGGCTACGGGGCCGACACCGGCTTCACGTGCCAGTACTGGGGCGAGCACGCCAAGAACGGCGAGCCGGGCTACCGGACCGTGCAGATCAAGATCGGCAGCAATAGCTACAGCTACAACTTCGAGGAAGTCGAGTAACACCTGCCGGAGCCTAGGCCGAGGCCCGTGTCTGTCAACGACACCTCTGCGTTCGGGAAGCCGCCGACTTCCCGAACGGGCCTGTACCGGGAGCCGTGTCGAGTGTGTCGAGCCCGGTCGGTTCACGGCACCGAGCCCTTCTGCATATTGGACACGGTTTTCGACCCGATAGACGAGTAGTCGCCGGCCAGGTGCGCCAGCAGGCTCTCGGAGACAGCATCAATCCGCCACCCCCGCGGTGGTCCGCGACACCTGTCGCGCACCCGACACCCAAGAGAAGGGCGGGGTGGAAGGCCGGATCGGCTGGTTCCGCCGAAACCACCTCGTCCCCGTCCCGGAAGTCGGCTCCCTCGCCGAACTCAACGCGATGGTCGAGCGGTGGGATGCCGAGGACGATGACCGCCGCATCCGGTCACGGCCCAGGACGATCGGCGAGTACTTCGATGTCGAACGCCCGCTGCTGCAGCCGCTGCCCGACGAGCCGTTCGGGACTGGACGGCTGTTCAGTCTGCGGATGGACCGATACGCGCAGGTCAGTGTCCGCACGAACCGCTACTCGGTGCCGGTGGGACTGATCGGCCGCACCGTCCGGGTGATGCTGCACGCATCCGAAGTCGTCGTCTACGACGGCCGCAAGGCAGTCGCCCGGCACGAGCGGCTCATCGCTAAGGACCAGGCCCGCCTGGAACTGGACCACTACCTGGAGGCCCTGGTCCGCAAGCCTGGCGCCTTTCCCGGTGCGACTGCGCTGGAACAGGCCCGCTCCGCAGGCAAGTTCACCCCCGTCCACGACGCGTGGTGGGCGGCTGCCTGCAAGGCCCACGGCGACCGGGACGGCACCCGCGCTCTGATCGAGGTCCTGCTGCTGGGGCGGCATCTTCACCACGAGTACCTCGTGGCGCTGGCCGAGGCCGCCGCCCGTGACCAGATGTCGTATCGCGGCTTCCTCGCCGAACTGCTCATGGCCGAATGCGACGACCGGGCCCGCCGCCGTTCGGAACGGCGGATCAAGGCGGCAGCCTTCTCCCGCGAGAAATCGCTGCGGGCCTTCGACTTCGACGCGAACCCCAGCGTCGACCCGGCGGTCATCCACACCCTGGCGACCTGCGAGTGGGTCAAGAAGGGTATGCCGCTCTGCCTGATCGGCGACTCCGGCACAGGCAAGTCGCATCTGCTGATCGCACTGGGCACCGAAGCCGCGATGGCCGGCTACCGAGGCCGCTACACACTCGCCACCAAACTCGTCAACGAACTGGTCGAGGCCGCGGACGAGAAAGTGCTGACCAAGTCCATCGCCCGCTACGGCCGAGTCGATCTTCTCTGCATTGATGAGATGGGCTATATGGAGCTGGACCGCAGGGGCGCTGAGCTGCTGTTCCAGGTCCTGACCGAACGCGAGGAGAAGAACAGCGTCGCCATCGCCTCGAACGAGAGTTTCAGCGGTTGGACCAAAACCTTCACCGACCCCCGGATCTGCGCGGCCATCGTCGACCGGCTCACCTTCGGCGGCAACCTGATCCAGACCGGCACCGACTCCCACCGTCTCGCCCTCACTCAAGCCAGGGCCGCCGCTCAGGGCACTGCCGCAGGCTGACCCGTATGCCGCGCCCTACTGGTGGAGTTCCAGCAAGGGCTACCGACGGTCGGCAGAGAGGCTCTTGATCATCTCGCCGTTGACCAGGATGACGAGACAGCCGCAGCCGCCGATGCAGTATTCGACCTCACCTTCAGATGTGCGGTGGTGGGACCTGAGCGTCCACAACTGCGTTTCCGCCGGAGTCGGCTCGTGACAGACGGGGCAGCGGTCGTCCGACGGCGTGACCGCGGATGCGGGAGTCATGCCACCAACATGGCGTCACTGTCTAAGACACTTCAACCATTACATGGGGCGGGACTCACGAGGGACGAGTGCCGGGGCGATCGGCAGGTCCGACACGCTGAGCGGCGCGGCGCACCGACCAGGCGCCGGCCAGGACTACCAGTGCCATGGCACACAGTTGACGTGCCGTGAGCTGCTCGTGCAGCAAGACGAAACCGACCGCCGCCGCCACGGCGGGGCTCAGTGCGAGCAGCACGCCGAAGGCGCGCACATCGATGCGCCGCAGGACCGTCATATCCAGTGAGTACGGGATCAGGGAGGACAGGAGGGCCACCATGAGCCCGGCGCCAAGGACGGCAGGGTGGGCCGCCACCGTGCCACCGTCTGTGACGGCGGTGATCGGAGTCAGAACGCAGGCACCGCAGGCCAGCGCCAGGGTCAGGCCCGTCCAGTCGGGGAACAGGCGCCCGACCCGCTGACTCAGGACCACATACCCGGCCCGGCACAGCCCGGCGGCGCCTCCCAGCAGCAGCCCGGCGGCGGAGAGCGAGGCTCCCGGGGTGGTCAGCAGGAGTACACCCGCAAGTGCCAGCAAGGCCACCGCGAGGTGCTCAAGCCGACGGGACAGAACGATCGACAAGGTGAGCGGCCCGAGCAGCTCTAAGGTTGCGGCCACCCCGATCGGCAGGCGGCTGATGGCCTGGAAGTACGCCAGGTTCATGGCCGCGAAGACCAGACCCAGTGAGATCGCCGCCCGCCACTGCACAGCCGTGATGTCCCGGAGCCGCGGCCGGACCAGTATCCACAGGGTCGCGGCCGAGAAAAACAGGCGCATACCGGCCAGCGCCGTGGGACCGACGGTCCCATAGGCATCCTTGGCCACGGCCGAACCCGCTTGAAGGCTGACGATCTGAGCCAGCATCAACGCCGGAGCCGTCGCGGCGCCCTGCCACGGTGCGCGGGGGGTCTTCACCGTCGTGCTCCTCCGGGTCCTCTCCGTGGTCAGCGCCGCCAGGCTCTGCCGTGACTGCCGTGCTGGCCACCCGGCCTGCCGCCGCGTACCACCATGGCTCGGACGCCATACGATGGTGTAATTACCTTATGCATTTCAACCATTACGGCGGCGAGGCCGCCCGGCTGGCCGCGGACCTGGTCAACCTGACCGCGCCACCACCCCCCGAGCACCTGGAACCACTACTCGCCACGCACGGCGTGGTGCACCGCACACTCACTGCCGCGCAGGCCGAGGCGATCTGGACATGGAGCCGGCGCCTGGCCGTGTGCTTCGGGCGGCAGGACCTCGAAGAGCGGTGCCAGGCAGTCAATACACTTCTCGCCGACGCCTCCAGCAGTCCCCGGATCTCCCTGCACGATGGCCGACCCCATCTGCACTACAGCGCCACTGGCGCCGACGCAGCCGCGCACATCCGAGCCGTCACCGCAGCCGGACTCGCCTACGTCGTGTGCTCCGCCAGTGCCGAACGGCTGGGGCGCTGCGCGCGCCACGACTGCGGTCTGGCATTCGTCGACACCTCCCGCAACGGCCGACGCGTCTACTGCTCCGTGCGCTGCGCCAACAACGACGCCGTGGCGCGTCACCGCGAGCGGCTCCACCGTGACGCCCGGCCGTCAACTGCACGGAAGACCCGGTGAACGTGACCGTCCAGAACGCCATTTCACTTCCCACGGCAAACGGCGCCACTGGCCTCACCCACCGACATCACACCCCTTCCCAGAGCGGGTGATGTCACTTCTCATCAACATTTTGCGGTCCGGTGATCGACAAGTGCTGCTCGAAGTTGGGTTCTGGTCCAACTTTTGTGGAGCGGTGACGCTCAGTGCTGTTGGACGGCTCTGCGATGGTGATGTGCCACTGCGACCGAGGGTGTGTCGGTGGGGCAGTCGATAATGCCGGTCATGGCAGATCGCAGTCCGGTGCTCCGGATCATTACCTCGGCGGCGCGGGAGTCCCTGAAGCCGCTCGGCCTGGCCCAGCGCGGGCGGTCGCGGCTGTGGATTGATGATCACGGGTGGTGGCTCGGGGTTGTGGAATTCACCCCGCCGCGGATTGCTGGCAGCGGTCTGTACGTCGGTGCGATGTGGCTGTGGCACGACGTGGACCACCTGGCCTTCCATGTAGACGCAGTCCGGATCGGCTTCGAGCTGTTTCGCACCGAGGAGCAGTTCACGCCGCTGGCACTCGAACTCAGTCGGCAGGCGGCTGCGAACGTGACCGCGCTGAGGGAGAAGTTCCCGGCACTGCCGGACGTCGCCCGGTACCTGACGTCGAGGCCGGTGCGGCGGGGATTCTTCTGGGACAGCTTCGACTCTGGGATCGCGGCCGCTCTGGCCGGGGACCCGGACGAGGCCCGCGATCACTTCGAGCGAATCCTTCGAGAGGACGCGCTGGCCCCGTGGATGGTCGAAGCCCAAGAGAAGGCGCGTGAGCTTCACGCGATTGCGGCAGATCGCGACGCTGTGACCGCCTGGGTCACGCGGGCCGTCGACGCATGCCGGAACAAGCTGGGCCTAGATCCCGCGCCGCTCGCGATCAGCTGAACGGCCCCGCTCGTCGAGCGACAGAACTGTGGTCAGGCAAGGAGCACTCGCTTCCGCAGCAGGCCGAAACCGGCCTGGCCGTACATCTGGCGCTTGATCACTTTGATCCGGTTGGCGTGGCCTTCGACGACGCCGGAGCTCCACGGCAGCGTGAGGCCGGCGGTGACGGCGGCCAGGTCCGGGTCTGTCAGTCGCCCCGCTCAGTAGCTGATTCTGATCCATCCTTCTTCAGGACCGCTCTCGGCAGGAAGAAGTGGATGGTCACGAGCGTGAGGCGGAGAGTGCACCCACGAGTGGTTTATGAAGGCAAAATGCGCCCTATGGAGTGACGGTGAGATATACCGGCGTGATCTTTGGGGCTCAGTAGGAGCGCCCTGCGGATCATGTGACCTCCCTGCGCTCATGGCGTTAGGCACACGCAAGCGGGCCGGAGGAAATGACCGCCGGCCATTCAGCTATGAGCAGTGGGAGGCGTACATCGTGTTGACCGGTGACAGCTTCAGCAGTAGCACCTTCGCCATCGAGCTCGGCAAGTTCCAGGTCGAGACCGTCCAGAGCGTCTCGGGACTCCAGTTGGAGCAGGACGTGGCGGCGGTCCGGCAGGTCTCACCGACCGGTGAACTACTCATTCGCAAGCAGCCGGGGGCGCAAAAGACCGGCGAGATCACGATCACCCGAGGCATGGACAAGAGCACCGCGTTCACCGACTGGATCAAGGCCACCCTGGTCAACGCTGACCTCGACCCTGCCCGCCAGAACATCACCATCGCATTGAAGGACGCGAAGAAGCAGACCGTCCGCCGCATCCACCTCACCAACGCCTGGACGTCCCGCTGGGAAGGGCCGTCGCTGGGAGCCTCTGATTCCGGGCCCGCGACGGAACAGGTGACGATCACCTACGAAGACATCACCGTCGAGTAGCAATCGGCTTCTGTCCGGCAGATCACCGCAGGCCTTCTCGACGCTCTCCCCGGAGAGCACCTTTCCGACCTCGACGAACTGCGTGCCCGAGGCGTGCTCGGCACGCGCCCGGGGGCGCCTCCGTCCCCGCGGCGGAGCCTCGGAACCGGCGGCGACGCCACCGACAGGCACTCCGCGACATCGACGGAGCGAGAATCACCGCCATCTCCGAAGACCAACTCGTTCTCGATGACAGGGACTTGTGCCGCGAACGCCAGCACGGTCGCGCCGGATGTCTCGTAGAGGGCGCCGGTCAGCTCGCCGGGGATGCCTTTGCCGCGGTCGGCCTGCTCCCGTTGGACCCAGTTGCGCAGAATTTCCGGCTGCCGCCGAGCTCCCGGGAAATCTCGGTCACGGTCCTGCCGGAGGAGCGGACGAGCGCGATGGCGTCCCGCTTGTACTCCTTCGAGTACCGCTTCGTGTACTTGCTTCTCACTGAGGGGAAGCTTCAACACCCACACGGAAGTAGACGCAAAGTGTTGCCTTGCCCGAACAAGCTGATCTACCAGGAGCCCCGTTCGCTGCTTGCCAACGACTCAGGATCCCTAATGCAACGGTGTTGACGAACACGAAGATGAACGATCGTGGACAGGCGCATGTGGGTGGGTTCGGATACCGGGGTCAGTCCGCAGACGGGTCCATGAGCTGCTCTATCTTGCGCTGGGCGACCAGGTCGAGGCTCTGATCGAGGTCATCACCATAGGTACGCAGGGCCACCTCGAGGTGAGCGGTCATGGCGTCGCTCGCGGCCTTCGGGTCGCGGGCCATGATCGCGTCGAGGATCTCCCGGTGGTACGGCACGCCCTCGCGGAAGACCGAAGGATCGCCCAGGCTGCGGAGCATGAGCTCGAAGGTGAGCGTGGCGATCGACCCGAACATGGCCTCGATCACAGGGTTGCGCGACGCCGCCGCGACCGAGGCGTGGAAGGCGACGTCGGCCCTGGCCCGGGAGACCAGGTCGCGAGCCTCGTCGAAGCGCAGCAGCATCTCCTCGATGAGGCGCAGGTCCTCGGGGGTCGCGTGCTGGGCGGCGAGCGCGGCGGTCTCGCGCTCAAGCATCATCCGGGCGCTGATCACGTCACGCGAGGTTGGCTTGCGCTGCCGGTAAAGCGCGTCGAGCGGGCGGACCGCGTCGGTGATCCGCACGTCGCGGACGAAGCTGCCCCGCCCCGGGACGACCTCGATGATGCCCTGCTGCTCCAGCCCCCGGAGCACCTCCCTGATCATCGGGCGGCTCACGCCGAACCGCTGGGAGAGCACCCGTTCCGACTCCAGCTTCGATCCGGCCGGGTGTTGTCCGGACAGGAGTTCCAGCTCGAGTCGCCTGGCCACGGTCTCCTTGGTCGGCGGGCGTCTGTCGCGCGCGGAGGCGTCTTTGCTTTCCATCATCCCTGCCACGCTACCTTCAAGATCGAGGGGCCGATGCCCTTCGGTAAAATCGATCATTCCTGGTTGAACAACGAACAGCCACCGTCGGCGAGCAGCGTCGTACCGGTGATGTAGTCGGAGTCCGGCGAACACAGGAAGGCTGCTGCCTTGGCCACCTGCTGCGCGGTCTGCGGCGCCCTGAGGGGGATCGCCGTGCTCGCCCGCGCGGCGTAGGCAGGCTCGTTCTCGAACTGCCACTTGGCCAGGCCCGCGGCCACGATCCCGGGTGCGAGAGCGTTGACCAGGATGCCGTGCGGCGCCAGCTCCTTGGCCATCGAACGGGCCAGCATCGCCACCCCCGCCTTGGATGCGCTGTAGGCCGCGATCTCCAGCCAGGGAACCGTGCCTACCCAGGACCCGGTCAAGACGATGCGGCCCCCGCCGCCCTGGGCGACCATGCGCCGGGCGGCGGCCTGGGCGGTGTGGAAAGTGCCGGTGAGGTTGATGCCCAGGTGGCGTTCCCACTGCTCGGCGGTGATCTCCAGGAAGGGGGCGGATTCGACGGTGCCCGCGTTGGCGATCGCGATATCCAGCCTGCCGAGTCGCTCCAGCGCCGCGTCCAGAGCCGGCCGATCCCGTACGTCGGCTCGCACGTAGCTCACCTCGCCATATGCGGAGGCCGTAGTGATCCACTCTTGTGCCTCGTCCGGAGACTTGACGTCGAGCAGCGTGACATGGGCGCCCCGGCGGGTCAGCTCGGCGGCCATGGCGGCGCCGATGTCGCCGGCACCGCCCGTGACCAGTGCGTTTCTTCCCTCCAGGTCCGACATGGAGACCTCCTCAGATCTGGTTAGGCCGGTAAGACCAGAACCACCATACCTGCATGGACGCCACCGCCGCGGCCTGGGCGTCCGTTGCCGATTCGAGATGCGGGAAAGGGTTGACGAACCACCCTTCGGGGCGGAAATCTCACTTGGCATGACTGGTCTTACCAGTCATGCCAATCAGGGATTCGGAAGGGAGAGAGCATGCCACTGTTCGAGGCCGTAGGCGTACGCAAACGCTTCGGCGGGGTCGAGGCCCTCCGCGGCGTCGACTTCAGCGTCGAACCCGGCGAGGTGGTCGGCCTCATGGGCGACAACGGCGCCGGCAAGTCGACGCTGATGAAGGTGATCTGCGGTGCGTACCGGCCCGACGAAGGGGAGATCCGGATGGCCGGCCGCCCGCAGGTCTTCCGTAGCCCCCGTGACGCCGCGGCCTGCGGTATCGCGGTCGTCTACCAGAACCTCGGCCTGGTCGACCAGCGTAGCGTCGCCGCCAACGTGTTCCTGGGGCAGGAGCCGCGCAGGTACGGCCTGGTCGACACCCGCAGGATGCGGGCCGAGGCGCGAGAAGTGCTCACCACCCTGCGTATCCGCATCCCGTCCGTACGGATGCCCGTGGCCGGGCTGTCCGGTGGGCAGCGCCAGTGCATCGCCATCGCCAGAGCCGTGCACCAGGGCGGAGAGCTCGTACTGCTGGACGAGCCGACGGCGGCGCTCGGCCCCGAGCAGCAGCAGAACGTGCTCTCGCTGATCCGTGACCTGCGGGAACAGGGCAAGGCCGTCGTCGTCGTCTCGCACAACGTCGACCACGTCCTGGAGGTCGCCGACCGGGTCGTGGTGATGCGCGGCGGTCTGGTGTCGGGCATGCGCGATGTCGCGGCCACCACGGCGGCCGAGGTCGTCGGACTCATCCTCGGCAACGCGCCGGCGGCTGCGCATGACGGCGCCCCTCACATCTCCGGAGAACTCGCATGACCATCCAGCAGCAGATCGCGATCGCCTACCGGGTGGACGACTCCGGTGGAAGCCTGGCAAGCAGGCTGTTCGGCGCCAGGGAGTTCGGCGTGCTGGCCGCGACCGTGGTGATCTTCCTGGTCTGCGCCGTTGGAGCCGACGGCTTCCTCGCTGCCGACAACTTGCTGTCCGTCGCTCAGCAGATCGCCATCCTTGGCATCGTCGCCACCGGCATGACCTTCCTGATCGTCGTCGGCGAGATCGACCTGTCAGTGGGGTCGCTGCACGGACTCCTCGCGGTGGAGCTGGCCTGGCTGGTGACGAAGGTGGGCGTGCCCGTCGGGACAGCGGCCCCGCTGGCCGTCCTCACCGGTGTGACGATCGGTGTGATCAACGGCCTGATCACCACCCGGTTCAAGATTCCCTCGTTCGTGGTCACGCTGGCCGCGTTGGCGGCACTGCGCGGTGCCGCACTGCTGCTGTCCGACGGTGTGCCGATCCGTGGCTCGCGCAACGAGACGTTCATCCATCTGTTCGCGGGCAGCCCGCTTCCCAACCTTGCCGCGCAGACGCTGTGGATGGCCGCCGTGGTCGCCGTCGGGGCCTTCGTCATGGCCAGGACCAAGTTCGGCTACGACGTCTACAGCGTGGGCGGCAACCCGTCCGCCGCAGCCGGGGCAGGCATCGCCAGTGACCGGGTCAAGGTCATGTGCTTCGCCCTCACCGGGGGGCTGACCGGCCTGGCCTCGGTCATCCTGGTCGGCTGGCTGGGCAGTGCCAACCCCCTCACCGGCAACGGCTTCGAGCTCAGCGTCATCGCCGCGGTCGTCGTGGGCGGCGCCGGTCTGGCCGGCGGTACGGGCAGCGTCCTCGGCACCTTCCTCGGCGCGGTGATCACCGGTGTGATCACCAACGCCCTCGTCCTCTTCGGTGTGGACGGCAACTGGCAGCAGGTCGCCACCGGCCTGCTGATCCTGGGGGCCGTCATGCTCAACCAGTTCGTCGCCAGGCGTTCGGCACACGGCCTGAACGCCTGACCCCCATTCAAACAGGAGAGAACATGGCAACGAACAGCTCGATGTCACGCAGGGGCCTGCTGCTCAGCGGCTCCCTGGCCTCCGCCGGCATCCTGCTCGCCGCGTGCAGCAGCGAGAAGGAACCGTCCGCCGACGCCTCGTCCAGAGGCCGCGCTGCCGACGGCCCGCAGAAGGGCAAGAAGGTGATCTTCGTCGTACACGACAAGAACCCCTTCTTCGCCCCCGTGCAGCGCGGCTTCGAGGACTTCGGCGCGACCATGGGATGGGAGACCCAGTTCATCGGCCCGCCCGCGCCGGACGCCCAGAAGACCGTCGAGCTCCAGGCCAGTGCGCTGAGCGCCAAGCCCGATGGTGTGATCTTCACCCGGATCGACGAGACCTCCTTCGACGCCAACATCAAGCGGGCGACCTCCTCCGGGGTGAAGGTGATCCTCTCCAACGTGGCCAGTGACGGTTACGAGAAGCTCGGCGTCGGCTTCGTCGGGCAGAACTTCGTCAACGCGGGTGACGCGTGCGGCCGTGAGATCGCCAGGTGCGCCAAGAAGCGCACCGGCAAGTCCGAGGGCGTCATCGTGTGTGGCAACTTCGCGCCCGGCAGCACCGCCCTCGAACAGCGCATCCAGGGGATCAAGCAGGGGATCGAGGCGTACAACAAGGAGAACGGCACCTCCTTCAGCACCGAGGTCCTCATCACCAGCACCGACGAGTCCAAGGCCGTCGCCGCCATCGACGCCAAGTACGCCTCGAAGAAGGACAAGATCGTCGGCTGGGCGATGGCGGCCTTCGACCACCAGTACGTGGCCACCTGGGCGAAGAGCAAGAACCTCGTCGGCAAGTTCGCCGTCGGAGGCTTCGACCTGATCCAGCCGGTCCTGGACGGGGTCAAGGACAAGTCGATCGATTTCTCCCTGGGGCAGAACCCGTACGCCCAGGGCTGGATCGCCGCGGCCCTGCTCGCCGAGGAGTTCGACCCCGGCTACCCGGCCAGGACGTACGACACCGGCGCGGAGGTCGTCAACGCCGCCAATGTCGACGCGGTAGCCAAGCGTGAGGCCCGTTTCGCCTGACCCGTACGCCCGCGCGTCCCATGTCCCCCGCAGTTCAGTAACCTTTCGGAAGATCTGGATGAAGATCACTAGTCTTGAGACAATCCGTCCGGCCATTCAGCCCAACCTGCTGTTCGTCCGTCTGCACACCGATTCCGGACTGGTCGGTCTGGGCGAGGCGTTCTTCGGCGCCCGTACGGTGGAGGCCTACCTGCACGAAAGCGTCGCTCCGGTCCTGGTCGGGATGACCGATCCCACGCCGGAGCGGGCCGCGCGAGCGCTGGCACCCTACGTCGGATTCCAGGGATCGGGGGCCGAGACGCGCGGCAACGGTGCGATCGACATCGCCCTGTGGGATCTGCTGGGGCACGCCTCGGGGCTGCCGCTGGTCGACCTGCTCGGCGGAGCCGTACATGACGGGATCGGCATCTACAACACGTGCGCCGGACCCGGTTACGTCGGCACGTCCACCCGGCAGGAGTCCGGCAACTGGGGGGTGAGCACCGCCGAGCGCTACGAGGACCTGCACGCCTTCCTCAACGAGCCCGCGCGGCTGGCCCGCGAGTTGTGGGACGAGGGCATCCGAGGCATGAAGATCTGGCCCTTCGACACCGCCGCCGAGCGGACCGGCGGCACCGACATCTCCCTGGCCGAGCTGGATCGGGCACTCTCGACGGTTGCCGCGGTCCGCGACGAGGTCGGCATGGACATGAAACTGATGATCGAACTGCACGGCCTGTGGAACAGGCCCGCCGCCGAAAAGATCATCTCGGCACTCGCGCCGTACCGGCCGTACTGGGTGGAGGACCCGCTGCGCTCGGACGCTGCCGACGCGTTCGGCAAACTGGCCAAGGTCGACGGCGTGCCGATCGCCACGGGAGAGACCTGCGTGGGACGGCGCGGCTTCAAGCCGCTGCTCGACTCCGGCGGCGTCGACATCCTGACCCTGGACGTCCAGTGGACCGGCGGACTGACCGAGGCGCGCAAGGTCGCCTCGCTGGCCGATGCCTACGGCGTGCCCGTCGCCCCGCACGACTGCACCGGCCCGGCCACCCTGGCCAGCTGCGTGCACTTTGCGTGCAGCCAGCCGAACGGGCTCATCCAGGAGACGGTCAGGGCGTTCCTGCGTACCTGGTACGACGAGCTGGTCACCGGCCTGCCGGAGATCCAGGACGGGCAGGTGCGGCCGGGCCGGGCTCCCGGGCACGGGGTCACCCTGCGCGACGGGGTCGCCGAACGGGACGACGTGGAACGGCGGGTGTCCCGGCTGTGAGAGCGGCCCGCTGGCACGCGCGCCGGGACGTGCGCGTGGAGGAGATACCCACCCCAGTTCCGGCGGCCGGGGAGGTGCTGGTCCGCGTCGAGCTGTGCGGGATCTGCGGCACCGACGTGGAGGAGTACCGCGAGGGACCGCTCGCCATCGACGTGGAGAAGCCCCACCCGCTGACCGGCACCCAGGCACCGTTGGCGCTCGGACACGAAGTGGTCGGCGTCATCGCCGGGCACGGCCCGGGAACGGACGCGAGCCGGCTGCCCGTCGGCACCCGGGTCATCCCCGATGTCGTGCTCGGCTGCGGCATGTGCTGGTGGTGCCGCAGGCACCAGGAGGGGGTCTGCGCGCAGCAGGCGGTACGCGGCCTCAACCTCGACGGAGGGCTGGCCGAGTACATGGTCGCCGACGCGGCCACCTGCGTCCCCGTTCCCGACCACGTCCCGCCGCGGATAGCGGTGCTTGCCGAGCCCGCCGCCGTCGCGGTACGCGCGCTGCGCAAGGCCGGTGACGTGACCGGCGGCACCGCGCTGGTGCTCGGCGCAGGTGCCATCGGACTGCTGCTGACCCGGGTGGCGGTGGCCGCCGGAATCCAGGTCGTGACGAGCGAGACCGCCGATCTCCGCCGGGAGGCGGCTCGCCGAGCCGGAGCTGTGGCGGTCCGGCCGGAGGAGATGGCCGCCACGATCGACCGTCTGACCGAGGGCAGGGGGGCGGACGTGGTGTTCGAGTGCACCGGCCTGCCCTCCCTGCTGCCGGAAGCGATCCGGCACTGCCGGGCCCGGGGCACCGTGGTGATCATCGGGTTCTCCGGCCGGGACGCCGCGGTGCCGCTCGCCGACATGGTGCTCAAGGAGAAGCGCCTGATCGGTACGGCGGCGCACCTGTGGGACGAGGATGTCACCGCAGGAGTACGGCTGCTTGCGTCCGGGGTGATCGACCCGGCCCTCGTACCAGTGCGCGTGGCGTCGCTGGACGAGGTGCCCGCGCTCCTCGCCGTACCCGATCAAGGTGTCTTGAAGGTCGCGATCGATCCGCGCGGCCAGGAGGAGGTCTGATGATCACCGAACTTGACGGCGAACTCGTGCTGCGGAGCAACGCGGACGTGGGGGAGGGGCCGGCCTGGGACACGGTCCGGCGGAGGCTCGTCTGGGTGGACGTCACCGGATGCACGGTCCACACGTTCGACCCCGTCGGCGGCGTGGACCAGGTCGTGGACGTGGGCGTGCACGTCGGCGCCGCGGTGCCTGCGGGTGACGACGGCCTGATCCTCGCGGTACGCGACGGGCTGGCGATGCTGTCGCCCGACGGCGACGTCCGCATGGTCGCCGAGGTGGAGGCCGACCTTCCGGGCAACCGGATGAACGACGCCAAGTGCGACCCCTCCGGGCGGCTCTGGGCAGGCACCATGCCGTACGAGGCCGAACCCGGCGCCGCCGCCCTCTACCGCTACGACGGCCGGAGCGTCGCTCGCGTCCTGACCGGGGTCACGCTGTCCAACGGTCTGGGATGGAGCCCCGACGGGACCGTGATGTATCACATCGACAGCGGAACCCAGCGGGTCAACGCCTACGACTTCGACCCCGCGACGGGCGAGCCGCGTTCGCATCGCGTGGTCGTGACCATCGACCCCGCCGAGGGGATGCCGGACGGCATGACGGTCGACGACGACGGCTGCCTGTGGGTGGCGCTGTGGGGCGGCGGAACAGTCCGCCGCTACACCCCCGACGGCGTCCTGGACCGGATCGTCCGCCTCCCCGTCACCCAGGTGACCAGCTGCGCCTTCGGCGGCCCCGGCGGTGACGTGCTGTACGTGACCTCCGCCGCCCACCGGCTCACCCCCGGCGAGCTGATCGCCCAGCCGCTGGCCGGGTCGATCTTCGCGGCCGAACCCGGAACCACCGGCCGTCCCGCCACCCCATTCCATGGAGCTGACCGATGACACATATCCTGCGCTACGCGAAAGACGGCGAGATCCGGGCGGGGGTGCGAGCGGACGACGGCCTGATCCATCCGCTGCCGCTGCCGCTGGCCGAGCTGTTGCGCCTGAACCTGGACGACCTGCGCGAACTCGTCGAGCGGGCCCTGACCGAACCCTCGGACGGCCCGGCCGAGCCGCTCACGCCGGTCGAGGGCCGGATGGAAGTGTGGGCCGCCGGCGTCACCTACCGTCGTTCCCGCCAGGCGCGGATGGCCGAGAGCGCCGCTGCCGCGGATGTCTACGAGCGGGTGTACGACGCGCCACGGCCCGAGCTGTTCTTCAAGTCCGTCGCCTGGCGGGTGGTCGGCGACGGCGGCACGGTCGCGGTGCGGGCCGACTCCACGATCGACGTGCCCGAGCCCGAGCTGGCCCTGGTGCTCAACACGCACGGCAAGATCGTCGGGTACACGATCTGCGACGACATGAGCTCACGCACCATCGAGGGCGAGAACCCGCTGTACCTTCCCCAGGCCAAGATCTATCTCGGTGGCTGCGCAGTCGGCCCGGCCATCCGCCCGGTGTGGGAGATCGCCGACCCCTACGCGCTGCCGATCCGCATGACGATCCGTCGCGACGGCGCCGTCGCCTGGTCCGGTGAGACCAACACCGGGCAGCTGAACCGGCGACTCGACGACCTGGCCGGATACCTGTTCGCAGCCGACGTCTTCCCGGACGGCGCCGTACTGGCGACCGGCACCTGCCTGGTGCCGGACCTTCCCTTCACGCTCGCCGGGGGAGACATCGTAGAGATCGAGATCGGCGAGATCGGAACCCTGACCAACAGCGTGGTCCGCGGCCTGGCACCCATGCTGGAGTCCCTGGAAGGACCGCTGCAATGAACACTGCGACGAACCACGCCACCCCGGCCGTCGTCTCCGTCGACCCCCGCACCGGCGAAGCCGTCGAGGTGGTCGGCGCCGAGTCCACGCCGGCCGAGGTGGCGGCGCGCTGCGCGGCCGCCGAGTCGGCCGTATCGGCGCTGGCCGCCCTGGGCGTCGCGGGCCGGGCGGCGCTGCTGCGCGACATAGCCGCCGAGCTGGAGAAGGACGGCGAGACGATCCTGGCGCTCGCCGACCGGGAGAGCGCGCTGGGCTTGCCCCGGCTCACCGGGGAACTCGCCCGCACCTGTGCCCAGCTCAGGTTCCTCGCCGACGTCGTCACCGAGGGAAGCCACCTCGGGGTCGTGATCGACCACCCCGACCCGGCGGCCGTACCGCCGCGCCCGGACCTGCGGCGGATGATGGTCCCGCGCGGCCCGGTCGCCGTTTTCGGCGCCAGCAACTTCCCGCTCGCCTTCAGCGTTCCGGGAGGCGACACCGCCTCCGCCCTGGCAGCCGGCTGCCCCGTCGTGGTGAAGGCGCATCCGGCCCACCCGGCGACCTCGCTGGCGACCTATGGCGCGCTGCGCAGGGCCGCCGCCCGCGCCGGGGTTCCAGACGCGGTGAGCCTGGTGCACGGGCAGGCCGCCGGAGTGGCGCTGGTCACCGACCCGTGCGTCACGGCCGTCGCCTTCACCGGCTCGGTGCGCGCTGGGCGGGCGCTGTTCGACCTGGCCGCCGCCCGCCCGGAGCCCATCCCGTTCTTCGGAGAGCTCGGCAGCGTCAACCCACTGGTCGTCACCCCGGCCGGGGCCGCGGAACGCGGTGCGTCGATCGCCGAAGGACTGCTGGGCTCCTTCACCCTCGGGATGGGCCAGTTCTGCACCAAACCGGGACTCGCCTTCGTACCGGCCGGCGAGCACGGGACGGCGCTGCAGGAGGCGCTGGCCGCACGCGGTGCCGACGCGTCGGCCGGTACGTTGCTCACCAGGAACATCCTGGCGGCGTACGCCGAAGGCGTGCGGGAGCTCGCCGCGCAGCCGGGCGTCCAGATACTGGCCGGAGCCGAGGAGCCGCGCGACCTCGCCGGCAGGGCGATGCCCACCGTGCTGAGGGTGCCTGGCGCGATGTTCGGCGAGGCGCTGACCGAGGAGTGCTTCGGCCCGGTAACCGTGCTGGTGGAGTACGCCACGGAGGAGGAGCTCCTCGCCCTGCTCGGCCGCCTTCCCGGCAGCCTCACCGCGACGCTGCAGACGGGACAGGGGGAAGAGGAACTCCCGCGTCGTGTGATCGACGTCGTCGCCCGGCGCACCGGGCGGGTGGTGTGGAACGGTTATCCGACAGGGGTTGCGGTGAGCTGGGCGATGAACCATTCGGGACCGTACCCGGCAGCCACCGACTCCGCACACACCTCGGTCGGCGCCTCCGCCATCCAGAGGTTCCTACGCCCGATCGCCTACCAGGACACTCCGCAACGGCTGCTCCCGCCCGAGTTGCGTGACGACAACCCGCTCGGTGTTCCCCGCCGCGTGGACGGAGTCCTCGCTGTGAAGGGGACGGACACCGCTGATCACGGCACGGAGTTCGGCTCCGATGGGTTCCGGTAGGCGTGATCCGCACAGCAGGCACGGACACCCCGGCGATCACTGATCGCAGAGAACTACATGGTCTGGTCACTCCGTTCGTGCCTGTTCGTGTCTTCACGTCGAACCGCGGGCGAACTCTCTGGCCGGGGCGGAGCTGAAGGCGGTCCAGGAAACTCCCGGCCACGTCTCCTCGATGTTCACCCGCGACACGTACACCAGCTCCGCCCCGTCTCACCGAACGCTTCGGTTTCAGTGAGACGGCGTACCTCGACTCGTGGGAACACTTCGAGTACCTGCGCGTGATCGTCCAGCAGGACGATGCTGTCCCGGGCTGCGACATGTGTTCCATCCGGCGTCTGCACCTGGCTGAAGCTGGGGAAGTTCCCCGACGAACGGATCGAGCGCGTGCGGGGCGTGCTTGCACCCGCCCGCGCCCGTCAAGTTGACACACCCGCCGTCATACGGATTTGCAGCGGCTATCCGAACGCGGCTCCGAGTGAGGTCCAGTTGGTCCAGCCGCCTGCGGTGGTCCAGGTGCGCTGCCACAGCTTGTTGCCGGTGCCGCGGACGAAGACGTAAGTACGACCGTTGACCATGGTCACGGCCGGGGCACCGACGAAGCTGCCGGCATGTCGTCCGCCCAGCGCAGCCCATTCGGTCCATGACGTGCCGTCGAAGACGCGTTGCTGCAACTGGTTGTCGGTGCCGCGGACAAGGACGGTGATGTTGCCGTTGGCATCGGTCGCAGCGCCGGGGCTGTCGAGGAGGATTCCGCCGAGTGAGGTCCAGTTGGTCCAGCTGCTCGTGGTGGTCCAGGTGCGTTGCCACAGCTGGTTGTCGGTGCCGCGGACGAAGACGTCGGTACGGCCGTTGGTCATGGTCAGGGCTGGGGCGCCCGCCAAGGTGCCCGCGTTCGGTCCGCCCAGTGGAGCCCAACCGGTCCATGAGGTGCCGTTGAAGGCGCGTTGATACAGCTGATTGTCGGTGCCGCGGACAAGGACGGTGATGTTGCCGTTGGCATCGGTCGCAGCGCCGGGATCGTCGACGAGGATTCCGCCGAGTGAGGTCCAGTTGGTCCAGCCGCCTGTGGTGGTCCAGGTGCGCTGCCACAGCTGGTTGTCGGTGCCGCGGACGAAGACGTCGGTACGGCCGTTGATCACGGTCACGGCCGGAGTCCCGAAGAAGGTGCCGGTGTTCGGTCCGCCCAGCGCACCCCATCTGCCGGTCCATGAGGTGCCGTGGAAAGCACGTTGAAACAGTTGGTCGTCGCTACCGCGGACAAGGACGGTGACGTTGCCCTTGGTGTCGGTCGCAACGCCTGGGCCGCTCGGACTCGGTGTCCGGCCCCAGGCGTCGGTGGTCGGCACGACTCGTGACCACACCTTGAAGGAGTTCGTACCGCCGGCGGTCTCGAACGGGCCGGGGAACGGAACGCGGGTGTTTCGTTGGAGTCCGAGGAAGTCTGTCGATACCGACATATCTGATCCATCAGGATATGTAAACGTTTGGTTCGGGGTCGGCGCCTTGGCGAGTGATGCGGTGCTCACGAGTGCTTGAGATGCTCGCCACGAATTGTCGCGCGGCACCTTGAGGTACCAGCCGTGCGACGTCTTCGTGAGCGCCGGCGCGTATGCCACCGAGGCAGCGTCTACGCCATTCTGTTCGAGGGCCGATTTCTTTGCGCCCTGAGTGTAGACGTTCGCCTTCATCGTGCTCGGGTAGCCCGGGGTCCCGGAATCCCAGGCCGAGAGGTTGGTCCGGCTGCCGAGGATGTTGTTGATCCACTGCTGAGCGCCGAGTGGGACGGCTGCCAAGTCGGCTGTTGTCGTTGAGTGGGGTTGCATGTAAGGCGTCTGTCGCGTGTCCGGGTTCACTCTCATGGTCCCGGTCACGAGGTTGTGGGCCCAGGCCAACCCGTCCGACGCGGACCAGAGCCCTTCGGGCGACAGCATGACGTTGTTCGCGATGAACAGTGGACCGTGGTCAACCTCGGCAAAGATGTCGCGCACGTTGCCGTGAAAGAGGTTCCCCACGACCCGGGTGCCTTGCGCCATCCAGTCCAACCAGACCCCGGCGAACTCGCCGGCGTTGTAGATGTGGTTCCCGGAAATGACGACATCGATGGCGGCATGGAGCTTGATGCCGGCCATTTCCGCTCCGCCCCAGATCCCCTGGGTGTTGGTGTGGTAGATCTCGTTCCCGGTGATCGTGCTCCCGATCCCGCCAAGAGAGCCCACGACGCCGGTCTGGCCACAGTGGTGGATCGTGTTGTTGCGGACGACGTGGCTGCCGATGTTCGCAAACGACCATCCGCCCGTATTCTGCGCGTCGGAGATCGTCAAGTAGTAGCCTTCCGTCGTGCCGCGGGTGCCGTCGTACTTGTCCGAGTACTTTCCCAGGGCGATGCCACAGCACCTGGAGTAGGCGATCTCGTTGTCTTCGATGATCCAGCCCTTGCACCAGTGCGCACTCACGAGCCCCCACTGCCCCATGGTCGGTGCGGCCCAGTTCGTCGCGGCATTGCGGAGGTTGAAGCCGCGGATCGTGATGTAGTCGTAGTTGGTCGCGGCGGGCTTGAACACCGTGCCTCGAATGCCGACCTCGACCGCCCCTTGGTTGGGGTTGACTCCAGGGAACTTTGCGGTGAGTGTCGTGGAGCCATTCGCGTCGTAGCTCGGCTGGTAGCGCGGCGCAGTTCCCTCCACGAGACCGTCCACGTCTGACCACCAGGACGCGCTCGCCTGCGAGCTCACCGCGGCCAGGTTCGTCGCTTCCGGCAACCAGGCACCGTCGAGGTACACCATTCCCACGCGATGGATTCGTCTCCTGCCGTCGAACCAGTCACCATGGACCTGCTCCGCATACGGGTTGAACCCGTTGAAGTACGAGTTCGGGATCTTGAGCTGCCAGACGTCACCGGAGACCCGGGTCCAGCTCGTGAAGAGGTCGGAGCCGGTCACCGTCACCGAAGCCCCGGCGGCGGCCGCGTAGGTGATCCGCATGTCATCGCCGGTGCCGCCCCGCGGAAGGACGACCTCCTCCCGATAGACCCCGCTACCGACCAGGACAACGTCGCCGGGCCGGGCCTTCTTTGCCGCGGCGTTGATCGTCATCAGTGGAGCAGCCCTCGTCCCGGCCGCGCTGTCACTACCGCTCTTGGAGACGTAATGGGTGGTCCCCGTTGCCGCAGCTGCGGCAACGGGCGAAGCTCCCCGGAGACCCAGGGCGACCCCGGCCGAGGCTGCGGCGCCGACGGCGAGGAACGCCCGACGCGAGACATCCCGGTGTCTGGCGGAGTCTGGTTGCGGCTCGATCATGTTGACCTTCCTGTGGTGAGCTCTGCACCTTTGGTGCTCCCGACTCGCGGGTTTCGCTCTGAGGCAGAAGATGCGGTTGGACCGGTCAGACCAGTAATACTGCTGTGAAATCCCGACTGTCAACGGTTCTCACAAGAGGGGGGCAAAGGAGTTCGTCTTGGCAGTCATCCCGGGCCTGTCGGTCCCACCCCGTGGCCGGGAAAATCGGGGCTGGTGCCCGTCCGGAGGACGTCGATAGAGCCTGGTGCCGAACATTGAGCCCGTTTGGTAGTCGGACGTGGGGGCCGAGCGCAGGAGTCCACTGGGCACTGTCACGTTGCCCCGCTGACAGGGTCGTCCGCTCTCCGGACTCGTCTCCCAACTGCTCAGGGCCGTGCCTCGGGCTCGGTGACGACGAACCCCTCGCCGGTCCAGCGCACGACCAGTTCCCGTCCTCCGTCCGGCCCGCTCCCGGCTGCCCGGTACAGCTCGACCCAGCCCACCAGACTCCAGCCGCGCTCCGCCCAGCACGGGTGCGAGTTGATCAGGCAGGACAGCCGGATCAGCTCCCGGCGCAGCGTGATCGTCTGAGGGCGAGCGGGGGCCGGGGCGGCCTGTTGTTCAGACCCTGGCGGGCAGGCCGGTGCTGCCGGTGATGTGGTTCCGGGTGGTGAAGCGGATGGTCATCTCGAGGCGGTGGCGGCCGGCGGTCATGTGGTGGCGATCGGGTCGGAAGTGGGGTGAGATCCCGGTGAACGCGGACAGGAACCGCTGCGCCCCGCCAATGCTGCAGAATCCTTTCATCGCGCGTTCACGCTGCCTCGTCGGCTGGTGGGAGTTCTCCGCCCGGTTGTTCAACCCCTTGTGGAGCGATGTTCCAGCGAGGGCATCACCTTACGGTGCGCGGCGCCGTGGGCACGGAGTTTGTCCGTGATGAGCACCCTGGGCACCGCCCCGGTCGTTTTGAGGAGCCGGCGGAAGAAGCGCCTGGCCGCGGCCTTGTCACGACGGGCCTGCGCGAGGATGTCGAGCACCATCCCGTCTTGGTCCACGGCCCGCCACAGGTACTTCCACTAACGGTATTGCCTCTTATCAACTACTGACGCGAGTAACGGCCGAGTACACCTAAGGGCTGTCCCGTAATCCCTGGTGGGCGTGCGACGACAGCCACTTCCCCAAGCTCTCGGCTGCGCTCGAGCAGGGGAGACCCCATCCCTCGCCGCGTTGTCGGGACGCCCGAATACATCCAGTATTCGGGCGTCCCTCCGCCTTGCGATGCGCCGCGTCTGACGCCGCACGCTGATCCACCAGGGATTACGGGACAGCCCTTAGCGGTCCCCCGTACACTCCCCGCCGTAGACTTATCAGGGAGCTTGAGCCTTGCCAGACGTCCAGCTCAGGCGGACCCGCGAGATTGATCCCGCGAAGGGCGGCGGGATTGGAGTTTCCTACGGCTCCGGCCATTGCGGGCTCTCTCCAATGAGCGGAAGCTTCTGCCTCGCTTTGTGAGCGGTGGAATCCCCTCAGAAAGGACGTGGGCCAGATGAGCCACCTTGTGAGCCAGGCGCCCATCAGTGACATCACACTGGCCGCTTCGGCTGTGCGCTGGATTTTTCCCCTCGGTATAGCAGTGGTCGTAGTCGCTGTTCTGCTTGGCCTCGTCTGGTGGGACGCGCGCCGTCGGTCTCGGGCAGGACAGCAGGGACCACGGACCGAACGTTTCTCCCGAAGTAGCGAAAACTTGAGGGCTGCAGATGATTTCGGGGAAGGTCTCAGCCCATATGAGATCAACCGCCCCTCTTCGCCAATGGACGTACCCAAGGATGACAACGGTGGGGCTTTTGGCAGTGGAAGGCCCGGCGGCTGACGGGTCGGTGACATCGGCGGCACTTGCCGAGATCACCGCGAGGTCAAGATCTACTTTCTATACCCGCCCTTTGCTTGTCCTGCCTAATCCCTTGTTAAGGGCAGTGCTGGAGGAGATCGATTCGCTCGCGGGGTGAGGCCGACGTACCCGCGCGGCGCCCCCCGGCACGTCAGGGCCAGGTCGGCCGATCAGGTGCCGATACCGCGATTCTGCGTAGTCCCTTCGAGTAATGCGCTACCCATAAAGAGCGAACCGTAACAATAAGGGGCGGGGGTGGAAGGAAGATCGACGGGAGAGTGGTGCATGCCCCTGCGGAGGCGTAAGGCGCAGCTGAAGGCCCGGGCCGGGAAGACGGCGGTCAGTGGTTACGGCGCGGCGGATGGGCGCCTGCCCGTCAGCGAGCTGGCCCTGCAGTTGCTGCGCAAGGCCTTTCCCGACCACTGGTCCTTTCTCCTCGGTGAGATCGCCCTCTACTCCTTTGCGGTCCTGCTCCTCACCGGCGTGTACCTCACTCTGTTCTTCGACCCGAGCATGATGGAGAGCGTCTACACCGGTTCCTATGTGCCCCTTCAGGGGGTGAGGATGACGCAGGCCTACAGCACCACCCTCAACATCAGCTTCGCCGTGCGCGGAGGCCTGCTGATCCGTCAGATCCACCACTGGGCGGCACTCGTGTTCGTCGCCGCGATCGCCGTCCATATGCTGCGGATCTTCTTCACCGGCGCCTTCCGTAAACCGCGGGAGGCCAACTGGATCGTGGGCGTGACACTGTTCGTACTCGCGCTTCTCGAAGGATTCGCGGGCTACTCGCTGCCCGACGACCTGCTGTCCGGTACGGGCCTGAGGACGGCGGCCACCATTGTGGGGTCGATCCCTGTCGTCGGAACGTACCTGGAGCTGTTTGTCTTCGGCGGACAGTTCCCGGGCGATGCCGTGATCCCCCGTCTGTACCCCGTGCATGTCCTGCTCGTGCCCGGCCTGATCGTGGCGCTGATCACCGCTCATCTCATCCTGGTGGTCTATCTGAAACACACCCACTGGGCGGGTCAGGGGAAGACCAACGAAAACGTCGTCGGCTCACCGGCGTTTCCTCACTTCACCGCGAAGACCACAGGTTTTTTCCTCATGGTGTTCGGCGTACTGACGTTGCTGGGCGCTCTCGCCCAGATCAACCCCGTATGGAACTACGGCCCCTACCGCGCCAACCAGGTATCGGGTAACGCACAGCCGGACTGGTATGTCGGGTTCCTGGAGGGCGCGCTCCGGTTGATGCCGCCATGGGAGACCGACATTGCGGGCCACACCATCATGTGGAATGTGTTCATTCCGGCGATCGTGCTGCCAGGCGTGGTCTTCACAGTGCTGTTCCTCTATCCCTTTTTCGAGAAATGGGTGACGGGCGACCGCAGGGAACGCCATCTGTGCGACCGGCCGCGCAACCGGCCGACCCGTACGGGGCTCGGCGTGGCGGCCATCGTCTTCTACGCCGTTCTCCTGGTCGCCGGCGGCAACGACGTCGTAGCCTTCTCGTTCAGGATTTCGGTCGAGGCCATGACCTGGGTCCTCAGAACCGCGCTGATCGCTGCCCCACTCCTGGCCTTCGCGCTGACCAAACGCCTCTGCCTCGCCCTTCAGATGCGGGACCGCCGCCGACTGACCGAAGGCGAGGAGACCGGCCAGGTGACACAGTCGGTGAACGGCGATCTCTCGGAGAGCCGCCGTGGCCTGAACCCGACAGCCCGCTACCGCATCCTGATGCGTGATGTTCCGACGCCCCTGGAGCTCCCCGCGCAGGGCCCGATCTCGATTCGGCGACGGCTTCGGACCGTACTGAGCGGCTGGTACTACGGGGACCTCGTGGAACTGCCCGTCACGGAGGAGCAACGGTCCCGGATCGCGGAGCGGACGACACGGCCGGAGCCGGTCCGCGAACGCGAGGACTGAGAACCACCCTCAGTCCTGGACACGCGCGTACTGGAAGACCATTCCGAACACCCCCGCCAGGGCCAAGCCCAGCCCGATCAGGAACAGCCACAGACCGAACACCACACCGATGGCGAGCAGGGCCGTCCCCGCGGCTGTCAGTGACGGCCAGATGCTGTGCGGAGGAAAGAAGTCCACCGGACCGGACCGCTCGTGGATGTACCCGTCCCCGCGGTCCTCGGGGCGCAGGCCCTTCCTCCGGTAGTTGGTGGCGAAGAAGAACGTGACCAGCAACGCCATGAGGAACGAGACGGTGAGAGCTGCCGTGCCTGTCGGATCACGGGACCACACGGCGTAGAGAACATCGGTCACGAGGAAGAACCCCGCGACCCCGGCGAAGACAATGGCCTCGGTCTTCATCCGCCCGACTCCTCTTCAGCGCCCGATGCGGAGCGGGACCCGCCTCGGCCGAGGCCCGGCTCCTGTTTCTCCGGCGTGAGGGGATGGTGCAGGTCGAAGGCAGGCGAGTCGGAACGCACGCGGGGCAAAGCCCGGAAATTGTGCCTCGGCGGCGGACAGGAGGTCGCCCACTCCAGGGAACGGCCGAACCCCCACGGGTCGTCCACCTCGACCTTGGGCGCGTAACTGCTGGTGCGCCACACGTTGTACAGGAACGGCAGTGTTGACAGGCCCAGCAGAAAGGAGCCGACGGACGAGATCGTATTGAGCAAGGTGAAACCGTCCGCCGCGAGATAGTCGGCGTAACGCCGGGGCATTCCGGCCTCACCCAGCCAGTGCTGCACCAGGAAGGTCAGCTGAAAGCCGATGAACAAGGTCCAGAAATGGATACGTCCGATGCGTTCATCCAGCATGCGTCCGGTCAACTTGGGCCACCAGAAGTAGAAGCCGCCGAACATCGCGAAGACTACTGTTCCGAAGAGCACGTAATGGAGGTGGGCGACGATGAAGTACGAATCGGTGAGATGGAAGTCCAGCGGGGGTGAGGCGATCAGCACTCCACTGAGGCCGCCGAGGAGAAAGGTCACGAGGAAGCCGATCGCCCAGAGCATGGGTGTCTCGAACGAGATACTGCCGAGCCACATGGTGCCGATCCAGTTGAAGAACTTGACACCGGTGGGCACGGCGATGATGAACGACATGGCGGAGAAGAAGGGTAGGAGAACGGCTCCTGTCGCGAACATGTGGTGGGCCCAGACAACCGCCGAGAGCATGGTGATGCTGATCGTGGCCATCACCATTCCGAAATACCCGAACATCGGCTTCCGGCTGAACGTGGGAATGATCTCACTCACCACTCCGAAGAAGGGAAGCGCGACAATGTAGACCTCGGGATGGCCGAAGAACCAGAACAGGTGCTGCCACAGCAGCGCACCGCCGTTCGCGGCGTCGTAAACATGGGCCCCGAACTTCCGGTCGGCTTCTAGGGCGAGCAGGGTGGCGGTGAGCACCGGAAACGCGAGCAGCGCGAGGATCGAGGTGAACAGTACGTTCCAGGTGAAGATCGGCATCCGGAACATGGTCATACCCGGCGCACGCAGACAGACGATCGTAGTGATGAAATTGACCGATGCCAGGGTCGTACTGATCCCCGACAGCACGAGGCCCATAATCCAGAGGTCTCCGCCGGCGCCGGGGGAGAAGACGGCACTGTTCAGCGGTGCGTAGGCGAACCAGCCGAAGTGGGCCGCGCCGCCGGGCACCACGAATCCGGACACCACGATGATTCCGCCGAAGAGGAAGAGCCAGTAGGTGAGCGCGTTGAGGCGGGGGAAGGCGACGTCGGGTGCGCCGATCTGAAGCGGCATGATGGCGTTCGCGAAGCCGCCGAACATCGGCGTGGCGAACAGCAGCATCATGATGGTGCCGTGGACAGTGAACAGTTGGTTGTACTGTTCCGCGCTGACGATCTGCAGTCCTGGCCGGGCCAGCTCTGCGCGCATGAGCATGGCCAGCACTCCGGCCAGCAGGAAGAACCCGAACGCGGTGACTATGTAGAGATTGCCGATGACCTTGTGGTCGGTGGTCGTCAGCCATCCCATGAGTCTCACACCGGCATTGATACGCTTGTTGGCCATCGGCGCGGCCGACGCGGCTTCCTGCAGGTCCTGCGCCATCGGTTCTTCGTCCCTCCCGGTTGACTCGATGGTGGAGCCTGCCACCGTGGACGGACCGTACGACTGGCGGTGACACCTCGAATTTCACCAATTCACCCGTGTTCCGATCGGGTGTCCCAGGGGCCCGCATCGTCCAGGATGCCCGGCGGTCATGAGCCGGACCGTCGTCACGTCCGGTGCGAGCGCCGGGGGGGTGCCCCTATCTCTTTGGTCAAGGTGGATGGGTGCTGTTTTAGGGCGTCTGGAACGATGTGCCCGTGCATGTTGATGATGAGACGGTGGCAGTGGGCGGGAACGGAGCGGAGTGGACGGGTGCGGTGAGTCAGCGTCTCCGTTGCTGTGTCTGTGGCAGGTCGACTGACGGCGCCGAGGACTATGTGCTCGTCGAACTGACGGCGCAGTTCTCTGACGCGCGCCAATGGCTGGGTGCGCATGCGGAGCACCTGAACTCCGTCCTTGCGGAGGGGTTCTCCGTGGAGGTTCACGATATGTAGGGCTGCCGCCATGGGCCTGCATGATCTTGGTTCGCAGGCGGGGCCGGTTGCCCTCAGCTCGCTCCGGGTGTCCGGGGTTCGTAGAAGGTGCCGTCTCTGAGCATGGCGAACAGGACGTCGGCTCGTCGTCGGGCGAGACAGAGCAGGGCTTGGGTGTGGTGTTTGCCCTGGCTGATTTTCTTGTCGTAGTAGGTCCGTGATGCCGGGTCGGCCAGGGCGGCGAAGGCGGAGAGGAAGAAGGCCCGTTTGAGCTGCTTGTTTCCTCTCCTGGAGGGCTGTTCGCCACGGATGGACGACCCTGAACTGCGGGTGGCCGGGGCGAGGCCGGCGTAGGCGGCGAGGTGGCCGGCGGTCGGGAAGGTGCTGCCGTCGCCGACCTCGATCAGGATCCTGGCCCCGGTCCTGACGCCGACTCCCGGCATCGAGGTCAGGACCTTGGAAAGAGGGTGGTCCTCCAGGAGTTCCTCGATCCGCCCGGCCAGCAGCTTGCGCTGGTCGAGCACGGCCGTCAGCGAGGCGGCCAGGCTCGGGACGATCAGCGCGGCAGCCTCGGTCCCCGGGACGGTGACGGTCTGCTCGTCCAGCGCGGCGAAGATCTCCTCGACCAGCCGCTCGGCCATCCGCGGTGCCTTCGGCCGCAGCAGGGTCACCAGCCGCCGACGACCGGCCTTGCGTATCTGGGCCGGGGAGCCGAACCGTTCCAACAGCGTGAGGACGGCCGGGTGCTGCAACCGCGGCCCCAGCACCCGTTCCAGCGACGGATAGATCTGGGTCAGCAGGCCGTGCAGCCGGTTCGCGACCCGGGTGGCCTCGCCGGCCAGGTCGTCGTCGAATCCGACGATCATCTCCAGCTCGGCGATCGTCTCGTCCTCGCCGTCGATGGCTCGCAGCGTGTGCGGCATCGCGCGGGCCGCGTCGGCGATGATGAACGCGTCCCTCGCGTCGGTCTTGGCCTCACCCGGGTAGAGGTCGGCGATCCGCCGCATCGTCAGCCCGGGCAGGTAGGCGACCGGGCAGCCCATGTCCCGGGCGACCGCCAGCGGCAGAGCCCCGATCGAGGCCGGCTGGTCGACCACGACCAGCACCGTCCCGTGCTTGGCCTGCAGCTTCGCGAACAGCTCGCGGAGCTTGGGTTCGGTGTTGGGCAGGCGCTTATCGAAGGCTTTCTTGCCGGCCGGGGTGACGGCGGTGGCGTGGTGTTCGCCCTTGCCGACGTCCAGGCCGAGGAAGACGTCGATGTCGCCGGTGTCGATCACGTGCAGGCCCCTCCATCACGCTTTCGTCCGGCCTCGCCTCGGCACCGAGCTGCCACATCCACGTTACGGAGAGCTCTTCCGGCTCGGGTGAAGCCGGGGCTCAAGCCCCTCATCAGCGGTCCGTCGATGCCTCCGGGCCCGGTGACACCACCCCCCGGATCATGAACAACAAGGGGGGGAAGTCATGCCGGGCCCGAAGGCCGGTAGCCCCATTGCGGAGCCACGAAAAAGGTAACGGGGGGGCGACTGGTTGACGGCGCGTCTGTTCGGGCGGGCATGCGCGACTGTGCTTTGGCAGCGGACCAGCTGTTCCGGCCCCGCAGCAGGTCCGCGAACCGGGCGGAACGGAGGGAAGATACCACCAGCCGGATCGGCCGGGGTTCACCCAAGGCCGTCGGCGACCGAACCGGACCTCTGCTTCCTCGTCGGCCGCCGCGTCCTGCGCGTCATGGCGGTCGGCCGGGACCGGCCGCCCGTCCGAGCCGGTCGATGGCGGCCGGGTCACTGTGATGCTGCGGGAGGTCCCGACCCGTTACGCGAACCCGGCGAGGATCCGGAACGGCGCGTCCTGTCGACCCTGGCTGTCCGTGATGTGGTGCACGTACAGGTGCGAGTCCTGGTGGCACAAGTACAAGTCGGGGCGTTGTAAGAGCGGAAAGAGATCCACGTCCGGTCCGCCGGCCCTGGCACGATGACGAAGGTGGCCTCGTGGCGGAACGGCTTTTGGCCACCGGGGTCCGAAGACGCAACGTACGACTTCCCGCAACTTACCGACCCGTTCTGTGGCTGTTCGTGACGTTCGTTTGGCCCATGTCCTGAATCGTTGCGGAGCCGTTGACCGTCGTGTACGCGACGTGCGTCATGGGGACAAGGGGCGTGTGTGAGCCGGGGGTTGGTGGGTACAGGCGGTGGAGCACGGGGATGGAACCCGCGTATTCACGATCGTCTGGCCCGATGGCGGGGTGCATGCCCAGGCGGATCGGTTCTTGCGATTGCGAGAGCCCGGAACCGACCGGACGTACGCGTACCTGCTGGTTGATCACTTGAGGTGGCTGGAGCGGGAGTATCTGCCGCTGGGGTCGGTGACGCTGGCGGACCTGCAGCGGTACATGGGGGCGGTGGAGGCGAAGACGCCAGGCCCGTTCGGGCTGCCGTGGCGGGAGGCGAAGTGCCCGTACGTGCAGTCGACGCTGTCGCTGACAGCCTCCCGCTTGAAGGGCTTCTACCTGCACCAGGCCGCGCTCGGCGTGAATGAGGAACTCGGCAGGCAGCTGGATCGCACGCGCCTGCCAAGCCGCGCGGACCGCAATAGGGCCCTGCTGGGGCATGTGAAGACGTCGATGCCGAGCAACCCGCTGCCCCCAAGTCGGGTGCGCCGACGTCATCCGAAGATGGTGCCGGAGGGAGCCAGGGACATGCTGCTGTCCTCGGTGTCGTCCGCCCGTGACCAAATGGTGGTGAACTGGCTGGCCGACGGTGGCTTCCGCATCGGCGAGCTCTGCGGCTTACACCTGGCAGATCTCCATCTGCGGGAAAATGCGGGCTGCGGCCAGTGCCGCTCCTGGGCATCCCGAACGTCACGACCGCAGGGCCGACCCACATCATCGACCAACTCACCATCAAGGACGGCCAGGCGTCGTGAGCAGCACCCTCATTCCGTTCATCCGTGAGTTCGTCAAGGCGCCGACCGTGGTCGCCTCCGTGATTCCGAGCAGCAAAGCCCTCGCCCGGCAGGTCGCATCCCCGATTCCGTCCACGGGCACCCGGTCGTCGTGGAACTCGGCCCCGGCACCGGCGCGTTCACGCGGACGATCCAAGAGCGACTCGACGGGCGAGGCTGGCACATCGCCCTCGACGTCAACGAGCGCTTCACCGCCCTGCTGACCGAACGCTTCCCCGCCGTCGATGCGCTCACCGCCGACGCCCGCGACCTCCCCGCCCTCCTCACCGAGCGCGGCCTGAGCCAGGCTGATGCCATCGTCAGCGGCCTGCCGTGGGCGTCGTTCCGGCCCGAGCGGCAGCGCGAACTGCTCGACGCCGTCGTGCACGCCCGGTCGCCACGGGGAGCCTTCACGACATTCGCCTGCATCCACGCCCGCCGATCCACACCGGCTTGCCGTCTCCGCCGGTCCTTGGCGGATCGATTCGAGGAAGTCGTCCTCGGCCGGACAGTGTGGGCGAACCGGCCACCCGCCCTGGTCTACCACTGCCGCCGCCCCCGGCACCAGGATGGCCAGATCACCAGACGGTCGGTATGCCCGGCCGTGCCGTGCCAGCAGGTCGATCCGAGGCGGGAGACATCGATCCCGCGATCAGCACCGCCGGTGAGAGGGAGCAGGACCCCAGGGACGTCGGTTAGGCGTCCACGCCAGCCAGTGTGGGCGATGCGGCGCATCGAAGTCGGTGAGCTCCCGGCCGGTCGACCTGGCCGACTGCGACGCCCCGCCATCCGCATCGTCCGCAACCCCTGCCGACGAGGCACGGTCCACGCACACGCCCCTTACAAGCCACTGCCAAGCAGGTGCTTCTGAAACTCGGGCTCTGGCTCAGCTTCCGTGATCGGTAACGGTGAGTTACTGGGCTTGGCCTGTCTGTTCGCAGGCCCGTACCGAGTGCGGCGGGTACGACACCTGCGTCATGGAGCGCACTGACAGGCTGTGCAAGCAGAACGCGAAGGCGATCGCGGAGTCGATGAAGAAGGCCAAGGAGTCCGACGCGGACCCGCTGTACCAGCAGGCCCGTACCGAGTGCGGCGGATACGACACCTGCGTCACCGACCGGGTCGCCAAGCTCCGAGACCAGAAGAAGACGACCACCGCCACGACCACGACGCCTACCGGGCAGCCCAAGCAGTCCCAGAAGAAGACGCAGATCCCGGACTACCGGGGCAAGGGGGGCGTCAAGGCCTCGGCTGCCTGAGCCTGCGGATCGATCCTGAGCCCTGGACATCCAGGCCTGGGGTCCGGGTTCAGGTTCCTGGTCTCAGCTTGATCCTGACGTTCGCGACGATCGTCGCGAACGTCAGGATCAGGGCGGACTTGGCTGGAGCGCGCGTTGACTCGGTAGTGAAGGACCCATTCCTGATCGTCCTCGTCGGCATACCTCCGTGGCGCCGACGGAGACGTCTTCGGCGACTGGACCACCGCCCGGAGACCGGGACGGGAGGCCCTGTTACATCGGCGCTACTCGGACCAGGTCGGCCAGCAGCGCCGCGAAGAGGTGCGGGCGGCTGAAGTATCCGACGTGCGAGGCCGCCAGTGTGCGGACGTCGAACGGGTTCTCGGGCGTCAGCTCGTCCGCCTTACGGATCATGTAGTCCTGCACTGCCAGAGGGATGCTCAGATCCTGGGAGAGGCGCACGAAGGTGTGCGGAACCTTCCCCCATTGTGCAGACCGGGCCACCGCGCCCTCCTCCAGTACCGCGTAATTCTCGTCCGGGTCCATGGAGTCCAGCAGCATCCGGAACTGGTGGTCGGTGGAGTCCGCCATGACGGCGGCCTTGAGCTGAGAGAACAGCTCGGGGTCGGCATGCGCGGCGCGCCAATTCAGCCGCACCACCCCCTGGTTTCCTGTGCCCGGCACGGTGATCCGTTCCGCTGCGGCGTCCAGCAAGTTGTTGTCGAGGACGTCCCACTCCCCGGTCACCATTGCAGGGTTGCTGAGGCAGACCGCGGAGAAGTAGATGACACGGTCGAGGAGTTCGGGCACGGCGTTCGCGACGGCGGTGACGGTCAGGCCGCCGAAGCTGTTGCCCGCCAGGACCAGGGGCCCCGATGGGGCGAGCCGGTGCAGGACGTCCACTACGTGGCGCACGTTGTCCCGCAACGTGATGCCGCGCATCGGGGACGGGGCGGTGGCCAGCGCCGCCAGGTCCTGCGGCTGCTGGTAGTAGGCGGCCGGGTGGTCGGCTGTGTCGCCGTGACCGGGCAGGTCGACGGCGTAGGAGCGGTGCCCGTGCAGGGCCAGTCCGTTCTGCAACGGTCCCCAGGCCCGGGCGTTGCTGGACCCACCGGGAACGAACACGAAGGTGGGGTGTGAGGTGGTGCGCATGAAGGAATCCTCGTCATCCTGAGGCGAACGGTGAACAGTGCGCGGATGACCAGGTGCCGGCGAACGCTCGCGTCAGCACCGAGTCCGGGACACCGAACGGATGCGCAGGGACTGCCAGTTGTGTATGACCGAGTACATGATCGGGACGTTAGACCCTGCCGGGCGCACCCGCCACCGAATTGCCGGCCACCATTGAGCGTGATGCTCTTTGTTTGGCCCGGTCATGTGGTCACTCTTTGCGGAGGTTGTCGTCGGGGGCGTCGTCGGCCAGGCCGGCCAGTGCATGAACTCCACCGAGCCGGACTGCGGGCCGCCACCGGGACAGCGCACCACGAACAGCACGAGTGTCGGGGTGTTCGTTGCCGAGCAGCCGCTCGTACTTGGCGAGGACGTGTTCGAGCAGGTTGGTGGCGTCGTTGGTGCGCCCGGCCTGCTGGTAGGAGGTGGCGAGGTTGGCGCGGGCGGTCAGGGTGTTGGGATGTTCGTTGCCGAGGAGTCGTTCGCGGTCGGCGGCCGCGGTCTTGTCCCGCCGATTCTGGAGAAGGATGTCGAGCACGTTGCCGTCGGCGTCGACGGCCTGCCACAGGTACTTCAGCTCGCCGTTGATCTAGATGAAGACCTCGTCCAGGTGCCATTTGTCCCCGCGCCGGGGCCGCTGCCGGCGCAGGCCGTTGGCGTAGGCCTGCCCGAACTTCGCGCACCGTCGCCGGACGGTCTCGTGGGAGACGATCACGCCGCGCTCGAGCATCAGCTCCGCTACTTCGCACTCAACGGCACTGACCATGGGAGCTCTCGGTGTACGCGTCTCGTTCCGCACCCCATAAGTCGACGGGGTGCGAGCAGGCCCGGCAGGCGACTGCTGGGCTTTCGGTCTGTCTGGGGGTGTTCCCACCCGTGTTCCCACGAGAACACGGGTGGATGAGGATCCGGGGAGATTCGGGCAGATGAGTGAAGATGCGGGCTGAAGCTCGGTGTTCGCACAGGTCAGGGAAGAACTGCAGGTCAGAGGCCCTGTAAGGGGCCCACCTGGGGTCGCCTCCGGCCCGGAAGCCGGGGTGGGTCTGTTGCGGCCCGGCGGTTCAGCCGGCCTCGCCGGGGCACTGCGTCTGGGCAGGCCGGGCCGACTGCGGCGCCGGTGCGTTCGTCTTGCGTACCGGCTGGAAGTAGTGGGTCAGCGCCCAGGTGCCCACGCGGTTGCCGGCCCGGCAGCCAACGATGTCCGCCGTACGGGAATGGATGCCTCCCCACACGCGGGCATTGATCAGGTCCCTGTTGACGTCGTCAGCGGACTCGTAGAGCCGGGTGGTGCCGGTGATCTCGGAGGGAACGTAGAGGTCGGGACGCGAGGTGCCGAGGACGCCGGTCACGGCGCGCATCACTGCTGCGGCGACGGTCGTGTGGCCGGCGACGTAGTCGGGATGGGGCGGTGTGACGAGCAGTGGCTCCCAGGCCGGGTCCGCCGTCGTCGCGGGGTTGCCGTCGGTGTCGGCCAGGCGGATGCCGCTGATCGGCCTCCAGAAGGCGTAGTGCAGCTTCGCGTCCCATGCGGTGATGACGGCGTCGGTCGCCGACGCGTTCGCCGCGGCGAACAGCCGCGCCGTGGTGGCGGCGCCGAGCCCGTGCCGGGCGGCATAGTCCCGCAAGGCCGTCTGGACCTGCACCACCAGGTTGCCGCTGAAGAAGAGGGCGGTCTCGGTCTGCTGCGGGGTTCTGCCTGAGCCGGTCTTCGACCCCATGGTCTTCAGCTCATTGACGTCGTGGGCGTACCGAGCCGAGGAGAGCGCGGGCGGCCTGCCGGGGCGGAACTGTTGCGGGGAGGTGAGCAGCAGCGGGCGGAGCTCGGCGAGCCAGGTGTCGATGAAGGGCTGATGGGTGGGCGGGGTGGGCCTCCAGACCCCGGGAGCGGGCGACGCGGTGAAGGGTACATCCGCGAACCGGCCGTCATTCTCGCGGAGTTCGACGATGTGGGCGGCGGCGCGCTTTCCGAAGGCGACACCCTGGTCCTTCGCAAGGCCCTCGGGAATCCCGGAGAGGGAGTCGGCGTAGGCGGCGTCGAGCCCGCTCTTGAAGGCGGAGAAGTAGGTGAGCAGCACGTCGTGAGCCGCCGTTGCGGCCGCCGCCGCGGAGGATGCGGTGGCGGGGCCGCGTTCCCGCCACTCGTACGGGGCGTAGCCACCCTCGATGCCGACCACGGCGTTGTAGACGGCGACGGAGACGAACCCGTGCCAGACGGCGCCCTGCCCGGAAGGACGGGCACCCAGGCTGGCGCGGATCGTCTCGGTGGCGATGGCGTTCCAGTCACGAACCACGGCTGCCGGGTCCGAAGCAGCTGCTCGGCGGGGATCGGCGGCGCTCGGACCGGTCATGGCCGTGAGCCCGACGAGGGCGAGCATCGTGACGGCGCCGATGACATCCCGGATACGTGAACGCGGAGTAGGAGGAGGTGGAACAGGGTGGTTCTGCCGCACAGCGCACTCCCTTGGGTTGGTTCAACCGGATTAGCAGCGGGCGGGAGCGCGATCAAGATCAATCGCCGTGACCGGGGCGTAGTAAGCCGAAGGAGGCGCGCTGCGTAGTCTGTATTGCCCTGTGAGGTTGGGTGTCGCCGGTCGGTGGGTCTGCGTAGGGAGGGCTTCTGTGAGCTGGGGTTTCGCGGGTTGACTCGGTGATCTTCCGTTCGGGGGGTGGGGTTCCAAGTCTGTTGTGAGGCCTGCCTGTTCCTGCGTCCGGTGGGGTGACGGTGGCGGTGACCTGGGTTTTGTGGGTGCTGCACAGGTTGGTTGGGTGAGTGTAGGGGGCCTGTGCAGATCTACTGCCGGGCCGTAAGGCAGCCGGGGCTTCCGCGTACGTCCCGGGCCGCCCGGCCTGTGTTTCCGGCTCAGCGTCGGTTCGGTCGTGCTGTTATCGGCCTGGACGCCTGCGTGTGGGGCGGTTGGTGCGTGGTCAGTAGTGTTCCTCTGCGAGGTGGTCGAGCTGGATGACCTCGAGGGACGCTTTGGTGATGCGTTCGCTGCCATCCATGATCGCGCCGAGCGCTGCCTGGCGGACCAACCGGGAGAGGCTACGGCGCCGGCGGAGCGGAAGCCCTTCATCGCCCGTTCGCGCTGCCGGGTGGGCTGGTGCGAGTTCTCCGCACGATTGTTCAGACCCTTGTGGGAATGGTGTTCGACGGAGGGCATCACCTCGCGGTGGGCAGCGCCGTAGGAACGGAGCTTGTCGGTGACCACCACACGCGGCACCGAGCAGATCTTCTTGAGCAGTGTGCGGAAGAAGTGCCGGGCCGCGGCCTTGTCCCGGTGGCCCTGGAGAAGGATGTCGAGCACGTTACCGTCGGCGTCGACGGTCCGCCGCAGATACTTCTGCTCGCCGTTGATCTTCACGAAGGCCTCGTCCAGGTGCCACTTGTCACCCGGCCGTGGCCGGCGTCGGCCCAGCTCATTCGCATAGATCTGGCCGAACTTTGCGCACCACCGCCGGATCGTCTCGTACGAGACGATCACGCCGCGCTCGAGCGTCAGCTCCTCCACCTCACGGAATGACAGCGGGAAGCGGAAGTACAGCCACACGCAGCGGGAGGTCGCCTCGACCGGGTACCGGTGCCCCTTGTACGACGGCGGAGTACTGCCCACGGACAATTCCCCAGAATGACCAACCCGAAGATCTTCCCACCCTGTCAGTCAACGTGACAGTGCCGGGGGAAGTCATGCCGGACCTGAAGGCCGGAGGCTCCATTGCGGAGCCAACGAAGACGGTATCGGGGGGCAGGAGCGGTGAGTCGTCGCCTACTCGTATCGCGCGAGCAGCTCCGTGTACGCACCCTCCGCCTGCCGGCCGGCGGCTATGCCTTCAGGGGCCAGGGCTAGGAAGGTGTCCGTGCTGCCCGAGTGCAAGATCCGACCTTCGGACAGGACCGTGACGTGATCGGCGTCCTCGGCCAGATCGGCGACGTCATGCGTGGACATGAGCACGCTCACCTCATCGCTGAGGCCAAGCAGGAGGTCCCGGAAGATCCGGCGCTGATGGGGATCCATGCCGGCGGTCGGTTCGTCGAGCAGGAGAACCCGGGCACCGTGCACGAGGGCGGCTGCCACACCGACTCGTCGCAACTGTCCGCCCGACAAGTTCGCCGTCTTGAAGTCGCTCTGCTCCGTCAGTTCCACCCGAGCCAGCACGCGGCGCGCCGCCTTCCAGGCATCACTGCGGGTCATGCCCTTCAGCCAGCCGACGTAGGCGAGGGCGCCGGTGTAGCCGGAGGAGGCCGAGTGCTGTCGTCGTGGGCAGGAGTCCGCCCTCACCGCAGGGCAGACTGCACGCCCGCGATCCGCCCCGAGAGAGGCTGGGGTGCGGGTCGGTCGCCGGCCGGTGGGGCGGCGGGCTGTCGCTCGTTGATCAGGCGCTGGGCCAGCGCAGCTCCCCGACGGCGCCCGCCCTTGAGGTAGGCGCGCGCACGCTGACGGGTGTCGTCGGGCCACGACGCCAGCGGCATCAGGTGCTCGACAACGACGCTGGCGGCCGTGAACGGGTCTGCCAGGTACGGCACGACCACGTCGCGATACCGGGTCGGTCGCAGCGGTTCCTCACGTACCCGCACCACCATCCAGCCGGGCCGGTGGTGTTCTACGGCCTCCGCCTTGAGCCGATCGCGTTCCTCGGCGTCGCGGTGCCAGTACGAGCCGTCGAACTCCACGGCCACGGCCTGGTCGCGGTCCGCTGGGAAGAGCATGTCGAGCCGGTAGCGGCCGTGCGGCGTCTGCAGCGGGTACTGCTGCTCTCCGCCTGTGAGGACGAGCTGGAGTTCGGCGAACACTTCCGTCTCCTGCCGGGAGACGCTTGTCCGCTTCCGGCAGCGTGGGCAGCCCTGCCTGCCCATGAACACGTGCGCCACTTGGGCGGACCAAGGTTCGTGTCCGGCGGGGCACAGCCACCAGACCGGCACGTTGGCCCCGGCGGTCACCTCCGCCGGGGTGAGGGACTCGTTCAGGGACGGGTGCCACAGCGCCGCGATCTCGAGGCTCTCGCGCGACAGCGCCTGGTAGCGCACCCGGCCGGAGCAGGAGGGACACGCGGCCATGCCGCGGACGCGGTGGAACATCTTGGCCCGGAACTCGTCAGCGCACACGGTGCACTTCCACCATGGGCTTCAGGCCCTGGCTGTCGTGGGTGTTGGCGGCGGAGATGCCGACGACCAGGGGCAGTCCGTTCGCGTCCGACAGGACGTGCATCCTGGAACCCGGTTTACCCCGGTCCACGGGGCTCGGGCCTGTGAGTTCGCCCCTTTTTTGGCCCGTACGTGGGCGGAGTCGAGGATCACGCGGGTCACGTCGAGCAGGCCGCACTCGTCGATGCGGTCGAGCACCGCCTCGTGCAGCCGACCCCAGACACCGGCTCTGGACCAGATGACGAAGCGCCGGTGTGCAGTCGACTTCGAGACCCCGAAACACGGCGGCAGAGCCCGCCGTGCACACCCGCTCACCAGCACGTAGACGATCGCCGCGAACGGCGTCTCATCAGGCGTGTCCTGCGTCCCCCCGCCCTGCGGCCGCACCCTCGACGGCGGGATCAACGGCTTCGCGATCTCCCACAGCCCGTCCGGAACAATCCCACTCCACGTATCCCGCCCCATGAACAACCCAATGAGTGATCACCACATAGGACACGGTCTTAACACGGAGGCTCCCCAGAACCACCCTCTGCCGACCGCCACCGGGACAGCGCACCACGAACAGCACGAGTGTCGGGGTGTTCGTCGCCGAGTAGGCGCTCGTACTCGGCGACCGTGTGTGCCAGCAGGTTGATCGCATCGTTGGTGCGCTCGGCCTGCCAGTAGGAGGCGGCGAGGTTGGCGCGGGCGCTCAGGGTGTCGGGGTGTTCGTTGCCCAGCAGCCGCTCGCAGTCGGCGACCATGTGTTCCCAGTACGTCGAGGAAGCGCTGTGGAGGTGAGCATTGAGGAGGCTTGCTCCCGCGCGGTAGAGCACGGGGTGGGAGTCGGGCGTCCATAGGGACTCTCCGACATGGGTGGTGAGGGAGTCCGTGTTGGCGCGTAGCATGCTGGCCAGTTCGCGCTTGGCGTGGTCAGAGTCTGGCCATATCTCGACGAGGGCATCGGCGGCGGTGACGGCGGTCGCCGGCTGCTGGTCCTGAGGGATGGTCTCGCGTACGGCCCGGGCGGTGAGTGCGTGGATGCGTACCGCGCGGAGGTGGTCGGTGGAGTCGTACGTGATCAGTCCTGTCGAGGAGCCGCAGCGCTGCGGCTGCCTCGTCACCAGTGACGGTCCGTGCCGCGCTTCTGCGCCGGCGGCGCAGGGTGAGGGTTCGTCGGGCTGGGGCGGCGGGCTGCTGCTGGGTGAGGTAGGTGAGGAAGGCGTTGGTGGTCCATAGGTCGGTGGCCTGTCCGGCGGGGTCGAGGTAGGCGGTGATGCGGAGGGCGGTGCGGGCCTGGGGGCCGTGGGGGTCCTGGTCGGTGGCGTCGAGGGCGAGGAGCAGGGTGGTGACCTGCAGGCCGTAGCGTTCGGTGTCCGCCCAGTGCGGCAGAAGCTCGTCCAGGTGCGTGGCGCGGTCGCCGCCGAGCGGGTCGCCCCTGCCGGGTGGACTTAACCTGCCCTCGGCCTGGGCCGCCTGGCCCCTGATAGGGGCTCCGGACTGATACCTGGATTCGGGTACATCCCGTGACTGATGACCAGCACGTATGACTACCTGTCACACCCGCTTGCATTCTGGGATCATGAGGCGGGCATCAGCCCCTACCCCTCCGGAGCACCGCTGTGGCAGTACGCCGCCTCGCCCCTATCGCCGCCGACTTCCTGATGGCCTCGCTCGCTGCCTGCCTCGGCCTGCTGACCGTGCCTGAAGGCCACGCCCTGAAGGTCCTGGCTGCCCTCCAGGTCGACCCCGCCGCCCTGCGCGAGACGGTCCTCGCCCAGACCGCCCTGGAGGGGTCGTGACTGCAGGCCGAATCACCGCGGTGAGCCGCAACGCCTTGTACTCGTTCAGCAAGCCCAACCACGCCTCCATCACCCTGCTCGCCGGTCTCGGTGTGGAGGGGGACGTCCACGCGGGCGAGACGATCCGCCACCAGTTCCGCATGACCTACGAGCCGGACCTGCCCAACCTGCGCCAGGTCCACCTGATGCACGAAGAGCTCTTCGAGGAACTCGCGCTCAAGGGCTTCGAGGTTTCCGCAGGCCAGCTGGGCGAGAACATCACCACCCGCGGGGTGGACCTTCTCGGCCTGCCCACCGGGTCCTTGCTGCGGCTTGGAGCCGACGCAGCGGTCGAGGTGACCGGACTGCGCAACCCGTGCTCGAAGATCAACGACTTCCAGACAGGTCTCCTGGGCGAGATGTTCGCCCTTGACCCGCTCTCCGACGAGTTCACCTTCAAATGCGGCGTCATGGGCGTGGTCCGCCAGACCGGGACCATCCGGCCCGATGACCCCGTAGTGGTGGAACTCCCAGCCCATCCGCACCGCGCGCTGGAGCGCGTCTAGCGTGTCTCCCTGATCTGCTCGTCGGTAGATCGGATGTGTCTGTCTGGTGGGTGATCACTGATGGGATGTGGGACCGGATCGAGCCGTTGATGCTGGCCGATCCGGTCCGTGGTCGGCGATGGGCCGACCATCGTCGAATCCTTGAGCCCGAACTCGGCGAGGTGGAACGGATCGTCAGGGCGGAGCAGCTCGCCCGGCGCGCCGCCGCCGGCTCAGGGAGGTGATGGGCAGGGCCGCGATGCGGGCGAGGTGCTGGCCGAACAGGAGGAGTACCGCGCCGGCAGCCCGGACATCGAGGGGGAGGGCGGTGTCGGTCAGGCACTGGTGGAGGAGCTCCCAGTGGGAGTCCTCGTTGAGGCCAACCGGATCCTTCTTGGGTCGGTGGGGCACCAGGAGCGGGTGGCTGTGGCCGCGGTGTGCGGCCCAGACCACGAAGTCACGGACCTCGTAGCGCGTGCTCGGAGCGTCGGCGAGCCAGGCGTCGACCTGGTGCTGGGTGACGTCCGCGAGGCCGAGTCCTTGCTCGCGTATGGCGGTGAGGAAGGCCACAGCAGTGTTGATCCGGGTGTAGGCCCAGCGGATGCGGTGCTTTGAGCCTGCGGGCCGCGGGCTCGCCCTGCGGGCGCGGGGCAGCAGCGACCAGCGGACGTAGGGGGAGAGGAGCAGGGCGTGTTCGGGGTGGCGCTTCACAGTCCGGGCGAGGTGGCGCTCGATGCGGGCCACGAGTTCGTCCCGCTCGGGCAGTACTTGGTAGGTGACCAGGATGCCACGCAGGTAGTCGATGGTCTGGGCGTCGCCGCGGCCCACGTCGCGGGCAAGGCCGTCCAGGTCCTCGTGGGTCGGCGTTCGTTCGGCGGCGGCGAGGTCGGCAAGGAGCCGGGCGGAGTGGGAGTTACGGACCCAGTTCAGTACGGTCCTCGTCGGCCAGCGCGGCCCCCATGGGCTCGAACCGGCTGCGCGCCGCTGCGGGCACGGCGTCGAGGAGGGCGTCGAGCTGGTCGTGGAGGGTGCAGCGGTCACACAGCCCTCGCACCATGTAGGAGCGCGGATCTCCGCAGCGCGGGCAGGCGTACGGGTCCGTGTGTCCCGCGCACGGGCCGCAGACGCGGCGGTTGTCCCGCCGGGCGATCAGCACCCGGGTCCGCTCGCACGCCGGGCAGGTGCCGGGGGTGGTTCGGGCATAGCGATAGCAGGGCTTGCAAACCGGGCCGAGCGGCCAGCGGGCGCACACCTCGGCGTTGGCGGCGCACAGTGCACAGGGCGCTGACGGCCGGGGCCTGCATGTGGTGCACGGGTCCAGGTGGGACGGTCTGCCGCACGCCGAGCAGGACCGGGTCGCGGCGACTTGGCGACGTCGGCACGGCGCGCACGTCTGGTGCGAGGGTCTCGCCCGGGTCTCGCCGCAGGCCGCGCAAGGCTGCACGGGCTTCCTCGTCGATCTGCGTCTCGTGTTCGGGGCGCACCCCGGTCCGGCCGTCGAGGCCCTCGCGCAGGATGTCGGCGTGCCCGGTATGCCGGTTGGTCTCGCCGAGGACATGGGCCATGACGGCGAACAGGTTCGTGTTGGGACAAGGCTCCGGCCACCACGGCACGTGGCCGGGGGCGTCGAGGGGAAGCTCGTTGATCGTCGCGTCAGAGTGTTCGCACGTGCGTCGGTAGAACCCGATGATCTGATCGCGGGTCTCGTCCTCGGTCGCCCACAGATCGTTGCCGTTGTAGTCCTGCCACCGGGGCAGCGGTTCCGGGGAAGGGCGGTCGAAGACCTCGCCGAAGTACCTGGCCTCGACGGTGGCCACGTGTTTGACCAGGCCGAGGAGGTTGGTCCCGGTCGCTGTCAAAGGTCGGCGGGCGTCGTATTCGGACAAGCCGTCGAGTTTCCAGAGCAGCGCCTTGCGGTCCCGCCGCAGTCTCCTGTGCAGGTCGTGCTTCGCGAATTCATCGATCATGCGGCATGAACCTTCCACGGGCTGCTCGCGGTCTCAAGATCCCGTACGTGGTCCACAACGGCCGACAGAGCCGAGGCTTAGGACTCCTTACACAATGAACTACCGGGAGTGACTGTCTGTCAGAGAGACGTGGGGTGGGGGTGGGGTGCGTGACGGCTCGCGGCCGACTCGACCGGCGACGGTTACTGCGCAGGAGAACTACACGCATGCTGTTCGGTGCCGTTCTCTGATCCCGTTGAGCAGTTCGGGACGGAGACCGGGGAGGTGGGCGGGTGCCAGGTGAGAATCCAGCCGGCGGTAAGCGCCGCCGCACCGCCTGCCAGGGCGATTGCGCCGCCTGTTCCGATGCCTGCGGCCACCGCGCCGAAGCAGGCCGGCCCGACGCCCTGCAGCGTCATGCTGCCGGAGCCGAGCAGACCGAAGGCCTGGCCCTGGCCATCCTGCGGCAGGGCGTCCAGGAACGGCCGTTGCAGGCCGAGACCGTAGGCGAATCCCAATCCGCAGAGCAGCAGCAGACAGGACGAGACGCCCACTCCGGGCTCGGCAGCGAAGCCGACCAGAGGCAGTCCCATCAGCGCAATCAACGGGACTACCAGTCGCTCCCGGGTGGGCGGCCGTAGCAGTCGGCCCACCAGAAGGTCACCGACAAGCATGCCGACCGGCAGACACCCCATCAGCACCGCGTACCAGCCGGGCGCGAAGTGGCGTCCTCCCGCGTAGGCGACGAGCAGGCCTTCCGCACCCGCTACGAAAGCGGTCGGTAGCCACTGCGCCAGCATCAGTCGTCGCACCGTGCGTCCGCGCAGCAGCAGCCCGGCACCGTGCAGGCTTGCACGGACGGCCCCGCCATCGCCCCGAGCGCTGCCGGGTGTGCTGCCCAACACTCCTGGCTGCAGCCGGGGTAGCCGGAGGCGGATAGCGAGCGCGCAGCCGAGGTAGAGGACGGCGCTTACCGCGAGCGCCCGGTGCGGGCCGAGTACCGCGACGACCGCACCTCCCAGCGCCAGGCCGAACAATTGCGCGCCGGAGGCAGCGATGTTGTTCAGTGAACGGCCCAGTACATAGGCGTCGCCCTCCAGCGACTGCGCGACCAGCCGACTCGACGCGCCGTGAAACACCGGTGTGGCGAGGGCGACCAGCGCCACGACACCGAGGCTTGCCGCGATCGGCATCCGCACCAGGGCGAGCAGCAGGGCGGCGGCGCACGTCAAGGCGTAGCCGCCGGTGATGAGCGCGCGGGCCGGCAGCCGGTCGGCCAGTGAGCCCAGCAGCAGCGAGCCGAACAGCTGCGGGATGAAGCCGATACCGAAGGCCAGTGCGCTCAGCAGCGCGGAGCCGGTAGCCGAGAAGACCAGCACCGAGAACGTGGTGATCCGCAGCGCGTCCGCAGTGATCGCGACGGTTCGGGTTGAGAAAAGCAGCCGGAATCGCGGCTCGGCCAGCACCTCCCGGTAGGTGGCACGGTGGTTGCCCTGCGCGGGTTCGGCGGTTGGGGTCATGACGCCCAGCCTCGCCGTGCGCCCACCCCACCCAACAATGATTCGTCGCTCGACGAATCGGAACGGACGTCCTGCGGTAACGTCGCAGGGTGCTCCGCTTCGAAGTCTCCGTCGAGGACCTGCTGCGCAGCCGCTTCGCACTCTCCCCCGCGATGGACCTCTGCTTCCTGCTGCGCTCGCTCGCCGGCCAAGACCGGCCGCTGCCGCGAGCCTGGGCCACCCGGCTCCTGCCGGCCTTTGAACGGCTTCGCCGCGAGAGCGAACTGAACGCCGTCCTCGCCCTGCACAGCCCCCAATCCGGACCGAACTTCGTCGCCCCGCCCCCGCGCGGCCTCAACCAGACCTGGGCAGACGACCTGGCCATGATCCGGGCCACACCGCTGGAAGCGGCCCGCCACGAAATCGCCACCAACGCGACTGGCCCGTCCGCCCGCGATCCCCGCGTACGCGCAGTGCTGGACTCGACGGACGCCGCCTCCAGGATCGCCGAGGCGATGGACCAGGCATGGCACGAGCTGCTCGCCACGGACTGGCCGCAACTGCGCGCGATCTGTGAGCGCGACGTCGTGCACCGGGTGGGTGTGATCGGCGAACACGGATGGGTCACGACCATCGAGAGCCTGCACCCGAGCATCGCCTGGCAAGCCGGCGGTATCGAGATCGGCCACTTCCCCCAAGTCGGAACAGTCCGCCTCGCCGGCGACGGGCTCCTGCTGATCCCTTCGGTCTTCGTCGCGAATATCGCCGCCCACCTGGAAGACCCCTGGCCCAGGACCTTGATCTATCGTGCCCGCGGCACCGCCGCCCTGTGGGGCGAACAGGAGAGCGTCCCCCGACCGGACGCCCTGACCGCTCTGGTCGGCCGGGCCCGAGCCCGGCTGCTGTTGGCGCTGGACGCCCCGGCCAGTACCAGCCACCTCGCCCGAAGCCTCGCCATGACGCCCGGCGCGGTAGGAGACCACCTCGCCATCCTGCGAGGCGCGGGACTGCTCGTCCGCGCCCGGTCCGGACGGTCGGTGCTCTACCGGCGCACCCCACTCGGCGAGGCACTGGTAGGCAGTACGGGCTGATGGATCAGATCAGCACTGCTTTTGAGGCGCCGCCAGCAGGCGATTGCGCGCCCGAGGGTGAGGAAGGCCTGGTGGATGTCGGCGCGGATTTCCCAGCGGATACGCGGCCGGCGCAACCAGCGCAGAAGTGCGAAGGCCGCCCGGACCGTGATCAATCTCACCGATAGCCGCTGTACCGATGTGCTCCGAGGCCGGAGCTCACCGGAACCCACCCGAGCGACACCGCCCCCGATGCCGAGTGATTCTCACAAACGTTCCTTTGCGCGAGCAAGATCAATATCGGGCCACCGGGCCCCCGCCGATCCCGGATTCGCTCGCAGAACCCGTTCTCACCCAAAAGCGGGGCAGACCCCCTTCTGAGACTTGCATTATGGGAAAACCCAGGCTCATGACGGTTCCTCAGCAGCCTTCCCCGACCGACCGACCGACCGGCCGGCCGGACGCGGACGATGTCGAACAGCACGCCTGCCCGAAGTGCGATGCGCAGCCCGGCTCGCCCTGCCGCTCACGCGGCGGCGCGGTCGCCTCCGCCTGCCACACCCGCCGCTTCACGATGGTGCCCCGGCTGAAGAAGGCACCGCGGGTGCCGACCCCGGCCGACCGGGCGCTCCGACCGCTGCTGCGGAGTGAGGCGAACCCCGCCGCTCTGGTACAGAAACCGGGCGGACATGGTGCATCGGCGCACCAAGCGCCCGCCCCATCAAGCTGAACGACTGCCCCTCGCGCCGACGTCGCCAGATCTCATCCTGTTGAGCCGGCGAGAACCCGTAGTCACGCACCTGTGCCTCGACCACGTGATCACCCGGGGGTGGTGCGTTGATCACTTGAGGGTGCCTTCGTTTGTGGAGTAGTGGTCGGGGCAGAGGTGAACCAGCGACTGGGCGATACCCGGTTCCCATGCTGTACTCAGAGACGATCGGAGAGTGAGTGACCAGATGATCGAGCGTTCCCATCGCTCGGTGGCAGCGAGCCCGCCGTCCTGTGCCGATCCCGTCTTCGCCGAGGCGATGGATGCACGCCTGTGGAGGTGAGCGCGTGAGTTCTGAGGGGTTTCAGCACGTCAAAGTCGGCGACATCGATATTGCCTACGTTGAGTCCGGCCAGGGGGAACCGCTGGTTCTGTTGCATGGCGGGGAGAGCCATAGGGGGCAGTTTGATGCCTTCCGCCCCCTGTTAGGCGCTGGAATCCTGGCCATCAGCTTCGACCAGCGTGACACCGGTGACACACTCAACGGGCCCGAGCCATACGACATCGTTCGGCAAGCCGCTGACTGCGCCGACTTCCTTGCCGCGCTGGGATTTGAGCGCGCGCACGTTATGGGAGTGTCGTACGGCGGAGCGATCGCCATGCACCTGGCGATCCACTACCCCCAGCGGGTCGCGTCTCTCATACTGTCAGGCGCCACCCCGAGCTGGACCATGACCGAGAGCCTTGGTGACCGCATTGCCGCCATGGGGCCGGACGCGCGGGCGCAGTTCGCGCTGGACCTGCTCCTCACACCCGAGGGGCAGGCGAACGACCCGCAGCTCGTCGCCGACGCCAAGCGCGCCCTGCGGGGGCGTCCCGTAGACGCCGACGCACGCCGCATGACAGCGATTCAGAACCACGACTGCACTGCCCGGCTGCATGAAATCACGGCTCCTACTCTCGTGCTGCATGGCGCGGAGGACCCCATCGTCCGCGCTCAGGTCGCCGAACTCATGGCATCGGAGATCCCTGGCGCACGTCTGGTGATCCTGCCGCGTACTCGGCACGGCATCACCATCGAGGCCCGTGAGCAGGCCGCACGCCTGGCGCGCGACTTCGTGCTGAGCCATGCCGTGGGTACAGCCAGCACCGGAAACGGAGGCTGACAGGAGCGGTCACTGCGCGGTCGGACGTCGTTGCGGTTGTGGCGGAAGCCGAGTTGGCGCTGTATCGGCCTTGCGCGGCCTCCCGACGTGCCTCACGGAGCACGGACCACTCGGCGAAGGGGCGGATGACCCGGCGGCGGGCCGCGAAGGTGTTGCACGAGCTGACACTCACGGCTCTGCCTTCCCCACGACTGTCTGACCCAGCTGTCGATCTCAGTGGCTCGGGAACCCCGCTCTCCTTCAGCTCCGCTACAGCGAGAACTGCCAGGCGGTATGGTCGCGGATCGAGCGGGGGCGCCCGGGCGACCTGGATACGGCAGAGGTCACCGGGCGTGCCAAACGCACTGCCGAGATCGAGTACGGGGACGACAAGTTCACCAGCATGGTGAGTGTGGGCGACGGCGAGTTCCAGGTCACCGCCTGTGCGGTCCCCAAGAGCAGCGATGAGAGCACTTACGAGCGCTACTGCATCCACGCGACCGAGGCGGCCGCCTGGCGGTGACCTGGAGGGCGCGTCAGCAGGACCAGGTGTGCGACCTGAGGTAGGTACCGATTCCGGTCCCTGCGGAGGTCGTCACGAGGAGGTCCTGGATCCTGGCGCTGAATGGCTCCGACCTCACAGGGATGTCGCACAAAACGGGTCCGATCGCTCCGTGTATTAATGGGTGCCCGTGGAGGACCTAGAAGCGCTCCTCACCAGGCGTCTCAACGCCCCAGTAGCCGGGGCGGCAATAGTCTCCCCACTCGTCGTAGACCTTTGCATAGGGGTCGTCCTCGACGTTGCTCCGCGGGTCCGCCCACCCCCCGTTTGAGCCGAACTCCTCAGCCTCAGTGGCCAGGATCTCCTTCAGCTCTGCGTTCCGAGCCTCCCCTGCCGCCTTACTCATCTGCTCTGAGTAGTCAGAGGCGCTCTCCCGATCCAACCCCACTAACAGCACACGTTTGGCCGCCTCATCAGCGATCCGACACGTTTCCCGGTTCGCTTCCTTATCGGTCGTCACGAAGCCACCGAAGTCACCGATGCTGGTGATGCCAAAGAACGCGAGCACAGCCAGCAATGAAACCGTGATCCCAAGCCAGGTTCCTGCCCGCGCGGCAACCTTTAACGCGCTGCCGTCCCCTGAGCCACTTTCGTCGGACACTTGCCCGCCCGTCCGGCCGCCGTGGGCATTGGTACTGCCCACAATGGTGGGCGGCTCGGTCGGCTTGGGCGGTGTCGGCGTACAAGTGAACGTCCCCACCCGCGTACGGATGAAAAGGGACAGTTGTTGATGCGTTGAGACCTGCTGCTCGGCACTCTGCTGCTTGGT